>JALHRW010000085.1 GCA_022841245.1 Planctomycetota bacterium
CGAGTTCGCGGCGCCAGGCGGCCTGGCCGCCGGCCGCCGGCCAGACGCCAAGCCAGCGCAGCCCGCCGATGGCGATGCGGCCGTCCTCGGCGAATGCGGCGCTCATCGGCTCGCCCTTGAATGCGCCACTCAGCTCGGCGAGGCGCGGCGCACCCTGCGACGGCAGCACGACCAGGCCGGGCGCGGTGCTGTCCTCCGGCCCCTGGCGATAGGTGACCGCGTGGATGCCGTCGGCGAGCGAAGCGATGGCGGTAGGCGAGCCGGTCTCGCGCGGCAGCAGGTGACGGGCGATGCGGCGGCCAGCGAGCGGATCGATCAGGTCGATGCTGTAGACGTCGCTGCGGTCCTGCTCGAACTGCATGCCGACGGCGAGCAGACCGTCGGGGCGGCGGCGCTGGTCGAGGCAGGCCTGGGCGAAGCCCTCGCCGCTGCGGTCGCGGGCGGGGACGCGGCGGTGCAGGCGCACGGCCGCCAGATCCCAGATGCGCAGCTCGCCGCCGTCGACCGCCTGGACCAGCCAGCGCCCGTCTGCGCTCGACCAGAGGTCGAGAGTCCAGCGCAGGCGCTGGCGCGGATCGGCTTCGAGCCGACCGACCGCCAGATCGGCGAAGCGCGGCCGCTTCTCCTGGTGCGAGGCGATGACATAGGTCGAGCCGGCTAGGCGGACCAGGCGGTCGGGCCAGGTGTCGAGGCGGATCGAGCGCACCAGCCGCGGCGGCGTGTGCGCGACGACCTGCACCTCCTGCGAGACCGCCCCCACGGTCAGCACCAGCGATGGGTCGGTGCTGAAGACGATGCCGGTGGTCTGCTGGCCTGCCAGCAGCGGGGTCACCGTACCGGGCAGCAGCTTGCCACCAGGCGGAGGCGCTTTCCCAGGGATGACCAGCCTGGCCTTGGGATCGACGAGGTCGACCCGCCGTAGCGGCATGCCGTCGGCCGCGCCGAGGATCAGGCGGCGCCCGTCGGGGGCTACGGCGATGGCCTTGGACGGCAGATCGGCGCGTTCGAACCGGGCGGTCGCCGCTCCGGCCTCGAGTCCGGCCAGCCCACGATCGCCAACCGCATAGACGGCTCCGTCGCCGGCCACCGCCAGGGCGCGCACCGGCGCGATCGCCAACCTGACCCGCGTGATCTGCCCACCTGCGGAATCCCACCAGGCGATGCCGCTGGCGGTGGCAAGGACGGCGCGGCCGTCGGGCAGGACAGCGAGGCTGTGGCAGGCCTCGCCGAGCTCGGCCGTCGTCGGCGCGCCGGCGATGGGGAAGCGGCGCAGCCCGCCGGCCTGGTCGGCTGCCAGCACCGCGTCTCCAGACCAGGCGACCCCGGCGGCCGGAGCGGCGAGCGAGCCGATGGAACCCAGCTCGATGCGGCTGGCCACTTCCCAGAGCAGCACCTGGCCGTCGCTGCCGCTGGTCGCAAGCAGCTGGCCGTCGGCGCTGACCGCCGCCAGGCTGGCGCCGCCGGGCTGGCCGGCCTGGACACGCAGCTGGGGGGCCGCATCGCCGGCGGTGAGGCCCGTCAGCAGGCATGTCACAAGGAAACCCGGAAGCGTGAGGCGCATCATCGCCAGTGCGTCGCTCTGATCGGCAGACAGTCAACCAGAGGACGGCGGGGATTGCACAGCCGCCGGCCCTGCGCCTAAGGCGCCTGGACCACCTGCACCCGGTCGACCAGCGGCTTGATGTCCTCCGGCCCGATGCGCGCCACTTCGACGCGGCTGGCGTTGGCGGCGCCGGCGGCAGCGGCCCAGGCGAGCGAGCGGGGAATATCCCAGCCGCTGACCCGGCCGTGGGCGTAGCCGGCCAGCCAGCAGTCGCCGGAGCCGATCGGATTGACCTCGGAGACCTCGGGCGGGACGACGCGCCAGCGGCCTTCGGGGGCGCGCACCGTCACCTGGCCGCCACCATCGGTGAGGTGCAGCTCGCGCGCCGCCAGCCAGGGATGCGGGTCGCCAGCGTACTCCTGCCGGTTCGGCTTGACCAGCGCGGGCGGGTTGGCCCCGGCCAGGGCGGCGAAGATCGGCTTGCCGTAGCTGTCGAGCCAGCACGGCACGCCAGCAGCCGCGACGACGTCGGCGAGACGACGGTACACATCGTCCATGCCGAGATCCGGCACCGAACCGCTGATGATGCACAGGGCGGCGCCGGGCAGCGCAGCAGCCACCGCGGCGACGAAGCGCTCGCGCTCTTCCGTGGTGACACGGAAGCCCTCCTCGATGCAGGCGACGGTGCCGGCCTGCTGCTCGGCGACCTGGAAGCCGATGCGCAGGCGGGCGGCGGTGCGCACCAGCTCGGGCTTGATGCCGTCGGCGGCGACCAGCCGGACCAGCTCATCGGCCTCGTGGCCGCCACCGAGGCACACCGCGGTGCAGTCGTGGCCGTGGCGCGCGAGGACGCGGGCGACATTGATGCCCTTGCCGCCGGCCGCCCGGACGATGGCGGCGGTGCGCGACACCGTGCCATGCCGCCACGGGATCTCAGCGATGTGGTCGAGCAGCGGATTGGCGGTGACGGTGACGATGCGGCCCATGGCGGGAGCATAACCCCGCGCCCGGCATGGGAACCAGGGTCTACTTGCTTGCCGCCGCGGCGGGCTTGCCGCGCTGGAAGCCGAGCAGCCGGCGGCAGGCCTCCTCGACGTCGGCGCGGTGGCCGAAGGCGGAGAAGCGGATGAAGCCCTCGCCCGCCGGGCCGAAGCCCGAGCCGGGCGTGGTGACGATGTGGCACTGCTCGAGGATCTGCGCGAAGACCTCCCAGCTGGTGCTGCCGGGGAAGTGGGCCCACAGGTACGGCGCGTTGACCCCGCCGATGCACGGCACGCCGAGCTTGCCCAGGGCGGTGCGGATCAGCGCCGCGTTGCCGAGGTAGAAGTCGGTGATCTGGCTCATCTCCGCCAGTCCGGCCGGCTCAAGCGCGGCGATGCCGCCGAGCTGGGCGATGTTCGAGGCGCCGTTGAACACCGTGGTGCAGATGCGGTTCCAGTCGGCCCACACGCTCTCGCCCGAGGCGTACTTCAGCTCCTTCGGCACCACCGTCCAGCCGAGGCGGACGCCGGTGAAGCCGACCGGCTTGGAGAACGAGTTCACCTCGATGGCGCACTCGCGGGCGCCGGGGATCTCGAAGATGCTCTTGGGCAGGCCGGGATCGCGGATGTACTCGGCGTAGGCGGCGTCATACACGATCACCGCGCCCTTCGCGCGCGCCGCCGCGACCAGGGCGGTGAGCTGGGCCCGGTCGGCGACCGCGCCGGTGGGGTTGTTGGGCGAGCAGAAGTAGACCAGGCCGTTGGCCGGGATCTGGGCGAGGTCGGGGAAATAGTTGTTCGCTGCGGTGCACGGCAGGTAGCGGATGCCGGCGTAGCCGCTGCCGCCCCACGCGCCGGCGGCGCCGATCAGCACCGAGCCGTCGACGTAGACCGGGTAGGACGGATCCTGCACCGCGACCTCGACGCCGCGGCCGAAGAGCAGCTGCAGGCGGCCGATGTCGCACTTGGCGCCGTCCGAGACGAAGACCTCGTCGGCGGCGACCTTGCCGGCGTAGAGCGCGGCGGCGATGCGCTCGCGCAGCCGGGTCATGCCCTGCTCGTCGCCGTAGCCGCTGTAGCCCTCGACGGTGCCGAGGCGGCGCGCGCCCTCGACCAGGCCGGCGTCGATGTGCGGGGTCAGCGGCTCGGTGGTGTTGCCGATGCCCAGGCTGATGATCTTCGCCTGCGGGTTGGCGGCGGCGAACTCGCGGCGGCGACGGCCGATCTCGGGGAAGAGGTAGCCGGCCTTGAGGTTGGCGAGTCCGGGATTGCGGGCGAGCATGGCAGGTCTTTCAGCGGAAGCCTTCGCAGGCGGCGAAGTCGAGGGTGGCGAAGTAGTCGTCGATGGTCTCGGCGCGGCGGATCGGCAGCACCGAGCCGTCCGGGCGCAGCAGCAGCTCGCCGCAGCGCAGCTTGCCGTTGTAGTTGAAGCCCATGGCGCGGCCATGCGCGCCGGCATCGTGGATGGCGAGCAGGTCGCCGACCTCGACGCGCGGCAGCTGGCGCTGCACCGCGAACTTGTCGTTGTTCTCGCACAGGCTGCCGGTCACGTCGTAGGTCTCGGTGGCGGGCGCGCCCTCCTTGCCGATCACGCTGACGTGGTGGTAGGCGCCGTACATGCCGGGGCGCATGAGGTCGGCCATCGAGGCGTCGACGCCGACGTACTCGCGGTAGATGCTCTTGCGGTGGATCGCCTTGGTCACCAGCCAGCCGTACGGCCCGGTGATGGCGCGGCCCCATTCCAGGTGCAGGGCCAGCGGATCGAGGCCGGCGGGGCGCACGATCTCGTCGTAGGCGGCGCGGATGCCGCGCGCCAGCACGGTGTAGTCGAGCGCCTTCTGGCCGGGGCGGTAGGGGATGCCGGCGCCGCCGCCGAGGTTCACCGATTCGACGCGCACGCCGGTCGTGGCCTTCAGCTCGGCCGCCAGGTTGAAGATGATGCGCGCCGTCTCGACGTGGTAGTCGGCGTTCAGCTCGTTCGAGGCGACCATGGTGTGCAGGCCGAAGCGGCGCACGCCCTTGTCGCGCAGGCGGGCGAAGCCGGCGAGGATCTGCTCGCGGGTGAAGCCGTACTTGGCCTCCTCGGGCTTGCCGATGATGGCGTTGCCTTCCTTGAGCGCGCCCGGGTTGTAGCGGCACGAGACGTATTCGGGCAGGCCGACGTTGGCGGCGAGGAAGTCGATATGGCTGATGTCGTCGAGATTGATCAGCGCGCCGAGCTTCCGGGCGGCGGCGAACTCGTGCGCCGGCGTGTCGTTCGAGGTGAGGATGACCTTCTCGCCGCGCAGGCCGACCTTCTCGGCCAGGATCAGCTCGGCCAGGCTGGCGCAGTCGGCGCCGAAGCCCTCTTCGGCGAGGATCTTGAGGATGAACGGATTGGGCAGGGCCTTGACCGCGAAGTGCTCGCGGAAGCCGTGGAAGTCCTTGAACGCCGCGACCAGCCGCTTGGCGTTGGCGCGCATCGCCCCCTCGTCGTAGAGGTAGAACGGGGTGGGGAAGCGCTCGGCCAGCTGCCGCAGGCGCTGGAGGTCGAGGGGGAAGTGCTTGTCGCTCATGGCTGGTCCGCCTTCGGCCGCGAATGGCCCGGGGCGTACCCGGGCAGGCGGCGGCGGGGGATCTTGCGACGCACCGGGAGGGCGCAAGACGGACTCCGCGCACCACGGACACGACCAGGCTGGACTTATGCCGGTTCGATCCGCTGCAGCTGGCCGCAGTGCACGCACACCGTGGTGTAGGCCTCGGCCTTGGCCAGGGTGAGGAACGATTTCGCGCAATTGGCGCAGGTGATCATGCGGCCACTCTCGGTGCGGGCGGCGGGATTGCGGATCGCGCCGGTGCCCTCGACGCCCCGCCGGATGCGGGCGGTGAACGAGGTCGCCGGCTGCGGCGTCGCCATGCGTGAGACGCGACCGGTGCCCTGCTGCGGCGGAGCGGTGGGGCTCACGCCGCGGCGGATGCGCGCCGTGGTGCTGCCGACTGCGACGATCGCGCTCGGACGGCGCTGGTAGCCCTGCATGGGGACGGCCGGCTGGGGCGGCGCCGCCGGCTGCGGCCGCAACGCCTCAGGCAGGCTCTGCTGCTTGAGCGCCTCGGGCTGGCGCGGTTCGAGCGCGGCGCCCGGAGCCTGCCAGGCGGAGATGGCCGGCATGGCCAGCGGCTCTGGCGGAGCGGACGGGGGATTGCGCGGCTCCAGTGCCTGGGACGGCTGAGTCGGCGGCGCGGTGGAAGGCGCAATGGGCCGGCGCATGGTGCGCGAGGTGCCGAAGAACGGCACATCGCCGGACTGCTCCTTGGTGCGGCGGAAGCTGGCCGTGGCCTGGTTGAGCAGCTGCTCGACCTCGCGCAGCTCGATCGGCTTGTCGAGGATGGCGAGGACGCCGAGCCGCTTGGCCTCGGTGTCGAGTGCCGGATTCAGCGAACGGTAGCCGGTGATGAAGACGAACGGAGTCTCCTCTTTGCGCATGCGCAGCTCGCGCAGGAAGCTGAGACCGTCGGCCCCGGGCATCACGAAATCACTGAAGATGAGGTTATAGCCCTCGCCCGCCGCATGTCGGCGGGTGATCAGCGTCATCGCCTCCTTGACGCTCGCAGCGACGTCGACGCGACGGCAGCGCTGGAGCAGGAACTCGGTCAGGAACCGCACCGTCTCGGGACGATCGTCGACAACCAGGACATCGAGTGCACCGCTCATGCGGTCGCGAGTCTGTCAGCCGTCGGCGCGAGAGGCAAGCTCCGTCCGGGGAGCTTTCTCAGCCCCGGCCAAGCTCGCGGCCACGCTCTTCCGCCGCCGCCAGTGCTGCGCTCCACAGCCCGGTGAAATCGGCCTTTTCAAGGACCGCCAGGGCCGCGGCCGTGGTCCCGCCCGGGCTGGTCACCGCTTGGCGCAGAGCGCCGGCCTGGCCGACCCCCTGCTGCATCAGGTACGCAACCGAGCCGGCGAGCGTCTGGCCGACCAGCAGCTCGGCCTCGGCACGGGTGAAGCCGCGCGCCTCGGCGGCGGTGACCAGCGCCTCGGCGGTGCGGAAGACGTAGGCCGGCCCGCTGCCGCTGACCGCGGTGATCGCGTCCATGCGCGATTCATCGGCCAGGCGCAGGACCCTGCCGCTGGGCGCGAAGAGCGCCTCGGCGAGGGCGAGATCGTCCGCGCTGGCGTGCGCGCCGCGGCACAGCCCGACCATGCCCTGGCCGATCGCCAGCGGGGTGTTGGGCATGGCGCGGATGATGCGCGCGCCGGGCGGCAGCCAGGCGGCGAGCTTGGCCGTGGTGGCGCCGGCGAGGATGGTGACCAGCACCTTGTCCGGGGCCCACGTCGCGGCCAGGCCGGGCACCACTGTCGCCGCCATCTGCGGCTTGATCGCCAGCACGATGAGCCGGCCGGCCGCGACTGCGACCGCGTTGTCGGCCACCACCTCGGCGCCGAGCGCGGCCAACGCGGCGCGCTTCTCGGCCATCGGCTCGGCCACGGTCAGGCGCGGCCGGGGCGAGAGGGCGGCGAGGCCCTTGAGCATGGCGGTCGCCATGTTGCCGCCGCCGATGAACGAGATGGCCGGGAGGTGCTGCATGGCGCGGCAGGATGGGGGAAAGGCAGGCATTGCCACTGTTCGTGGTTCGTCGTTCGTGGTTCGTCGTTCCGCAGGTGTCATGCACGGAATGGGCCTTCGGAACCACGAACGACGAACCACGAACCACGAACCCAGCAGCCCCCTTGCCCAAACAGCCAGACCGGCACGCTGCTCATCCCCTTCAGGAGCATCCCATGGCCAAGCTGTCCATCGATCAGGTCGCCCTCGCCGGCAAGCGCGTCGTCATGCGCGTCGACTTCAACGTCCCGCAGGACAAGACGACCGGAGCGATCACCAACAACCAGCGCATCGTCGCCGCGCTGCCGACCATCCAGTATGCCCTCGACAAGGGCGCCTCGGTGGTGCTGCTCTCGCACCTCGGCCGCCCGGACGGCGAGAAGAAGGCCAAGTACTCGCTCAAGCCGGTCGCCGAGAAGCTGGCCGAGCTGATCAAGAAGCCGGTCCAGTTCGTCGACGACTGCGTCGGACCCAAGGCCGAGGGCGCCGCCGCCGCGCTCAAGCCGGGCCAGATCCTGCTGCTCGAGAACGTCCGCTTCTACATCGAAGAGGAAGGCAAGATCACCAAGAAGGACAAGGCCACCGGCACCGAGGAGAAGATCAAGGCCGACCCGGCCAAGGTCGAGGCCTTCCGCGCCAGCCTGAGCAAGCTCGGCGACATCTACGTCAACGACGCCTTCGGCACCGCCCACCGCGCGCACAGCTCGATGGTCGGCGTCAACCTCTCCGTCAAGGCCGGTGGCTTCCTGATGAAGAAGGAGCTCGATGCCTTCGCCGCGGTGATCGAGGCGCCCAAGCGCCCGCTGCTGGCGATCCTCGGCGGCGCGAAGGTGAAGGACAAGATCCAGCTGATCAACAACCTGCTCGACAAGGCCGATGAGATCATCATCGGCGGCGGCATGGCCTACACCTTCCTCAAGATCCGCGACGGCATGGCGATCGGCGACTCGCTGTTCGACGAGGAGGGCGCCAAGATCGTGCCCGAACTGCTCAAGAAGGCGCAGGAGAAGGGCAAGAAGATCCACCTGCCGGTCGACTGGGTCACCGCCGACAAGTTCGACGCCAACGCCAACACCGGCGCCGCCACCATCAAGACCGGCATCCCCGCCGGCTGGCAGGGCCTCGATGTCGGTCCCGAGACCAACAAGCTGTTCGCCGCCGTCATCGCCCGCGCCAAGACCATCGTGTGGAACGGCCCGGCCGGCGTCTTCGAGTTCGCCAAGTTCGAGGCCGGCACCAAGTCGATGGCCCTGGCCGTCGCCGCGGCCACCAAGGCCGGCGCGGTGACCGTGATCGGCGGCGGCGACAGCGCCACCGCCGCGGCCAAGTACGGCATCGAGAGCCAGGTCACGCACTGCTCGACCGGCGGCGGCGCCAGCCTCGAACTGCTCGAAGGCAAGGTCCTGCCGGGCGTCGCCGCGCTGAATGACGCCAAGTAGCCTTCTCGCGACCTCGGCCGTACGCGCAGCGCCAGCCCTGATCGGCTGGCGTCTGCGTTTCCGGAAGCAGGAGGCGGTGATCGCCGAGACCGAAGCCTACCAGGGGCTGGCCGACCGCGCCTGCCACGCCAGCAAGGGGCGGACGCCGCGCACCGATGTGCTGTTCCGCGAATCCGGCACGGTCTACGTCTACCTGTGCTATGGCATGCACTGGATGCTGAACCTGGTGTGCGACGAGATCGACGAACCGGCGGCGGTGTTGATCCGCGGCGTGGAGATGCCCGGCAGCGATCCGCGGCGTAGCAACGGGCCTGGAAAGGTGACGCGGCAGCTCGGCATCGACGGGAAGCTCAACGGTACGCGGCTCGGCGAGGCGCTTGAACTGCTGCCCCCGCTGGCGCCGTCGCCTCGTCTGCGCCGCGGGCCCCGGGTGGGCGTGGAATACGCCGGTCCGCGCTGGTCGGCGAAGCCCTGGCGCTGGTGGCGGAACGGCTTTCCCGTCGTCCGTCCGGACTTGCGCCCGCCGCCGGAGCAATAACGTCCCGCCCTCTGACTGCGCTGGCCGCGTAGCTCAGCTGGTAGAGCAGCGGATTGAAAATCCGCGTGTCGCTGGTTCGATTCCGGCCGCGGCCACCAACGAACGACCCTCGCCGATAGGCGGGGGTTTTTCGTTTGGTGAGCGAGGGCATCGGCGCAGCCGACGCGACTCCCCGGGCGGGGAGTCGGCGCCGAGCGAAGGCGAGGGCTCTGCCCGAGCCGGGGTTTGCGCCATACCAGCCTTCAGCTTTCAGCTACTGGCTGGATGGCCACCAGCAGCCAGCGGCCAGCCAGCGGCCAGCCACCAGCCCGCAACCTACTCCTTCGCCAACCGCTCCTGGCAAGGCGGGCACAGGCCGAACATCTCCAGGCGGTGGTGGCGCAGGACGAAGCCGTGCTTCTTGGCGATGGCGTTCTGGCGCTTCTCGATGCCCTCGTCCTCGAACTCGACGACCATGCCGCAGGCCAGGCAGATGAGGTGGTCGTGGTGGGCGCGGCCGAGGACCGGTTCGAAGCTGGCCGAGCCGCCGCCGAGACGGACGCGCTGGGCGACCCCGATCTCGACCAGCAGGTTGAGCGTGCGGTAGACGGTGGCGGCGCCGATCGCGGCGTCGACCTCGCGCGAACGCGCCAGCAGCTCGTCGGCGGTGAGGTGCTCGCCGGCGAGCAGGAACTGCTCGACGATGACCTGGCGCTGGGTGGTCCAGCGCACGCCGCGGCGCTTGGCCTCGGCCCGCACCCGCTCCTGCACCTCGACGACGATCTGGTTGGCTACCGGCACGCCCGCAGGCTAGCTCGCACATGCGTAGTGTCACCCGGCAGTCGGTACTGGCAGAGCCGTCCGCAGACGCATCCTGCCGCCCTCACCTCCGAGGTTCCCATGCCCAAGCCCATCCGTGTCGCCGTCACCGGCGCCGCCGGTCAGATCTGCTACTCCCTCCTGCCGCGCATCGCCAATGGCGCCATCTTCGGCAAGGATCAGCCCGTCATCCTGCAGCTGCTCGAAGTGCCGGTCGAGAAGGTCCAGGCCGCGCTCAAGGGCGTGGCGATGGAACTGGAAGACTGCGCCTTCCCCCTGCTGCACGGCCTGGAGCTGTGCGACAAGCCAGAGGTCGCCTTCAAGGACGCCAACTGGTGCCTGCTGGTCGGCAGCAAGCCGCGCGGCCCGGGCATGGAGCGCGCCGACCTGCTCAAGGACAACGGCAAGATCTTCATCGGCCAGGGCCAGGCGATCGACGCCGTCGCCGCCGACGACTGCCGCATCGCCGTGGTCGGCAACCCGTGCAACACCAACTGCATGATCGCCGCCAACCAGGCCAAGCGCCTGCCGCGCTCGCGCTTCACCGCCATGACCCGGCTCGACCAGAACCGCGCCGTGGCCCAGATCGCCAAGAAGGCCGGCGTGCCGATCACCGCGGTGCACGACCTGGTGATCTACGGCAACCACTCGCCGACCATGTTCTCCGACTTCCGCAACGCGCGCATCAATGGCAAGCCGATCGAGCAGGTCATCACCGACCAGGCCTGGCTGCGCGACAGCTTCCTGCCGACGGTGGGCAAGCGCGGCGCGGCGATCATCGAAGCGCGCGGCGTCTCCAGCGCGACCTCGGCGGCCAACGCCCTGATCGATCACGTCAAGGCGCTGAGTACGGTCGGCACCACCCTGCACTCGATCGCCATCGAGAGCGACGGCACCTACGGCTTCGCCCCCGGCGTGTGGGCGAGCGTGCCGGTGCGCACCGTGGCGCCCGGCGAGTACCAGGTCGACAAGAGCTTCACCCACGACGAATGGGCCAAGGGCAAGATCGCCGCGACCAACGCCGAACTGGTCGGCGAGCGCGACACGGTCAAGGATTTGCTGAAGTAAGCCGAAAGCCCCATCCGGCACCAGCCCCGTCGCTCTGCGACGGGGCTTTTTTGTTACCGCGCGTTAAGGGACCAGCTGATCTCGTTCACCGTCGTCACCGGCTGCGTCATCGCGTTGATGTCGAGCGAGAAGGTCAGCTTGCCGGCGGCCTTGGCGGGCAGGCCGGCGGACAGCGAGAGGAAGCCGGTCCCGCTCAGCTTCGACACCGTGCCGCGCACCGGCGCGGGGTCCTTGGCCAGCTCGAAAGCTGGCAGCTTGCCCTCGGGCAGAGCCACGGTCCACACCAGGTCCTTCCACGTGCGCGTCATCGTCCCGGAGGTGAATGGTGCCGGCAACGCGACCTCGGTCCCAGCCTCGGGCAGGGCGAGGATCTGGCTCCACAGCCGGGCCAGGGCCTCGGGGCCGTAGGCCGCCTTGGCCTGGGCCTCGAGTGGTGGCGGGTCGCCGGGCACGGCAGCCGGAGCACGTTGGTTGATCGCGGCGAGGACCTCCTCGGCGCCGGACACGCTAACGACGCGGCCGGTGGCGCGCTCGACGTCGAGGGTCAGCACCTTGCCCACCAGCACGATGAGATGGCCGAGCAGCGGATCGTCGACCCCCTCGCCGCTGGCGCTATCAACGCGGATCGCCGTGCCTGGGCCCTTATGCACCGCCTGCACCTTGATGAAGGTGGCAGCCAGGGTCATGCGCGGGCCGTCCGTCTTCACGCAACGCATGGCCAGATCCCAGGCGATCGTCGTATCGTAGCGCAGGTCGTCGCCGGCGCTCTTCCACTCCGCCTTCTGCGTCGTCTCCCAGCGGTAGATGACGATCTGGTCGGGCTTGGGATCATATTCGACCGCACCCAGCGCGAGGCACAGCAGAGTGAGGATGGCGAGGCGGCTCATGAGCGGCGCTCGACCACGAAGCGGGCAAGCTCGGACAGGTCAGCGCCGTGCGCACCGAACAGGACGAGAGCGTCCTGGGCGAGACGGGCCTGCCGCGCGCCCTCGGCGCGGGCGGCGTCGAGGCCGTGCACCGCGACGTAGGTCAGCTTGCCCTGGGCGGCGTCCTTGCCCGGGGTCTTGCCCAGCGCGGCAGCCGTGGCGGTGACGTCGAGCACGTCGTCGGCGATCTGGAAGGCCAGGCCGAGGGCCTCGCCGTAGGCGGCAAGGGCCTTGCGCTGTTCCGGCGTGGCGGCGCCGGCGATGGCGCCGAGTTCGCAGCTGGCGCGGATCAGGGCGGCGGTCTTGCGTCGATGGATGCGTTCGAGCAGCGCGGCGTCGACCGGCTTGCCCTCGGCGTCGAGGTCATCCTGCTGCCCACCGACCACGCCCAGGCTGCCCGAGGCCAGTGCCAGCACGGCGACCGCTTCGGCACCGAGCTCGGCGGCGGCGCCGAACGCGGCGGTCTGCAGCGCGTCGCCAGCGAGGATGGCGGTGGCCTCGTCGAAAGCCTTGTGACAGGTCGGACGGCCGCGGCGCAGGTCGTCGTCGTCCATCGCTGGCAGGTCGTCATGGACCAGGGTGTAGGTGTGCAGCATCTCGACCGCGGCCAGTCCGGCGGCAGCGGCGGCGTCGCGGCCGCCGCAGGCGCGACAGGCGAGCAGGACGAGGGCCGGGCGCAGGCGCTTGCCGCCGGCGAACACGGCGTAGCGCATGGCGCGGTGCAGGCGGGCCGGGTCTGCCGACTCGGGCGGCAGGCGCGCGTCGAGAGCAAGCTCGGCCTGGGCGGCGGCCTCGGTCAGCAGGACAGCGGCATCGGGCATGGCCGGGACTGTGGCCAAACGGTCGACGCGGCAACCTCGGGCTGCCTGCGCCGCCAGCAACCCCGCCGGTCGACAGCGGGCCGCTCGTTGCGAAGCTGCACGCATGCTGAAGCCCCTGCTCTGCTGCCTCGCCGCCGCCGCCATCACCGCCGGTGACGCCGATGCGCTCGCTGCCCTGCCCCAACTGCCCCGACCGACCCTGCAGACCGGCGCCGCCCCGCCCTTCGATCCCACCGCCGGCACCGCCCTGGCGCCATGGGTGCGGCTGGTCGCAGGAGCGCGCATCATCCTCGACGGGGAGATGCAGATCGACCGCGGGCCCAGCGACGGGCTGGAGGTGCTCGCCTGCCTGCGCGAGGGCAAGACCCACGAGACGCTGATCCGCCTGGCCGGCGAGGGCGGCGACGTGGTCAAGGCGGCTGGACTCGCCCTCGGCCTGTCCGACGGCCGCCCGGCTGAAGAGAACCGTGGCATCCCCGCGCGCGGCACGCCGGTGCGCCTGACCGCGCTGTGGAGGGACGAGGACGGCGCCTGGCGCTGGAGCGACGCCGCGTGCCTGGTGCGCGATCGCAAGACCGACCAGCCCTACCCGCCGCTGCCGTGGGTGTGGACCGGCTCGCGCATGCTGCTGATCAGCGAAAGCGGTGCCGACGGCAAGGTGGTGCGGCGCGAACGCTTCATGCTCGACTCGACCCGCTCGCTGGCGGTGAACTTCGACGAACCCGATGCGCTGCTCGCCAGCCCCTTCCCCAACGCCAACGAGGACGCCCGCTTCGAGGTCAACTCGGCGATCGCCCCGCCAGCGCGCACCAAGATGTTCCTGGCCCTGGCTCCGGCCGAGACCGTGCTGCAGCTGCGCCTGACGCCTGACGGCCAGCTCGCCGCCGACGGGCCGGTGCTCGACGATCAGGCCCTGGCCGCTGCCCTGGCGGCGGTGTTCAGCGCCGCCGCCACGCCGGCGCACCGTGCGGTGTTCGTGCGCACCGCCAACGGCGTCGGCGACGAACAGGTGGTGGCGACCCGAGCCCGCATCCTCGCCGCCGCGGCGGTGGGCAAGGCATGGACGGTGCCGCTGTTCGTGCCGGAGTAGGTTACTGCCCGTGCCAGCAGCCGCCGTCGCGCGGGACCATGGCGATGGTCGCCGAGGCGAGGTCGGGGCTGAAGCGGACCAGCGCCCCAGCATCGCGTTCCTCCCCGGTGCTGCCGATGACGACGATGCCGGCCAGACCGGCGGTGGCTGCCGCCATGACCGCACCTGGATCGCGGGTCGCCAGCCAGCTGAGCGGCGCATCGGCGCCAGCGGCGCGCAGCAGGGCCTTCGGCGTCGCTTCGCCCAACACCACGCAGCCGGCGCCGCGCAGGCGCAGACGTTCGCGCAGCGCCGGCAGGGCGGGATCGTCGGCCAGGGCGGCGTCGATCAGCAGCAGGGCACTCACGGCACGTAGCCGGGGATCGCCGCCTCATCGACCGGATCGATCTGCTCGGGCCGAAGGAAGCGCTTGGCGTAGTCGAGGTAGACGCGCCGACGGATGAAGACGTCGAACAGATCGGGATCGACGTGGCCGTCGAGCTTCATGCGCCCGAGGATGGCGAGGGCCTGAGTCAGGGTCATCGCCTTCTTGTACGGACGGTCGCCGGCAGTCAGCGCCTCGAAGATGTCGGCGATGCCCATGATCCGGGCCTGCACGCTCATCTGGGCCCGGGTCAGCTGCTTCGGGTAGCCTTTGCCGTCCATGCGCTCGTGGTGGCCGCCGGCGAACTCGGGCACGCGCTTGAGATGGCGCGGGAAGGGCAACGACTCCAGCATCTTGATCGTGGCGACGATGTGGTGGTTGATCACCTCGCGCTCGCGCGGCAGCAGCGTGCCCTTGGCGATGCACAGATTCTCGACTTCGTCGGCGGTCAGCAGCGCCTGCTCGGCCCCGTCGAGGCCGGTCCAGGTGCGGACGGAGATGGCGCGGATCCGCGCCTGGTCCTCGGGGCGCATGAACTCGCCGCCGGTGTTGCAACGGCGGAGGAAGGCGAGGTCGTCGGCCAGCTGCTTCGCGCGCAGCGGATCCTGGGCTGCCGCGGCGGCGAAGCGGGTGGCGACCAGTTCGATGCGATCGTGGATGGCGCTGAGCTTGGTCGCCTTGTCCATCACCCATTCCGGCGTGGTGATCTTGCCGCAGTCGTGCAGCCAGGCGGCGATGCGTAGCTCGTAGCGGTCGTGCTCGCCCATGGCGAAGCCTTCGATCCCGCTGCCTGGCACCTGCGCAGCCGCCTCGGCCAGCAGCATGGTCAACTCGGGCACGCGCCGGCAGTGGCCGCCAGTGTAGGGGCTCTTCTCGTCGATCGCGGTGGCGATGAGCTGGATAAATGATTCGAACAGCCGCTTCTGATCCTCGATCAGGCGGTGCTTGGTGCGCGCGGTGGCGGCCTGCGAGGCCAGGCTCTCGACCAGCACCTGATCGTCGAAGGGGAACGCCACGCTGCCGCCACCGGCGTCGCGGGCGTTGATCAGCTGCAGGGCGCCGGTGATCTGCCCTTCGTGGTCGCGCATCGGGACGACCAGCACCGAGGTGGTGCGGTAGCCGGTCTTGGTGTCGAAGGCCTTCGTGCCGGTGAAATCGAAGCCGGGAGCGGCGTAGGCATCGGGGATGTTGACCGTGGTGCCGGTGAGCACGCAGTGCGCCACCACCGAGGCGTGGTTCTCGCTCCCGCCGGCGGTGTGCAGCGGCACGTCGGGCAGCGGAACCGGGCGCAACCCGCTGACTCCGGCGTGGATGCCCATCGACTGGTTGTGGATGATCTCGAAGCGCAGGCGGTCCTCGACCGCCTCATAGACCGTGCCGCCATCCGCGCGGGTGATCTCCATCGCACCCTGCAGGATCTGCTCGACCAGCAGACGCGGATTCGACTCGCTGGACAGGGCCAGGCCGACGCGGTTGAGGATGTCGATGCGGCGGCGGAGGTCGGCGAGAGCGTCCACAGCGGAATCCTACGCCCATCGCGGGCAGCGGCCAGCACCTTGCGTCCCGGCCTGCAGACGCCGTACTGGCGGGCGTGATGCACCCCCTCCGCCTCCTGCCCAAACAGACCCACCGCTGCCTCGACGGCCACCCCTGGGTCTTCCGCAGCGAACTCGAGCCCGCCGGCCTGGCGGCGGCCGGTGACGGCGACGCGGTCGAGGTGCAGGATCACCGCGGACGTATGGTCGGACGCGGCTTCCATTCAGCGCACAGCCAGATCGCGGTGCGCCTCTGCACCCGGGCTGCGGTCGAACTCGATGATGCCTTCCTGCACCAGCGCCTCGCCGCCGCCATCGCCCACCGCGCGAACCGGCTGCCGGGCCGCCGGGCCCTGCGCCTGGTCTCCAGCGAGGGCGACCTGCTGCCCGGCCTGGTGGTCGAGCGCTTCGCCGATCGCCTGGTGGTGCAGGCGCTGACCGCCGGCATCGATCGCCGCCTGAGCGTCATCACCGGCCTGCTGCGTGACCTGTGCTCGCCGGTCCAGATCGTCGAACGCAGCGATGGCCGCGGCCGCGAGCTGGAAGGCCTGCCGGCGCGCAGCGGCGTGCTGCATGGGCCGGCCGACGCCCACGTACGGGTGCAGCTGGGCGGCGTCGAACTGGACGTCGATCTGCTCGACGCGCACAAGACCGGCGCCTACCTCGACCAGATCGAATCGCACCGCGCCCTGGCCGCGTGGACGCCGCCAGGCGGCAAGGTCGCCGATGTCTTCGCCCACCGCGGCGGCTTCGCCCTGCACCTGCTGCAGGCCGGGGCGGGCGAGGCGGTGGCGGTCGACGAGTCGGCAGCCGGCCTGATCGACGCGGCCGCGGCCGCGACGCGTCTCGGACTGCGTCTCGCCACCGCCACCGCCGACGCCTTCGCCTGGCTGCGCCAGGAGGTCTCGGCCGGCGCACGCTACGACCTCATGGTGCTCGACCCGCCGGCTTTCGCGCGCACCCGTGCCGCCGTCCCGGGTGCCTTGCGCGGCTACCGCGACCTGCACCTGCAGGCCTTGCGCCTGCTGCCGCCCGGCGGGCGCCTCGCCTCGTGGTCGTGCTCGTCGCACGTCGACGCCGACGAATTCCTCGCCACCGCGGTGTCGGCCGCGGCTGAACTGCGCCGTACCCTGCGCCACGACGCCGCGTTCGACCAACCGCCCGACCATCCGTGGCTGCCGGCAGCGCCGGAGACGCGCTATCTCAAGGGGTTCCTGGTCACGGTCATGGATTGAGCGACTGCGGCGTGCACTCGCTGGTTGGCTTTCGCACCCGACCTGCTAGCATGTAGCCAGTGGTTTCGTTCCTCTTCGCTCTGGGGTGTATCTGCATGGGCCCGCCGCCCGCGACGGGGACCTTGTGGTGGCAGCGCGCCCAGCCACAACCCCCTGCCCTGGCTCCGCTTGTGCCTACTCCCTACCGCGAACCTGCAGTTGCTCAGCCGGAATACGCGCGCCCGCACAAGTAGGGCGTTGCCCTGACTGGGCAATGACGCCCTAGCCAATCCATCCGCCCCGCCAGCATGCCCGCGCATGCCGACCACCTCCGCCGTCATCCTTGCCGCCGGCAAGGGTACCCGCATGGGCTCCGACCTTGCCAAGGTCCTGCATCAGATGGCGGGCAAGCCGCTGGTCGTGCACGTCCTCGATGCCTGCCGCGCCGCCGGCATCGCCGACTGCATCTGCGTGGTCGGCTGGCAGCGCGAGGCGGTAGCCGCCGTGGTCGAGCCGCTCGGCGCGCGTTGCGCCGTGCAGGACCGCCAGCTCGGCACCGGCCACGCCGTGCTGTGCGCCGAGTCGTCGGTCGCCGGTGACGAGGTGGTGGTGCTATGCGGCGACGCCCCGCTGGTCGATGCCACCCTGCTGCGCCGCCTGGTCGAGCACCACCGCCGCACCGGCGTCGCCTGCACCGCGGTGGCGGCGCGCCTGCCCGATCCGACCGGCTACGGCCGCATGCTGACCAGCGCCGACGGCCGCCTCGCCGCCATCGTCGAGCACAAGGACGCGACGCCGGCACAGCGCGCCATCGATCTGGTCAACAGCGGCCTGTACTGCTTCCGCCGCGCCGACCTCTTCGCCCGCCTGCGCGAGGTCAAGCCGGCCAACGCCCAGGGCGAATACTACCTCACCGACGTCGTCGCCATGCTGGCGCGCTCGTCAGGGGTCGAACTGCTGGTCAGCGACGACGCCGGCAGCGTGCTGGGCGTCAACACTCCCGCCGATCTGGCGACGGCAGCGGCGGTCTACGCGCGCCGCAGCGCCTAACCTCAGGCCTTCGGCACCGTGCCGCTGACCACACGGATGGCGCGGTGGATGGTGGTCGTGCCGCCCGGATCGCGCCGCGCCGGCTCGAGGCGGACCTGGCCGAGATCGTCCGGGCCGTCGGCGCAGACCACGCGGTCGCGGCCCTGCTCCTTGGCGCGGTAGAGCGCGGCGTCAGCCCGCGCCACCAGTTCGCCCGCGCTCTCGTCGCGATGGCAGCAGGCGACGCCGAGCGAGACGGTGACGGATTCCGGCAGGTTGGCCGCGGCGGCGACCGCCGCGCGCAGGCGCTCGGCGACCATGATGGCGCCGCCCGGCGGGGTCGCGGGCAGGACGATGAGGAACTCCTCGCCGCCGATGCGGGCGACGAGGTCCTCGGAGCGCACCCCGGCGATCAGCGCCTTGGCCACCGCCGCCAGCACGCGGTCGCCGCCGGCGTGGCCGTGCGCGTCGTTGATGCGCTTGAAGTGGTCGATGTCGGCGATGCACACCGCGACCACCGCGCCGGCCTCGGTCAGCTCGGCCAGGCGGGCCTCGCCGTACCAGCGCCGCCAGGTGCCGGTCAGCGGATCCGAGCGGGCCAGCTCCTGCAGCGAGCGGAACAGCATGACCCGGCGCAGCGACAGGGCGAACTGGCCACGCAGCAACTCGGCGACGGCGCGGCGCTGATTCGGCCCGAGGTTGGCGAGGCTGGGCTGCTCGTGCGCACCATGCAGCACCAGCGCAGCCTGGCCGTCGACCCCGGGGCTGAGGTCGAGGACGAGTTCGTGATCCTCGTCGTCGGGCAGGGCCACGGGCGCGCCGAGCTCGGGCGCCGGTCCGGCCTGGCCGTTGACCCCGCGCCAGGCGCCGCGCTCCCACACCAGCAGGTCGAGGCTGCCACCGCTCCAGTAGCGCGACAGGGCGCCGGACAGGCGGGTGCGCAGATCGGCCTCGTCGACGCAGCCGACCAGCTCGGCCGAGACCTCGAACACGCCGCGCAGCAGGTCCAGCTCGGCCTCCAGCCGGACCTGCTCGTCACGCAGGCGCCGCTGCCGGGCCGCCAGCAGCGTCGGATCGGCGACGATCGCCCGCGTGACGGTGGAATCGCCTTCACGCCCCGAACGCAGCGCCCAGGCGAGCAGGGCTGCCGATACCACCAGGATGGCGAGCGCGATGGTCATGCGTCGACCACGACGCGGTCGCGTCCATCATGTTTGGCGCGGTAGAGGGCGCGGTCGGCACGTTCGAGCGCGGCGCGCGCGCCTTCGCTGTCGTGCACCAGGGTGGCGCCCAGCGAGGCGGTGACGCGGCGCTCGGGATGCTCGGGGTCGGGGACCACGCCGCTGATCGCCGCGCGCACCGCTTCGCCCAGGCGGGCCAGCGATTCCGCATCGGCGACCACCGCCGCCGCGCAGAACTCCTCGCCGCCCCAGCGGCAGGCCAACCCGCCGCGCGGCAGGGCGCGCTCCAGCGCGTACGCCACCGTGCGCAGGGCGATGTCGCCGGCGGGATGGCCGTAGGCGTCGTTGTAGCGCTTGAGGTGGTCCATGTCGCACATGACCACGGCGAGCGAGGCCTTGTTGCGCCGGGCCTGCGCCACCTGCTCGTCAAGGCGGCGGAGGAACTCGTGCCGGCCGAGCAGGCCGGTGAGATCGTCGCGCAGGGCCATGCCGCGCGCCTGCTCGACCAGCTCGACTGCGGCCAGGGCGATGCCACCGAGGCGGGCGAGGGCCTGGGTCAGTTCGATCGCGACGCGGGCGCCGTCGCCGCCGGCAGCCAGACGCAGCGACAGCGCACCACGCGGCGCCTCGCCGGTGGCTGCACCCTGGACCTGACGGCGGTCGGCGCGCAGCGGCGCGATCACCCGCACCTCGTCGGCGGTGCGCCGCAGCAGGGC
>JALHRW010000086.1 GCA_022841245.1 Planctomycetota bacterium
GGGCGGGCTGGCGGTCGGCGAAGGTCTGGCCGAACGCAACGCCGTGCTCGACGCGGTGGTGCCGATCCTGCCGGTCGACAAGCCACGCTACCTGATGGGCGTCGGCACGCCGCTCGATCTGGTCGAGGCGGTCGCCCGCGGCATCGACCAGTTCGACTGCGTCCTGCCGACACGCATGGGCCGGCATGGCATCGCCTACACCGACGACGGCCCCCTGCGGCTCAAGCGCGCCGAGCACGCCTCCGACCCGCGACCGATCGACGACGCGACGCCCGGCCCGGCGCACCGCGTCTCGCGTGGCTACCTCCAGCACCTGCTCAAGAGCGGCGAGATCCTCGGCGGCACCCTGCTGTCGATCCACAACCTCGCCTACTACCGCCGACTGACCGCGCGCATGCGCGCCGCGATCCGCGGCGGACGCTTCACGGCTTTTGCCGAAACCTTCCGTGCACGCTACAAGGACGATCGTGCCGAAGCGGAGACGCCGGAATGAGCTATGACATCGTCGCATGGACGGATGGCGGATGCAGAGGCAACCCCGGCCCCGGCGGCTGGGGCATGATCCTGGTCAACGCCGCCAGCCGCGACGCCCTCGAGCGCTGCGGTGGCGAGGCCAACACGACCAACAACCGTATGGAGATCACCGCCGCGATCATGGTGCTGCGCACGCTGAAGAAGCCCGGCCTGTCGGTGCAGATCCGCAGCGACAGCCAGCTCCTGATCAAGGCCGCGACTGAATGGATCCCCGGCTGGAAGAAGCGCGGCTGGCGCCGGAAGGAGGGCGAGCTGCTCAACGCCGAGCTGTGGCAGGAGCTCGACCGGCTGATGGCGACGCAGCGCACCGCCTGGCACTGGGTCAAGGGCCACGCCGGCGATCCCGGCAACGAGCGCGCCGACCAGCTGACCAACCAGGCGATGGACGCGGTGCAGGCCGGCCGCAACGCGGAGTGGAGCAACCGGACGAGGTGGACCGGAGCCCTGTCGTGACTCGTCGGCAGCAGCGCAAGGCCTACGCCAAGCTCAACCTGTTCCTGGAGATCCTCGGCCGGCGCGCCGATGGCTTCCACGACATCGAGACGGTGTTCCAGACCATCGACCTGCACGACGACGTGACAGTGGAACTGACGGCGCACTCCAGCATCAGCCTGACCTGCGATGATTCCGCGTTGCCGTGCGACGCCAGCAACCTGGCCTGGCGCGCGGCGGCAGCCTACCAGGCGGCGAATCCCGCCATCGGCGGCCTTGCCATTGCCCTGGCCAAGCGCATCCCGGCCGGGGCCGGGCTCGGCGGCGGCTCTGCGGATGCGGCGGCGGTGCTGTGCGCCTGCGACGAGTTGGCTAAAATGCCGCTCGGTGCTGAGCGGCTCGCTGCGATCGGCGCCACCCTCGGCTCAGACATCAGCTTCCTGGTCCGCGGCGGCACAGCGCACGCGACCGGACGCGGCGAAATGCTGGCCCGCCTGCCGGATGCACCCGCTCTGGAACTCACCTTGCTGATGCCCGAGGGCGCGCATTGCGCCACTCCAGCGGTGTACAAGGCACTGACCGACGCCGAACGCGGTCCGCGCCCGACGCGCGGTGCCGCGTGGTTCGCAGACCGCATAGCCGATCCTGCGTCGTGGCTGGGCAACCGCCTGACCGCTCCGGCATGCCGGGTATGCCCGGCGGTCGGCCGGCTGCTCGACCACCTGGCCGGCCTGGACGTCCCGCACCTGATGACCGGCTCGGGCGCGGCCTGCTTCGCCTTCGCACGGGTCGATCCGCCACCAGGCATACGTGCCTGGCGGACCCGGTTCGCCCCACAGACGTTCCCTGGGCCTTGAGCTGGCCCTGGATTGACTCTGCCGGCCTGACGTGTGTGATGCGGGGCTTACTCCGGAGCTTGCTGCATGAACAAGGAAAAGGCCAGTCAGGAAGAGATCTACCGCGTGATGCGGCAGGACATCGAGGTCGGGCAGTACCCGGCCTCCAGCCGCCTGCCCTCGGTGCGGACCCTGGCCAAGCGCTTCCAGGCTTCGCCCAACACCATCAGCAAGGTGGTGTCGCGGCTGATGGAGAGCGGCCTGTGCACAGCGCGGCGCGGGGTCGGACTGTTCGTCCGCTCGCTGCCCAACCGCAAGCTCAGCCTGCTGGTCAGCTCGACCAAGGAGCATCCGGGCGACGACTTCCTCGGCCAGGTCGAGAAGCGCATCGCCGAGCGCTGTCAGGCGGATGGCATCGAGATCGAGCGCTTCCACATCACGCCGCAGGATCCGCCCTACGGTCCCGACGTCGACCGCATCCGCCGACCCGGCCGCCTGCTGCTGTGCCTGGGCCTCAGCCACGAGCCGCACCTCAAGCAGCTCGCCGACCTGCGCCGGCCGATGCTGGTGGTCGGCTGCGCGCCGAACCGCTCGAACGCCAGCTCGATCGTCGCCAACAGCTTCCGCGCCGGCTACCTCGCCGGCCGCTACCTGGTCAAGAAGGGCTGCCGCCGCATCGCCTTCATCGGCCGCCAGCGCGAAGTGCGCGGCGTGAACCTGCCTGAAGCCGAAAGCCTCAAGGAGCTGGCCGGCATGCAGTGCGCCTGCATGGAGGATGGCCTGCGCATCCACCCCGAGCTGATCTTCTCCGACCTCTCGCAGGTCGCCGCGCGCATGGGCGCCGGCACCGAGCAGGCCGATGGCGTGGTCATGCCCGATGCCGAAGGCGTCGAGGTGATCCAGGCACTGAAGGCGATCGGTCCCAAGGCCGAGCGCGTCGCCATCGGCGATGACCGCATCCTCGAGCGCGCCCGCCGCCCGACCGCCGTGGTGGTCAAGCGCGAGGACGTGGTCGAACTGGTCCTCTCCGAGATGA
This sequence comes from Planctomycetota bacterium, assembly GCA_022841245.1. GTDB lineage: Bacteria > Planctomycetota > UBA11346 > UBA11346 > UBA11346 > UBA11346. The sequence continues at coordinate 2,839 of JALHRW010000086.1, forward strand.
ACCGCCTGCTCGACGAGCAGACCAAGTCGTACCGCTCGCTGGTGGTCGACTGCGAACTTCACGAGGCGCCCTCGGCGTGAAGAATGGTTCGTGGTTCGTGGTTCGTGGTTCCGCATGCCGGTACTGGAACCCCACCGTGACGCGGCAGCGCACAACCACGAACCACGAACCACGAACCACGAACGAGGGGCAATGAACGTCCTCGTTACCGGCGGCGCAGGCTTCATCGGTTCCCACGTGGTGGAATCGCTGTTGGCCCGCGGCGACCGGGTGGCGGTGATCGATGACTGCTCGACCGGGTCGATGGACAATCTCAAGGCCGTCGCCGGCCACGAGCACTTGTCGATCGTCCACGGCTCGGTGTGCGACGAACTGGCCGTCGATGAGTGCTGCGCCCAGCTCAAGCCCGAGCTGGTCATCCATCTCGCCGCCGCGGTCGGGGTGAAGCGCATCCTCGAACGCCAGGTCGGCTCGATCGTCACCAATGTGCGCGGCACCGAAGTGGTGCTGCGTGCTGCCGCCCAGGTCGGGGCCAAACGGGTGCTCATCGCCTCGACCTCGGAAGTCTACGGCAAGCAGGACAAGGTCCCCTTCCGCGAGGATGACGACTCGGTCCTCGGTTCGACCAGCCTGCACCGTTGGAGCTACGCCTGCGCCAAGATGCTGGACGAGTTCCTCGCCTTGGCCTGGCACCGCGAGCGCAACCTCGGCGTGACGGTGATGCGCTTCTTCAACATCACCGGCCCGCGCCAGTCGCCCGCCTACGGCATGGTCCTGCCGCGCTTCTGCCAGGCGGCAGTGCGCGGCGGCATGCTCGAGGTGCATGGTGATGGCGAGCAGACCCGCACCTTCCTGCACGTCGCCGACGCGATCGCCGCGATCATCGCGCTGGCCGGCTGCGACGCCGCCATCGGCCGCGTGGTCAACGTCGGCGGCACCGAGGAAGTGTCGATGCGCACCCTGGCGAACGCGGTGCGCGCCGCCGCCGGCAGCGGCAGCATCACCCTGGTGCCCTACGCCAGCGCCTACCCGACGGGCTTCGAGGACATGCGCCGCCGCGTACCCGATACCACCAGGCTGCGCCAGATGACCGGGTGGAAGCCGACGCGCGAATTGCGCCAGATCATCGCCGACGCGCTGGCCGACGCCCGGCGCTGAACCAGGACCGTGGGCTTCAGCCCGCGATTCGACGGTATTTCGACGCGGGCTGAAGCCCGCGGTCCTTGTCCCCGGCCAATCCGCCCTACCCTCCGCCGCCCATGGATGCCACCGCCCGCTTCGCTGCCGCCGCCACCGAGGCCGAGGCCGTCTTCGCCGCCGCCGCCACCACCGACGAGGTCGAGGCCGCGCGCATCCGCTTCCTCGGCCGCAGCGGCGTCGAAGCCGAACTGCAGGCGGTGTTCGCCGCCGCACCCGGCCCCGACAAGCGCACCCTCGGCCCGGCCTTCAACGCCGCCAAGCAGGCTATGCGCAGTGCCTGGGAGACGGCCAAGGCCCGCGTCGCCGCGGTCGAAAGTGACGAGCCGATCGACGTCACCCTGCCACCGCGGCCGCGCCGGCCCGGCTCGATCCACCCGCTCTCGCGCATGGCGCGCGAGGTCGAGTCGGTGTTCAGCTCGATGGGCTACGAGGTCGCCGACGGGCCGCACGTCGAACTCGACGAGCACAACTTCGGCCGCCTCAACATCCCCGCCGACCACCCGGCGCGCGACCACCAAGACACCTTCTGGGTCACTGCCGGCAGCGAGAGGAAACTACTGCGCACGCAGACCAGCAGCGTGCAGTCGCGCACCTACGCCGAGGTCGGAGCCGGTCTGCTGACCCCGCCCTTCCGCCGCGTGGCGGTCGGCCGCGTCTTCCGCAACGACGCGATCGACGCGACCCACGACGTCACCTTCACCCAGGTCGAGGGTTTCGTCGTCGACCGCGGCATCACCGTCGCCCACCTGGTCGGCGCGATCCGCACCATGCTCGGAGCGGTGCTCAAGCGCGACGACGTCGAAGTGCGCATGCGCCCGAGCTATTTCCCCTTCGTCGAGCCCGGCTTCGAGGTCGACATCCGATTGAGCAAGGAGCCCGAAGGCAGCCGCCTGGCGCGCTGGATGGAGCTGCTCGGCTGCGGCATGATCCATCCCAAGGTGCTGGAGGCCGGCTCGCCCAGCCTCGCCGGCTGGACCGGCTTCGCCTTCGGCATGGGCCTCGAGCGCCTGGCCATGGTGCGCCACCAGATCACCGACATCCGGGTGTTCAACGGGGCCGATCTGCGCGCGCTCCGGCAGTTCGCCTAGCGACCAGCGACCAGCGACCAGCGACCAGCGACCAGCGACCAGCGACCAGCGACCAGCGACCAGCGAGCGATCTGTGACCCCGCCACCCGCTCTCAGCATCGCCGAGGCCGCCGACGCCATCCGCCGCGGCCTGCTCGTCGGCATGCCGACCGAGACGGTCTACGGCCTCGCCGCCAACGCCCTCGACGCCCGCGCCGTGCTGCGCGTGTTCGAGGCCAAGGGCCGGCCGCGCTTCGACCCGCTGATCGTGCACTGCGCCGACCTGGCGATGGCGCGCACCATCGCCCGCTTCAGCCCGCGCGCCGAACGCCTCGCCGCCCTGTGGCCCGGCCCGTTGACCCTGGTCCTGCCGCGCCTGCCATGCATCCCTGACGCCGTCACCGCCGGCCTCGACAACGTCGCGGTGCGCATCCCCGACCACCCCCTCGCCCTGGCGCTGATCCGCGCTGCCGGCATGCCGCTGGCAGCGCCGAGCGCCAACCGCTTCGGCCGCATCTCGCCGACCACCGCCGCGCACGTCGTCGAGCAGCTCGGCGATGCGGTCGCCTGCGTTCTCGATGGCGGACCATGCCGCGTCGGCGTGGAGAGCACCGTACTGCGGCCGGATCCCTCGCCGGTCGTGCTGCGACCGGGCGGCGTCACACGTGAACAGCTAACCGAGGTGCTGGGCGAACCGGTGGTGCTGGCCGACCGCAGCGCGCGGGTCGAGGCGCTGCCGCAGGAGGCGCCAGGTCTGCTCGCCAGCCACTACGCTCCACGCGCGCCGCTGCGCCTGCGTACGCCTGGCGGGGAGTGGCCGTTGGACGCCGCGCTGCTGGCATTCACCGGCACGGATCTGCCCGCCGGGGCGGTTCATGCGATACTCAGCCCGACAGGCGATCTGGCCGAAGCAGCAGCGAGCCTGTTCGCACGGCTGCGCCAGCTGGATGCGGCCGGACCACAGCTGATCGTGGCGGAACTGGTGCCCGAGAACGGCCTGGGCGAAGCGGTCAACGACCGCCTGCGGCGGGCGGCAGGCCTCGGCTAGCCGCGCTTGACCCCGCCGATGGCCGGGGCGAGCTGGGTCGAGTTGCCGCGCTGGATGCCGCGGAACATCATCTCCATCTCCTCCGGGTTGTCGGAGTTGGCCAGTGCGTCCTCGCGGCTGATGTGGCCCTGCTCGTAGAGACCGAAGAGGCTCTGGTTGAAGGTCATGCAGCCGAAGTGCAGGCTGTCGCGGATCGCGCCGCCGAGGTCGGGCGTGCGGCCCTCCTCGATCATCTGCTTGATCGTCGGAGTGGCGATCATGAGTTCGAGGCCGGGCACGCGGCCAGCGCTGTCCTTCCGCGGGATCAGGCGCTGCGAGATGACCGCCTGGAACACCAGCGACAGCTGCATGCGCACCAGCGAGTGCTGGTACGGCGGGAAGAAGTTGATGATGCGCTCCATCGTCTGCTGCGCGTTGATGGTATGCAGGGTCGAGAGCACGAGGTGGCCGGTCTCGGCCGCGTCGATGGCGGCGTTCACCGTCTCGACGTCGCGCATCTCACCGACCAGGATGACGTCAGGCGCCTCGCGCATGGCGTTCCTCAGCGCCGACTTGAAGTCGCGGGTGTCGATGCCGATCTCGCGCTGGTTGATCAGGCAGCGCTCGTCGACGTAGCTGTACTCGATCGGGTCCTCGATCGTCACCACGTGGCGGTTCACCGTCTTGTTCATGTACTGGATCATCGACGCCAGCGTGGTCGACTTGCCCGAGCCGGTGATGCCGGTGACCAGGATCAGGCCGCGGCGCAGCAGGGCGATGCGCTCGAACTGCTCCTGCGGCAGGCCCAGGCCCTTGAAGTCGGGGATGTCGCTTTTGACGTGGCGCAGGACGAAGCCGATGTTGCCACGCTGCATGAAGCAGTTGACGCGGAAGCGGCCGATGTCCGGGTCCTCGAACGAGCAGTCGCACTCGTGGCCCTTCTTGAACAGCTCCTTGGCGTGCTCCTCGACCAGGACGAGGAAGGCGTCGCGCATGTCGTCCTTGGTCATGCTGGTGTTGCCCAGCTGGCGCACCGCGCCGTCGATACGCACGCGCGGCGGACCGCCGACCTTGAGGAACAGGTCGGAGGACTTGAGCTGCACCATGGCGCGGAGCACTTCGCGGATGTTCATGGACTAGGAATACGCTGGACCGCAGGTGACGGCAAGGGTCGAGGCACGCTTGCCGGACGCCGCCAGGTGCGTCACCGCCGGGGAAAGCCCGGCGCTCCCATTGCCCATCCGCATCCGTTGCATATCCTTCAACGCCGCATGCACTTGGGACGCACCGACCAGCCTTCCTCCGCTCCCCGCCGGCAGATCTGACATGCCCTCGCCGATCACCCGTCTCGTCGTCCTGCAGCACGTCCCGCTCGAAGGACCGGTGCGCATCGCCACCGTCGCCGAGCGCGTCGGACTGAAGGTCGAGATCGTGCGCCTCGATCAGGGCCAGCCGGTGCCCAAGGCGCCGTCCGGCGCCGTGCTGGTGGTGATGGGCGGACCGATGGGCGTGGCCGACATCGGCGGGGCCAAGTACCCATTCCTGGCCGCTGAGATCGAGCTGCTGCGCCAGTGCCTGGCCGAGGACCGGCCTGTCCTCGGCATCTGCCTGGGCAGCCAGTTGCTGGCGCACGCCGCCGGCGCTGAAGTCGCCCCGCTGCACTGCGGCGAACCGCCGTCGCGCCACCGCGAGGTCGGCTGGGGTGCGATCCACTGGCTCAAGGATCCGGCGGAGGAATCCGTCCTCTCGGGCATGGAGCGCGCCGAACTCGTGCTGCACTGGCATGGCGACGCCTTCGCCATCCCGGCGAAGGCCGAGCACCTCGCCGCCACCCTCGCCTGCCCCGGGCAGATGTTCCGCGTCGGCCGCTGCTACGGTCTGCAGTTCCACGTCGAAGCCGACGAGGCGACCGTGCGCGCGTGGGTCGAAGCCGATGCCGAGTTCATCCGCGCCGCCGGCGGTGCCGACGCCGCCCGCCGCATCCTCGCCGACACGGCTCGCTTCATGCCGGTGCACCGCCCACGCGGCGACCGTCTGATCGGCAACCTGCTGCGCGCCGTGATGGCGGGTGGCTGCCCGGGCTGAGCATGGCTGATACGGTCCCCTGCCCGAACTGCGCGCGTCCCTGCCGGACCGACCGCGTCGACAGCGCCGGCAAGCTGACCTGCAGCGCCTGCGCCAGCATCTTCACGCCCGGGGCCGCGCAGCACGACAGCTCCGGCACCGTGTCGCTCGGCGGGGTCGCGCTCGACAGCGATCCCAAACCGACACCGACCGCGGTGCCGGTGGCGACCAATCTCGCCGCCGCCGGCCTGCGCGTCAGCGTGACCCTGGCACCAGCCGAGGCGCCGGAAACGACCACCGCGATCACCCACCGCCGCACCATCGGCGAACTGCTGCGCGGCGGCCAGAACGAGAAGTACGTGGTCGATGCCGAGATCGGCCGCGGCGGCATGGGCGCGGTGCTGCGCGTGGTCGACCGCGACCTGCACCGCGACGTGGCGATGAAGGTGCTGCTCCACGATCAGGGCGAACGCGACCGCCGGCGCTTCATCGAGGAGGCGCAGATCACCGGCCAGCTCGAGCATCCCAACATCGTGCCGGTGCACGACATCGGCGTCGACGGCAACGGCAGCCTGTTCTTCACCATGAAGCTGGTGCGCGGGCGCAGCCTGGCCGACGTCCTCGACCTGGTCAGGAAGGACGATCCGTCAGTCGCCACCTTCACCCGCTTCCGCCTGCTGCGCATCTTCATCCAGGTGTGCAACGCCGTCGCCTTCGCGCACAACCGCGGCGTGGTCCATCGCGACCTCAAGCCGGGCAACGTCATGCTCGGCGATTTCGGCGAGGTGCTGGTCGCCGACTGGGGTCTGGCCCGCGTGCTGCCGCCGGAGCGCCGATCGGCTGCGCGCACCGCGGCGATGGCGGCGGGCCCGCTGCCCGCTGCCGCGGTCGATGTGCCCGGACCGACCCCCCCGACCGGTCCGCTCGAGGACCTCGAGGACCGCCTCGCCACCGTGGTGCAGAGCTTCCGCAGCGGCAAGGAGACGGTCCAGGGCACGGTCGAAGGCACGCCGGTGTACATGCCGCCGGAGCAGGCCCGCGGCGACCTCGATCAGGTCGACGAGCGCAGCGACATCTACTCGCTCGGCGCCATCCTCTACGAGATCCTGACCACCAGCCCCCCGGTATGGGGTCGCACCGTCGACGAGGTGCTCGACAACGTCATCAACCACCGCATCACTCCGCCCGGGGCCCGTTCTCCAGACCACGATGTGCCGATCGATCTGTCGGCGATCACGTTGAAGGCGCTGTCAGCCGAGCGTCAACACCGCTACCAGACCGCGGTCGGCCTGCGCCAGGACATCGAGGCCCACCTCGAGCACCGTTCGGTCAGCGCGCGCGACGACTCGGCGCTGGAGATGCTCGGCAAGCTGCTCAAGCGCAACCGCACAGCAGTCTTCGTCTCGCTCATCTTCCTCGCCATCCTCACCGTCGTGCTGGTGGTGAGCTTCAGTACCATCCGCCGCGAACGCGACAGCGCCCGGGAACGCCGCGACGAACTCGCCAAGACGGTGTCCGAGCGCGACCAGGAGAAGGACAGCCGGGCCAAGGAGCAGCTCCTCGCCGCTCCAGCCCTGGTGGCCAAGGCGCGGCAGCACACCGCAGCCAAGGAGTGGGCCGAGGCGGCGCAGAACGTCGACCTCGCGCGCAGCTACAATCCCGCCCTGCCCGAAGCCCACCTGCTGCGCGGCCAGCTGCTGGTGCACGAACGGCAGTGGGCGCTGGCCAGCCGCTCGCTGGCCGACTACCTCGCGCTGAATCCGAGCGACGAGGACGCGCGCCAGCTCGCCGGACTGTGCGACGAGGCGGCCCACACCGAGACCTCGGCGGTGGTGACGGCGGTGGCCGACCGCCTGGTGCGCATGGGCCTCGGCCCGATCGCCGAGGACCTCTTCGCCCGCGGTCAGGAGAAGGTCGAGGTCTACCGCAAGCAGCTCGAGCTGGCCTTCCCCGGCTGCACCGCGCGCGGCTTCTGGGCCGACAAGGACGGCATGCTCTATCTCGACGGCCTGCGCGACCGCCAGGACGTCACCGACCTCGCGGCCCTCTCAGGCATGCCGATCGTGCGCCTGCGCATCCCGCGCACCAAGGTCATCGATCTGGCTCCGCTGCGCGGCATGCCGCTGACCGACCTCGACCTCGCCGGCACCGAAGTGCGCGACCTCACCCCATTGACCGGCGCCCCGCTGGTCTCGCTCAATCTCGCCGGCACCCGGGTCGGCAGCCTCGAACCGCTCGCCGGCATCACCGTCGAGGACCTCGACATCTCCGGCACCGAGGTGCGCAACCTCGAGGCCCTGCGCGGCGCTCCGCTGCGCGTGCTGCGCGCAGCGCGCAGCAAAGTCGACAATATTGCCGGCCTTGCCGGCTCGCCGCTGCACGAACTCGACCTCAGCCAGGCGCCGTTGGAGGATATCGGCCCGCTCGCCGGCTCCCGCGTATCCGCCCTGCGCCTGTCCGGTACCCGGGTGCAGGACCTCGGCCCGCTCGCCGGCGTACCGCTCACTCGCCTGGCGATCGACGCGACCCGGGTCACCGACCTGACGCCGCTCACGGGCACGCCCTTGCGCCAGCTGCAGCTCGCCGGCTGCCAGATCGCCGACCTCACGCCGCTGAAGGGCATGGCCCTGTCCGAGCTCGACCTCACCGGATTGCCGATCACCGAGCTGGCAGCACTCGGCGGCATGCCGCTGGCCACCCTGAATCTGACTGCGACTGCGATCACCGATCTCGGTCCGCTGCGCCGACTGCGCCTCACCACGCTGGTCCTCGCCGACACCAGGGTCGCTGACCTCCGTCCACTCGCCGGACTGCCGCTGACCGCCCTCGACTTGTCGCGCACCCCGGTCGCCAACCTCGAACCGCTGACTGCCTGCCCGCTGCAGTCGCTGGTCATTGACGGCATCCCGGCCGACAACCTGAAACCGCTGGCCAAGACTCCGCTGCGCGAGTTGCGCATGCTTGGCGCCCGGGCCAATGACCTGCTGCCGCTGACCGAGACGCCGCTCGAACGCCTGGTGTTCACCCTGGCGCCGAACATGGGAGGATTGCGCGAACTGCGCGGCCTGGCCAGCCTGCGCCAGGTCGGCACGACCTGGGACGGGGCCTGGATCCGTGTCCCGCAGGCCAAGGAGTTCTGGCTGCGCGTCGATCGGCAGGACAAGCGATAACCCCCATGCATGCCCGGCAAGCATCGGCCGGATGCAATTGCCCGCGGGGGGCCACGGTCTAGGGTCGTACGCGTGGCGACTACCGCTCCATTGACCCGTGCCGCCGAGGCCCGTCTACGTGCCCCGCGTACCCGTGGCGCCTTCCGCCCGATCGATGCGGCGCGGCGCCAGCTGGGACTGCTGCAGGTCGCCGACGCTGGCGGCCAGGCAGCGGTGTCGTGGCTGATCGACCTCGAGCAGGGCCGCGTCGCCGACGCCCGCTTCCTCGCCTTCGGCTCGCGCTGGAGCCATCCCATCGCCGACGCCTTCACCCAGCTCGCTCGCGGCATGACGGTCAGCGAGGCCTGCGCCATCCGCCCAGCCACCGTCGAAGGCATGCTGCGCGACGAACCCGGCGCCGCCGCCTGCCCGGAATCCGAACTTGCCTTCATCCCCGACCTGCAAGCGCGCGCACTGGCTGCGTTGCCGGCGGTGAAGCTGCTGCCCAAGCCGGTCGAGAAGCAGGTCTACCAGCGCAAGCGGCAGCAGGAGTGGAGCGAAACTGACAAGACGTGGCTGCCGCTGTCGCTGCTCAAGAAGATCAAGACGGTCGACGACGCGGTGAAGCGCGTGCTCGCCGACAAGGCGCCGGCCGCCAGCCATCGCATCGAGGGCCTGCACGACGACTTCCGCGTCGTGTGCATCGTCAGCGGGATCAGCGACAGCGAGAAGCAGACCCTCGGCCTGTTCGTCAACAGCGGTCTCAAGACGATCCACCCGGATCTCACAGCGGAGCTGTCATGACCGAGCCTCGCACCTATACCGCCGAAGACTACAAATACGGCTTCAAGACCGACGTCGAGGCGGTCAGCCTGGCCCGCGGTCTCAACGAGGACATCGTCCGCCAGATCAGCGCCGCGCGCGGCGAACCCGACTTCCTGCTGCAGTTCCGGCTCAAGGCCTACCGCGCCTTCAGCAAGATGACGGAACCATCCTGGGCCAAGGTCGACTATCCGCCGATCGACTACCAGGCGATCACCTACTACTCGGCGCCGAAGCAGACGGAGAAGCACGGCTCGCTCGACGAGATCGACCCGAAGATGCTCGAGACCTTCGCCAAGCTCGGCATCCCGCTCGACGAGCAGAAGCGCCTCTCCGGCGTCGCGGTCGACGCGGTGTTCGACTCGGTGTCGGTGGCGACCACGCACCAGGAGAAGCTGTTCGACGCCGGCGTGATCTTCTGCCCGATCCGCGAGGCGGTGCGCGACTATCCGGCCCTGGTCGAGCGCTGGATCGGCTCGGTCGTGCCGGCCGGCGACAACTGGTTCGCGGCGCTCAACAGCGCGGTGTTCTCCGACGGCTCGTTCGTCTACATCCCGCCGCACGTGAAGTGCCCGCTTGAGCTGTCGACCTACTTCCGCATCAACAACACCGAGAGCGGCCAGTTCGAGCGCACCCTGATCATCGCCGACACCGGCAGCCACGTCAGCTACCTCGAAGGCTGCACCGCGCCGCAGACCTCGAAGAACCAGCTGCACGCCGCAGTGGTCGAACTGGTCGCCATGGACGACGCCGAGATCAAGTACTCGACGGTGCAGAACTGGTACGCCGGCGACCCGAACACCGGCCTCGGCGGGGTCTACAACTTCGTCACCAAGCGCGGCCTGTGCAAAGGCGACCGTTCGAAGATCTCGTGGACCCAGGTCGAGGCGGGCAGCGCGATCACCTGGAAGTACCCGAGCTGCATCCTCAAGGGCGACGACAGCGTCGGCGAATTCTACAGCGTGGCGCTGACTAACGGCCGCATGCAGGCCGACACCGGCACCAAGATGATCCACATCGGCAAGCGCACCCGCTCGACCATCATCTCCAAGGGCATCAGCGCCGAGCACAGCCGCAACGTCTACCGCGGCCTGGTCCAGGTGATGAAGTCGGCCGAGGGTGCGCGCAACTACACCTGCTGCGACTCGATGCTGGTGGGCAAGGAGTGCGAGGCGCACACCTACCCCTACGTCGATGTACAGCGCTCCGACGCCCAGGTCGAACACGAAGCCTCGACCAGCCGCCTGAGCGAGGATCAGCTGTTCTACCTCCAGGCCCGCGGCATCGGCCACGAGGAGGCGGTCGGCGCCATCGTCAACGGCTTCGCCAAGGACGTCCTCGCCGTCCTGCCGATGGAGTTCGCCGCTGAGGCTCGCAAGTTGCTGCAGATCAAACTGGAGAATTCCGTCGGATGACTCCATTGCCACCGGTTCGCGGTTCGTGGTTCGTGGTTCGTGGTTCCGCATCCACGCACGACGCCGTCCGACTCTGCGGAACCACGAACCACGAACCACGAACCACGAACACACAGCCATGAGTCTGCTGAACATACAGGACCTGAAGGTCACCGTCGCCGGCCTCCAGGTGGTCAACGGCCTCTCGCTGGCCGTCCCGGCCGGCGAGGTGCACGCGATCATGGGCCCGAACGGCTCGGGCAAAAGCACCTTGGCCAAGGCCCTGGCCGGCCATCCCAGCTACGCCATCAGCGGCGGCGGGGCGACGCTCGATGGCAGCGACATCCTCGCTCTCGAACCGGAGCAGCGCGTCCACGCCGGCCTGTTCGTCGGCTTCCAGTACCCGACCGAAGTCCCAGGCGTGAACAACGCCGAGTTCCTGCGCCTGGCCTACAACTCCAGCCGCAAGGCCGCCGGCAAGCCGGAAGTCACGGCCAAGGAGTTCGCACCGATCCTGGCTGAACGGATCAAGGCCAGCGAAGCGCCCGACGACTACGCCGAACGCCAGCTCAACGCCGGCCTCTCCGGCGGACAGAAGAAGCGCAACGAGATCCTGCAGATGTACGTGCTGGAGCCGCGCCTCGCCATCCTCGACGAGACCGACAGCGGCCTCGACATCGACGCGATCAAGGCGGTGGCGCGCGGCATCAACGGCTTCCGCCGCGCCGACCGCGGCATCGTCCTGATCACTCACTTCCAGCGTCTGCTCGAACTGGTCAAACCCGACCGCATCCACGTGCTGGTCAAGGGCCGCATCGTCCACAGCGGCGGTCCGGAACTCGCCCTCCAGCTCGAAGCCGAAGGCTATGACCGTTTCGAAGGCTGAACCGCTGCCGACCCAGACCGACGAGGACTGGCGCTACGTCGACTGCCGTGCGCTAGCAGCGCCAGCGTCCGGCGTGCTGTCGCCGATTCCCGGCGAAGCCGCTGCTGCCGCGGACTTCCCCGCCGCGATCGACGCGACACACGCCTGGGCTCTCGCCGGCACGTTACGCCGCATGCGCCTGGCCGGCAGCGTCGACCTCGGCATCGAGGACCGCGGCGGAGCCTGGGCCCTGCGCCTCGACTGCGCACCCGGGGCGCAGGTACGCGTGCGCTTGTCCCGTCTGGCATCCGCTGACCGCAATGCGTCGTGGCTGCATGCCACCGTCGGCCAGGGAGCCAGTCTGATCGTCGAGGACGCGGGCGACGGCGGCGTCCAGCTGGCCGCGCTCAGCGCAACCGTCGCTCAAGACGGCTCGGCCACGCTGCGCGTCACCCAGCACGGCGGTCCGCTGCAGCGCCACAGGCTGGAACTCAGCCTCGATGGCACCGGGGCGAGCGGCGCGATGGCCGTCACCGCCGATCCGCGCGCCGAGCACCAGGCGCACGTCCTCACCCGCGTCATCCACGCGGTGGGGGGCACCACCAGCCGGCAGCTGATCAAGGCTGTGCTGCGCGATCGCGCCCGCACCAGCTTCGATGGCCTGGTCACCATGCTCAAGGGCGCCGACGGCTCGACCGCCGAGCAGCGGAACCACAATCTGGTGCTCTCGCCGCTGGCCCGCGCCGACACCCGGCCGCAGCTCGACATCCGCGCCGACGAGGTGCAAGCCAGCCACGGCGCGACCATCGGCGCCCTCGACGCCGAGGAACTGCTCTACCTGCGCGCCCGCGGCCTGCCCGACAGCAATGCGCGCGAACTGCTGACCGAGGCCTTCCTCGCCGAGGCGCTGCCATGACCTTCGACGTCGCCGCCATCCGCGCCCAGTTCCCCGGCCTCGACGACGCCAAGGACGGCAAGCCCTTCGCTTATCTCGACACCGCCGCGACGGCGCAGAAGCCGCGCTGCGTGATCGAACGCATGGCCGCCCTGCTCGGCGCCGAATACGGCACGGTGCATCGCGGCCTGTACCGCCGCGCCGCGCACACCACCAAGCTGTACGAGGACGCCCGCACCACGGCGGCGAAGTTCCTCAATGCCGACCGCGGCGAGATCGTCTTCACCGGTGGCTGCACCGATGCGATGAACCTGGTCGCCCACGCCTGGGGCCGGGCCAACCTCAAACCGGGCGACCGCGTGCTGGTCAGCGGCATGGAGCACCACGCCGGCCTGGTCTCCTGGCAGACCGCCGGCTTCGCGCCCGAGGCGATCCCGCTGCTCGACGACGGCTCGCTCGACCTCGCCGCCTACGATCGCCTGCTTGCCCAGGGCAACGTCAAGCTGGTCGGCTGCGTGCACATCTCGAACGCGCTCGGCACGGTCAATCCGGTGGCCGAGCTGGCCCGCCGCGCCCACGCCGCCGGCGCGCTGTTCCTGGTCGACGCGGCGCAGAGCGCCCCGCACCTGCCGCTCGACGTCCGCGCCCTCGACTGCGACTTCCTCGCCTTCGGCGGCCACAAGGTCTACGGACCGACCGGCATCGGCGTGCTCTACGGACGGCGAGCCGTGCTGGAGTCGATGCCGCCGTGGCGCGGCGGCGGCGAGATGATCGAACGCGTGTCCTTCGCCGGCACCACCTTTGCCAAGCCGCCGGCCCGGTTCGAAGCCGGCACGCCGCCAATCACCGAGGCGATCGCCCTGGCCACCGCGCTGGAGTGGCTGATGGCCCTCGACCGCGCCGCCGTGCAAGCGCATGAAGACGGGATCTTCAGCTACGCCGAGGAGCGCCTCGCCGCCGTGCCGGGCCTCAAGCGCATCGGCACCGCAGCGCACCGCACTGGCGTCCTGTCCTTCACCCTGCCAGGGGCGCATCCGGCCGACCTCGCCAGCGTCCTCGACATGGAGAACGTCGCCATCCGCGCCGGCCACCACTGCGCCCAGCCGGTGATGGAACGCTTCGGCGTGCCGGCGACGGCGCGGGCGTCAGTAGGGGTCTATACGACCCGTAGCGATGTGGACCGCTTATACGGCGGACTGCTCACCTGCGTTCGCTTGTTCGGCTGACCATCGCCGCTCGCCCGGCCGCTGCGGCCATATAGCATCCTGCATGCGCTGCATCGCCATCCTGGTCACCTGCCTTACCCTGTGTGCCGGCGAGGCACCCCCCTTGCCCCCCTCGACTCAGAAACTGGTCGACGATGCCGCCGCTGTGGCCGGCAAAGCGAAGCAGGTCTACGACCAGGCTGTGGCCAAGGAGCAGGCGAAGCTGGCCGCCGCCCTGATCAAGGAGCAGGAGCGCGAGACCAAGAAAGGCAACCTCGACGGAGCCCTGGCGATCAAGGCACTGATCACCGAGGTGCAGGGCGGGCTGCTGCAGAAGCGGAGCGAGACTTCCGGCGATCTGCTGGGAGATCCGGCGACTCCAACCAACGCGAGCACGACCGTAACGCCTCCCGCGGAACTGATCACCGACTCCAAGTTGCCGAGCGGCCCGGCACAACCCGGCCATGCGCCTGCCCAGCTGACGGAGTTCATGCAGCGTGCCTCTGCCATGAGCCTACCCAAGGGCGATCCCACCCCGGTGAACTTCGGCGCCACCTCCGCCGGGATGGTGGCGGTCTATAACGGCGGCGGCGGGCGTAACGCCGAACTGTGGGCGGCCCTGATGAAGGCCGGCTTCCAGCGGGTCGACGAGGGCAACAACCAGTGGTTCGTGCTCAACGCCAAGCCGGGCGACCGCTTCACCGTCTTCGACCCGCCGGGCACCAGCGCGCAGATCGAAGTATACGCGCTGCGGTTCAAAACCGCCCGCTGAGCACGCGCGGCTACGGCCCTTCCATCAGCAGCCCGCTCGGCGGCCGGCCAAAGCGGCGTCGGAAGCAGCGGCTGAAATGGTAGGGGTCGGTGAAGCCGACCTCGGCCGCGACCGCGCCGACCCGGGCACCGCGCCGGCCGAGCAGCACGGCGGCCAGCTCCAACCGCATGCGCAGATGGTGGGCCATCGGTGTCTCCCCGACCTCAGCACGGAAGCGCCGCGCCAGCAGTGAACGACCGCACCCGACGCTGCGCGCCAGCTCGGGCAGCCGCAGCGGCCGGTCGAGCGTGCCCCGCATCACCCCCAGGGCGGCGGCGACGACGGGGTGCCCAGCGGGTCCATTGCTGCATCCTGCCAGCTGTTCGCAAAGCAAGGCGGTGAAGCGGAGGCCGGCGGCACGGCGCAGCAGCGGCTGGCCACTGGCCAGGTCCCTGGCCAGACCGGCGAAGAAGGCATGGTGATCGCCGGGAAGTCGCAGCGAACGCCCAGCACCAGCCCGCGCATCCCAGGTTGCTTGCAGGGCCTCGTCTTCGGCCCCCTCGAGATGGGCCGCAAGGACGATTTGCAGGAGCCATTGGCCCGGACGGCGCATCGCCACGCAGTGCAGCGTGCGCGCCGGGATGGCCAGCAGGTCGCCAGCGGCAAAGGGGGAATCCTGTCCATCCACCATGCAGGCGCAGCTTCCCGCCACGGCGTAATGCCATTCGATGAACTCGTGCCGGTGCGGCGCGACGCTGCGGTCGGTACGCGGATGCAGCGCGCCAAGGCTGAGCCTCATGTGGACGATCATCCATCTCCGGGCCATGCCGTCCATGGCGCGAGCGGCTCCCTTCAACCAAGCTGCCGGCATGAGCAGCGACCGCCCCAACATCATCTGGTTCATGGTCGACCAGATGCGCACCCAGTCGATGTCGATCTCTGGCGATCCCGATCTGTGCACGCCGAACCTCGATCGCATGGCCCGTGAAGGCGTCTGGTACGACCAAGCGCGCTCCGGCTTCCCGCTGTGCTGCCCAGCGCGCGGCTCATTTCTTACCGGACTGTACCCGCACCGCTGCGTCCCCGGCCACGAGCATCCGCTACCGCCCGGCGCGCCGACCATCGCCGATGCGTTCCGCAGCGCCGGCTACCGCACCGCGTGGTACGGCAAATGGCACCTCGACGGCTTTCGCGAACATCGCGGTCGCGCCGCCCTGCACACCGTGGCGCGCGAGCGCCGTGGCGCCTTCGACACCTGGCTCGGCTACGAGAACAACAATGCGGCCTGGGACTCCTGGCTGCACGGCCATCGCGA
Source organism: Planctomycetota bacterium (assembly GCA_022841245.1). GTDB lineage: Bacteria > Planctomycetota > UBA11346 > UBA11346 > UBA11346 > UBA11346. Next base: position 18,593 of record JALHRW010000086.1, read on the forward strand.
TGCCGAGGAGCTCGGCCACCACCGCCTGCCCGGCTTCGAGACCGGAGCCTTGACCGACTTGCTGCTGGAGGAGATCACGGCCAACCGCGACCGCCCGTTCTTCGCCTGCGTCTCGGTGCAGCCGCCGCATGATCCGTGCACCGCGCCGGCCGAGGCCCTCGCCCGGCACAACCCCGCCGCCGTGCGGCTGCGTGGCAACGTGCCGCCGATCGCACGCATCCAGGACGAAGCGCGCACCGCTCTGGCCGGCTACAACGCGGCGATCGAAGACATCGACCGCAATGTCGGCCGCGTCCTCGATCTGCTGCGCACCCTGGGCATCGATGACCGCACCTACGTCATCTTTCTCAGCGACCACGGCGACCAGATGGGCAGCCACGGCCACTTCCGCAAGATGTGCCCGTACGAGGAGTCGATCCGCGTACCCTTCCTGGTCCATGGCGGCTGGCGCTGGGCCTACCGGCCCTTCGGCCCGCACCGCAGCAATGCCCTGCTCAACCATGTCGACGTCGCTCCAACCACGCTCGGCCTCGCCCGCCTGCCAATCCCGGCTGCGATGCAGGGCCTCGACCTGTCAGCGCCGGCGGTGGCTGGCCGCGCACCCGAGCGGCAACCCGAGGCCGCGCTGCTGCAGTGCGTCATCCCGACCGGCCACAGCCGGAGCGTCGATCTGCCGTGGCGCGGCCTGGTCAGCCGTGATGGCTGGAAATACGTCGCCCTGGCCGGTGCGCCGTGGCTGATGTTCGATCTCAATGAGGATCCGCTCGAACTGGTGAACCTCGCGCAGTACGCCGAGGCCGCCCCCCGCCGTCGGCAGCTGAACGCGCAGCTCGGCCAGCTGCTGGCCGAGGTCGGCGACTCCTTCCCGCTGCCGCGATTCGCGGATTGAGGAGCCAGTGGCCAGCGAGGTCGGCCGCCTGTCGGTGGCCTCATCCGCCGCTGCGCAGGCGGAACCAATGTCTCAGACCACGCTTGCGGACCAGCGGCCAGCGGCCAGCGGCCAGCGGCCAGCGGCCAGCGGCCAGCGGCCAGCGGCCAGCGGCCAGCGGCCA
>JALHRW010000087.1:0-11915 GCA_022841245.1 Planctomycetota bacterium
GCCGCCGCGCCGCGCGACGCTGGCCACTGGCGCTCGCCGCCGGCCTGCTGCTGGCAATCGGCGCGCTGACCGTTGCCCTGCTCCAGCCGCCAAGCGTGGACGGACCGATCTTCGCTGCCTCCCTGCACGGCTCGGCCAGTGTCGAACGCGATGGCCAGGCCGTGAAACCGGCGCTGCTGCGTCCGGGCGACCGCATCCGCGCCGACGGCACGGCACGGCTCGCATTCGCCACCGGCGGCACCGCCGCACTGTCGCCAGCCACCTCCGTAGAGCTGGTGCGTGACGGCCATGCCGCGGAGGGCGTCCTGCTGCGCCTGCGCACGGGCTCGCTGACGTGCGACCTGCCGCAGCAGCCGCACGGCTTCACCATCGCCACCAGCGAGGCCGAGGCCGCCGTGCTTGGCACCCGTTTCAGCGTCACCGCGAGCGCAGGACGCAGCGGTATCGCGGTCGAACACGGCCGGGTGGCGGTGCGAGCGGCCGGTCGCCGCATGGTCCTGCCCGCCGGCGCCAGCGCCGAAGCCACCACCGCAGATCTGCGCGGCGACGGCATCCCGGACGAGGCCCCCGCCCGCCTCGACGACGCCAGCGCCTGGCGGCAAGCCGGTGAACTCGCGCTGCTCGCCTGCGGCCCGGGCCGGGCCGAGCTGGCTGGCGCGATCCCGCTCGCCGATGTGTGGAGCGCCCGCTCATGGCGCTGGTCTGCGCCGTTGCCCACCGCTGAAGCCTGGGAGCTGGGTCATGCCATCGACACGCGCCTGACCGGGATCTGGCATACCGAGGTGTTCCTCGCCGAACCCGGCACCGCCTACGACCAGGAGGGTCAGCCGCATCGCTACCTGCGCCTCGCCCTCCGCGAGCATGTGCCGCTGGTCACGCGCAGCGATGGCGGCACCGAGCAGCGTCTCGATCTGTGGCGCGGTCCGAGCCTGGTGCCAGGCCGGCACACGCTGCGCCTGCAGGTGCGCACCGGCACGGTGATCGCCATCCTTGATGGAGCCGAGGTGTGGCGCGGTGCCGCCCCATGGCCCCGGGTCGAGGCCGGCGTGCGTTTCGGCCGCCGCTCCAGCGCCGTCGAATCGGCCGTCATCGAACAGGTGTCGCTGCGACCTTTGGATCCGTAAATGAGCTTCTTGAAACGACATGCAGATGACATGACAGGTCGGCGCTGGATTTGGACTGGTAGGGGTGAACCCCACCGGAGCCGCCCATGTCCCGAACTCTCGTCCTCCACCTGATCGCCCTGGCTGCGCTGCTCGCCGCCCTGCCCGCCGTGGAAACCAAGCCGCGCCTCATCATCACCACCGACATCGGCGGGGATCCCGACGACCAGCAGTGCCTGGTCCGCCTGATGCTGTTCTCCAACGAGTTCGACATCGAAGCGCTGATCGCCAGCGCCGCCGGCACGCCAGGGGAGCTGGGCGTCGCGGTGACCAAGCCGGAACTGATCCGCGAAATCGTCGCCGCCTACGGCCAGGTGCGCGACAACCTGGCGTTGCACGCCCCCGGCTATCCCAGCGCGCAGTACCTCCTCGACCGGGTGTACAGCGGCAACAAGAACCGTGGTACCGCCTACATCGGCGCGGCGCACGACACCGCGGGCAGCAACCGCATCATCGCGGTGGTCGACGCGGCTGACGCACGACCGGTCCATGTCTCCATCTGGGGTGGCCAGACCGACCTGGCCCAGGCGCTGTGGCGGGTGCGCAACGACCGCGGCACGGCCGGCCTGGCGAGCTTCATCGCCAAGCTGCGCATCTACGACATCGCCGACCAGGACGGCATTCTCGCGTGGATGCGCAGCCAGTTCCCCGGCATGTGGTACGTGCTGAGCAAGTCCGCCACCAGCGACAAGCGCGATGCCGCCTTCCGTGGCGTGTACCTCGGTGGCGACGAAACCCTGACCTCGCGTACCTGGCTCGACACCCACGTGCGCATCGGCCACGGCCCACTCGGCCCGCTCTATCCCAACGCCACCTGGACCGACCCCAATCCCTACAACGGCCTCAAGGAGGGCGATGTGGTCTCGTGGTTCCACGCCCTGCCGCACGGTCTCAATGATCCGGAGCAGCCGACCTGGGGCGGCTGGGGCGGTCGCTTCCTCCTTGCCGAGCCGACCTACTGGCGCGATGCCAGCGAGACGGTGGCCGGCGTGACCAGCACGCGCAACACGGTCAACCGCTGGCGACCCGATTTCCAGGCGCAGTTCCAGGCTCGCATGGACTGGTGCGTCAAACCTGTCGCCCAGGCGAACCACGCGCCGCTCGCGGTGGTGCAGGGCGTGCCCGGACGCAGCGCCGTGGCGGTGAGCGCCGTGCCTGGCGCGACCGTCGCACTGTCCGCCACCGGTTCCAGCGACCCCGATGGGCACAGCCTGAGTTACGTCTGGAGCCAGTACCGCGAGGCCGGCACCTATCCGGGCAGCGTGACGCTTGCGGGCGCAAGCGCGGCCAGCGCCAGCTTCGCCGTACCCACCGACGCGGTCGTCGGGCAGACCATCCACATCCTGCTGGCGGTGACCGACAACGGCAGCCCGGCGCTGACCTCCTACCGGCGCGTCGTCTGCACGGTCGTCCCCGGGAGCACGCCTCCGCCACCGGTCGGCGAAATCCGCATCAACTTCCAACCCGGCAGCGCGCCAGTGCCGAGCGGCTACGCTAAGGACGACGGCTCAGCCTTCAGCAGCGCGCGCGGCTACGGCTGGGGTGCCGACCTCCGCGCCAACGCGCGCGACCGCAACGCGAACAGCGACCAGCGCCTCGACACCTTCGTGTGGGGCGGCAGCAGCACCGCCTACGCAACCTGGGAGCACGTCCTGCCCAACGGCGCCTACCTCGTCTCGCTGGCGATGGGCGATGCCAACGCCCAGCAGGGTCCGCAACGGGCTGAGGTCGAAGGCGTGCGGCTCATCGCTGACGTCATGACCGCCACGAACACCTTCGCCACCGCGACCGCGGTGCCGGTGACGGTGACCGATGGGCGGCTGACGGTGCGCATTGGCTGCGTGGGCAGCGCTCAGGTCGCTTCCGACGGATCGACCGACTCGACCCTCAACTACATCATCATCAAGCCTGTCTCGGCGACGCCACCTGCTCCAGTGGCCATCCGCATCAATTTCCAGCCCGCCGCCGCTGCTCCGGTCGCCGGCTGGAGCAGCGACAGCGGCGCCGTCTTCGCTGCGCGCACTGCCGGCCTGAGCTATGGCTGGAATCAGGACAACGCCGCCAACAGCCGTGAGCGCAACAGCAGCTACGCCCCCGATCAGCTGCACGACACGCTCAACCACCTGCAGAAGACCGCCGGCCAGAACTGGGAGCTGGCCCTGCCCATCGGCCGCTACGAGGTGCGCATCGTGCGCGGTGAACCGGCCTTCACCGATCAGGTCAACCACCTGCTGGTCGAAGGCGTGCGTCTGGCCGACCCCGACGGCCCGGATCGCTTCGACGAGGACAGCGTCATCGTCGAGGTCGCCGACGGCCGCTTGACCATCGCCCCGGCCGCCGACGCACTCAACGCCAAGCTGTGCTGCCTCGAAGTCATCGTCCTTCCTGCCGGCGACGGCTGAGCTTCCGCGCCCATGGTCGAGGGTCGGTAGCGCACACGCCACCGCGCGGCAGGCTGCGGCCATGGACGCACCGACCCTCGCCATGCTCGACCACGTCCGCGCGCTTGGCGCGCGCGTCGCCGCCGAGCTCCTCGCCATGCAGCGCGAGCTTGCCGTCACTGCCGTCAGCAAGGGCGGGGTCGACGTGGTCACCGCAGCTGACACGCGCTCGGAGAAGCTGCTCACCGAGGCGCTGGCGAAAGCCTACCCGCAGCACCGCATCGCCGGCGAGGAGGGCACCCGCATCGGCCCGGCCGACAGCCCGTGGTGCTGGCACCTCGACCCCCTCGACGGCACCTGCAACTACAGCCGCGGCCTGCCCTACTGGATGGTCTCGATCGGCCTGTCCTACGGCAACCGGCCGGTGCTGGGGTGCCTGGCCGGTCCGGCCTGCGGCATGCACCTGGCCGGCGGCGAGGGCCTGGGCGCGTGGGAGGGCGACCGCCGTCTGGCCCGGGCCGAGCCCGCCGGCGAGGAGCGCGCCTGGCTGGTCGCCACCGACTGGCCGTGGGACCTGGCGCAGCGCAGCCGGGTGGTCGGCCTGCTCACCGCCCTCGCCCCGCGCATCCGCCAGTTCAAGACCTACGGCTCGGCCGCCGTCGACCTGGCCCATGTCGCCCTTGGCCGGGTCGATGCCTACGTCATCCCCAAGATCTTCCCCTGGGACCAGTGCGGCGGGGCGGCGATCTGCGCGGAACTGGGCTACGACCTGCGCCGCTGGGACGGCACCCCGTGGAACCTTGAGCACAACGACATCATCTGCCAGAAGCCGGGCATGGCACTGGAGCGGTTCACCGGCTGACACCTGCTTGATCCCTTGGAACCCCCCTCTACCTTGCGCCCCCGCACGGAGACGTGGGTGAGTGGCTTAAACCAACTCATTGCTAATGAGTCTTAGGCCGAAAGGTCTAACGTCGGTTCGACTCCGACCGTCTCCGCCAACAATGAACCCCGGCCATATGGCCGGGGTTCATTGTTTTGCAGCTCGTCACGGACTGTTCGAAGCACCCCGGCGGCTGAAGACGAACGTGATGATCGCCAGGACGATGCCGATAACGGCGAGGATCTTGCCGATATAAGCGGTGTCGCTGGCGATGCCGCTGAAGCCGAAGATGGCTGCAACGATGGCGATGACGAAAAAGATGATGGCCCAGCGAAGCATATGGTGTCCTTGGTTATGTGGTGTCCGTTGGCCATATTGCCGCCGCCTCTGTCGAGAAGCCATGGGGTGTTGGCCTTATCTCCGGTAGCTCGACATCGGATAACATGCCAGGTGGACCGTCCCTCAGCCAGGAATAGCACATGCCTACCCCAAATCCTGCCGGCGCCTGCGTGTCCGCCCTGGTCGGCGTGGCTTTGCTCGCCCTCGCCCTGGCCGCGTGTTCAGCCGAGCGTACAGGAGCTTCGGCAGCGGACGACACCAGTCGGGCGCAAGACCTCCGCTCGCCGCATGCCGATGCGGCGAGCGGTCCCGGCATGACGCTGGTCGAGACGAACCCGCCCACGGGCCAGGTATACCCCAGCCTCCTGGCAAGCCCGGACCCGCCGCTGATCCCGGCTATTCCGTCCGAGGACGAGGCCGACAGGGCCTTGTCTGACAGCATCCGCGCCTCCCTGGTCGCTGACGGTGGTCTAGCCGCGCCGGCACGCTCAGTGACCGTCTCTTCCATCGACGGACTGGTCACCCTGCGTGGGCAGGTCGACAGCGACGCCGAGTCGGTGGCGATCATCAGCCAGGTGGAGTCGATGGCCGGTGTGCGGCGGGTCGAGAACCGGATCACGGTTGACCACCGCAACGGAACCACGCCGCGCAGCGCTGGAACGATCGCCCAGTAGGGATGGGCGGAGGCGTTCGGCGTTCGCGAGTCCGGTGACCTTGCGGCAGATTTCCGCCGTATAGGCTGCCTGGTTCACATGGCATCCGAACCGACCCTGTTCCGCCCCGCCCTACTGCACTGCCTGCGCGCCGGGTACACGCGCAAGGACTTGCTCGCCGACATCTTCGCCGGACTGCTCGTCGGAGTCGTCGCCCTGCCTCTGTCGATGGGCTTGGCGATCGCCTCAGGAGCAACCCCGGAGCAAGGCTTGTATGTCGCCATCATCGGCGGCCTGCTGATCAGCATCTTCGGCGGCTCGCGAGTCCAGGTCGGGGGACCAGCAGGGGCGTTCGTCGGCCTGTGCGCCGCGGCGGCGGCCGGTCCGGGCATCGGTCTGTTCGGCCTCTCGATCGCGACCTTCCTCGCTGGCGGGATGATCCTGCTCATGGGCCTCATGCGCCTGGGCAAGGCGATCACCTTCATCCCGGTTCCGGTGGTGATCGGCTTCACCACCGGCATCGCCATCACCATCGCCAGCACCCAGCTGGCGCCCATGCTGGGGCTCACCGCCGGCAGCCAGGAGCACGTCACCGAACGTATCCGCGTGGTGTGGGAGAACCGCCATGCCGCCAGCTGGCTGCCCCTTGCCGCCTGCGCCGCAACCATGGCGATCATCCTTGGACTACGGCAGTGGAAGCCGTTGCTGCCCGGGGCGATCATCTCCGTCACCGTGGTGACGGTCATCTCGGTGGCCCTCGGCCTGGAAGGCACCGGCCCGGATCATTTGGCGACCATCGGGGCGATCCCCAGTTCGCCGCCCCTGCCGCACCTGCCGGGCATGTACGACGGCCAGGGCTGGTCGTTCGGCGCCTGGTGGGCCAGACTGAGCGATCCGGCGATGGAGTGGGAGAAGATCATGACCCTGGCCGGCACCATCGCCCTGCTGGGATCGATCGAGAGCCTGCTGTCGGCAGTGGTCGCCGACGGCATGTGCGGCGACCGCCACGACTCCAACACCGAGCTGATCGGCCAGGGCATCGCCAACCTGGTGGTGCCGTTCTTCGGCGTCCTGCCCGCCACCGGGGTCATCGCCCGCACCTCGACGAACATCCGCGCAGGGGCGCGCAGCCCGGTGGCCGGCATCGTCCACGCGCTGGTCGTGCTGCTCATCCTGGTCGCCCTGGCGCCACTGGTGAAGCATATCCCCGACGCCTGCCTCGCGGGCGTGCTGCTGGTGGTGTGCTGGTACATGGCCGAGTTGCGCCATTGGCCGCACATCCTGCGCGCCGGCCGCAGCGACGCGTTCCTGCTGCCGCTGGCCGCAGGCCTGACCGTGTTCGCCGGCCTGCCCATCGCGGTCTTCACCGGCGTGGTCCTGGCGATGTTCTTCTTCGTCCGCCGCATGAGCGAGGCGACTCAGATCGAGCGACGTTCCGCCGACAGCGGCGAGGAGTCGGAACGCGCGCCGGAGCTGCCGCCAGGCGTCGAGGTCTACGACGTGCGTGGACCGTTCTTCTTCGGCGCCGCCACCCTGATCCGCGATATCGACAGCCAGATGGGCCGCGCCCCGCGGGCGTTGATCCTGCGCCTGCGCAACGTGCCGTTCATCGATGCCACCGCCGCCTTCAGCCTGCGCGAACTGAACGCCTCCTGCCGCAAGCGCGGCGCCCAGTTCCTGCTCTCGGACTGCCATACCCGGCCGCTGGCCGACCTCGAACGGCACGGCCTGCTCGCCGAGGTCGGCGAAGACCACGTCTTCGGCAGTTATGAAGGAGCGCTGGCGCATGCCGCAGCCCTCGGCGGCGGAGCGACGTGAGCGCCTGCCCGCTGCCCCCGGCGCATCCGCCCGAGGCGTTCATCAACGTCCTCGGCGTGGTCTACCTGCGCCAGCGCACCAGCGACGGCGGTGATATCTACCTCACGCGCTTCGGACTCGAATACAGCCGCCAGCTACGGGTCGAGAATTGGTGCGATCCGGCCTGGTTCACCGCTAAACGTCAGCGCCTGCAGGGCACCAGCACGGTGTTCCGCGTGCCGACCAGGGAGGTCGATGGGCGCAGCCTCGACCTGGTGGTGAAGAACTGCCGCGTCGGTGAAGACGTGCCGATGGACACCCACACGCTGCAGGCATTCATCAACACCGAGTTCAACAGCCCGTGGGAGGAATTCGCCCTGGTCATGGAGCTGCGCGAAGGCCAGCACGGTCCGGCCGACCTGCGCATCGCCACCCAGGAGCCGCTCGCCATCTACGTGCCGCCCGAACGCATGCAGGAGTGGCAGACCGGACGCAGCGAGGACCGCATGCAGCGGATCCAGCGCCGCCATCCCGGCATGGAGCTGGACATCCTCAAGCAGTACAAGCTGATCTACGCCTGGATCCCAGGCCGCAACGTGGTCGAGACGCTGGGTGATCTCGGTGCGCCGACCGAGGTCGCTGAAGAGCTGCCGTGGCGGCTCAACGAGCGCGTCCTCGGCGACCTGGAGCAGAAGGGCTACACCGTCGCCGACATGAAGCCGGTGCACATCATCCTCTCCACCGAGGACCTCGCCAAGACGCAGGCCGCCGGCAGCAGCGCCGGTCCGGCGGTCGAGGCGCTGGTCGCCAGCCACCGCTATTCCGTGATCGACTACGAGCTGCTGCTGCGCACCCCCGAGCACGAATCACGGGTGCACCGCCGCCGCCGCCACAGCTACCTCGACGATCTGCGCCACCGCTTCGAGGCGACCGAGTTGCCCGCACACCTCGCCCAGGTCGAGGTGCTGGACGTGCCCTACGTGCACGGCCGGGTCGAGAGCACCGGTGGCCGGCTGTGGGTGGTTGGACGCAACGGCCGGTTGTTCGACTACTTCCTGCCCGAGCGCTGGCGCCGCACGCCTGGGGTGAATCTGTCGCAGCTGAATGACGTGCAGTACACCCTGACCAAGGACACCGTGCATCTGGTGTGGAAGACCTCGATGGTCGGCGAACTGCCGGCCGCCGGCGGCGAGGCGGTGCGCGAGCGCGGCTACAACAGCCCGTTCGAGGAGGCGGCGATCTCGGTCGCGCTGGCCGCGGCGGGCATCCCCGCCACCCACGTGCGCGCCATCTACATGACCGGGACGCGCAAGCTGGAGGCGAGCGAGGACCGCCGCCGCTTCGACTCCCACGCCCACCTGCTGACCACCGACGGCACGCCGGTGCTGTGGGACAGCCACAACTACGTGCTCATCCAGGGTTATTTCAACGGCACCGATGGGCAAGCCGCCGACTGCGCCCGGCCGCTGAGCAAGCCGCTGGGCCTGACCTCGGCGATCTGCGCCGGCCTGCTCAGCAAGGCCGAGGCCGAAGAGCTGGCCGAGGGCCTGCGCCGCCGGCTCGCCGCCGCCGGCTACGACGGCAGCCTGCTCGGCCTGCGCGACTTCCTCGTGTCGCTCGAGGACGAGCGCACCCTGGTACGCGACGCCAGCGGCCAGGTCGAGGCGCGCATCTGCGACTTCAAGCTGATCGGCCGGCCAGCACCCGCCCGGCGATGACCAGGCCGGACAGGCGGACGTCGTGCGCCTCGCACGGCAGGTCGTCGAGCAGCTGGCAAGAGAAGCCGACGCCGATGGCGCGCAGGTCGGGCCGCTGCGCCAGCAGGCGATCGTAGAAGCCCCCGCCCTGACCGAGGCGCCGCCCATCGGCGGTGAAGGCGAGACCAGGCACGAAGATCACGCTCCGTGGCGGCAGCTCGACCAGCGCAGCCTGCGCTGGATCCGGCTCGGGGATGCCGAAAGCACCCGGCCGCAGCTGGTCACCGTCGATGACCGTGTGCCAGCGGAGCTGACCCGGGCCGACGACGCGAGGCAGGAACACTGCACGCAGCGAACGCCAGCGTTCCTGATGCAGGCTGCCCAGATCGAGTTCGTCGGGCAGCGCAGCGTAGCTGGCCGGCACGCCGCGGGATAGCCCGGCGCAGGCCTGCGCCGTCGCCAGCGACTCGGCCAGGCGCAGCGCCGGATCCAGCCCGCGCCGCAGGGCGCGCAGCTGCTGGCGCGACTCCGACTTGCTCACCACGTGATGATCTGGCTGCCCCAGGCTTCGAGGGCGATGCCGGCGCGGTGGCCTGCCGTCGGGCCGTAGAGGAACCCGGCGAGCGGCATCGGCGCCTGCGACTGCAGCACGGCCCGGCCCGGCCACAGCCACAGGCGGATGCCGGGGGCCGCCTGCAGGCGGCAGCCGAGACGTTCGGCGATGAACAGCCGCAGCGGCTTCAGCGCCAGGCTGGTCAGGCTGGCGAGGTCCTCCGGCGCGGGCAGCTGCAGCCGGCCGTCGCGCAGGGTCGGGCAGTCGACCGCGGCCTGGGCGATGTCGGTGCCCCAGCGCAGCGGGCCGGGGCCGATCGGCATGCCGCTCCAGGCCAGGGTGTCGAGCCATTCCGTCGGTGCACCGCTGATGCCCAGGGCCGGCGGCAGTCCGGGCGGAGCGGCTTCGAACAGCCAGGCGGCACAGGTGGTACGCAGTTCGGCCGGTGGTCTGGCCTGCCGACCGGCGATCTGGGCATCGAGGACCTGGGCCTGCCACGAGGCCAGGAGCTCGGGATCATGCGCGGCGGGCATGCCGGCATGGTCGCATCCTCCGCCGAGCAGTACAAGTGGTCGCGCTGGAGCCGGCGGTCCCGCGTCCATCATGCTGCGCCGTGGGCGCCATCATCCCTCTGTTCCTCGCCCTGCTCATCCTGCAGGTGCATCACGGCCAGCCGCCACCGGTCGCCTCGCCGTTGACCCTGGTCGGCGGGACGTTGGGGCTGTGGTTTCTCGGCACCATGGTGCTCAGCCGCCTGCTCATCCGCCGCGGCGACCGCCGCTGGCTACGCGTGGCTGAACTCGCCTCGCAGGGCGCCAGCCTCGGCCTGTTCGCGTGGCTGTGCCGCGAACAGGGCTGGGCTGCCTGGGCGCCGGGCTGGGTCGCGGCGCTGGCCCCGTGGCTGCTGATGCAGATCGCCTGGTGGTGGAGCCTCGCCCCGGCGATCCGCGCCATTACCGGCGGGGCATGGAGCCGCTCCGGCCTCATCCTCCACCACCTGCGCTTCGAACTGGCCCCAGCCCTGCTGGTGCTGCCGGTGCTCGACCTGTGCGAATGGGCCGGCCGCCACCTCGGCACCCTGGCATGGTTCAATAACGGCAGCGATGGCCTGATCCTCTCGCTCTTCGGCGGCTGGCTGCTGGTCCTGGTCCTGCTCATCCTCCTGCCCCTCGTCCTGCTGCCGCTGTGGGGCGCTCGACGCCTGCCAGAGGCCGAACTGACCCGTCAGCTGACAGCCGACTGCGCTGGCCTGGCCAAGCTGCGGGTGTGGCGGACGCCCGGCGGACCGGTGCACAACGCCATGGCCATCGGCCTGGTCCCCGGCCTGCGCTGGGTGCTGGTCAGCGAGGACCTGCTGCGCGACCTGCCACCCGACCAGGTGCGCGCCGTGGTCGGCCATGAGCTCGGCCACCACCGCCACGGCCACCTCAAGGCCTACCTGTGGTTCGCCCTCGCCGCCATGATCGGTTCATGGGGGGCGCTGAACATCCTGGTCGGTTCCGCTGATGCCGCTGGCCAGCAACTCAGCATGAGTTTCGCCTCCGGCAACGAGCTGCGCACCGGCCTGCTGTTCCACCTGCCCGGCGTCTCCGCTTTGCCCGGCGAGGCGGTGCTGTGGGCAGCCCTGCTGGCCTGCGCCGGCGTGAACATCCGCGTCCTGTTCGGCCTCATCAGCCGCGCGTGCGAGCGCGAAGCCGACATCGCCGGGGCCGAGACCGCCGGGCCGGCGGCGATGGCCGGGGCCCTGCAGACGGTTGCGCGACTGTCCGGCACACCCGAGGATGAGCCCAGCTGGCGGCATCGTCCGATCCGCGAGCGCGTCCTCTTCCTGCGTGCCTTGTCCCGGGAACCCGGCCTGGCCGCGCTCCACCGACGGTACGTCCGCGACATGCGCCTGGCCATCATCGCCGCCCTCGCCCTCCTCGCCGCCATGGGTGCGAGCCTGTGGCTCGATCCGCTGCGCGAATCGCGCAACACCCAGGATCCCGTTGGCCAGATCACCGCGTGGTCGGCCAAGGCGCCCGAGCTCGACGCGGCGATCAAGGCCGCCGACACCGGCGACACCGGACCGCTGATCACCTGGCTCGCCCGGGCCCAGCCCGAGGACCGGCAGAAGCTGGCCATGCTCCATCTCAAGCTGATCGAGCGCAGCGGCGGCACCGCCAGCGACGGCAAGCCGCTGCCACCGGACGACCGCACACCATGGCAGCTGCGCCATCGCTTCGCCGCCCTCTCGGTGACGCGCATGGAGGACAACGGCACCCTCGGCCTGATGATCGACAACGTCTACGCCTACGGGCTGGTCGCCGGCACCGCCAGGCCATCGCCGCAGGAGATCGAGCAAGCCCGCACGGTGCTGCCGCGCCTGGAGACCGCGGTCGCCCGGGTCAGCGACCACAGTCTGCATGACACCATCGCCTGCGTCCGCTTCGCCAGCCGCGACCTCGAC
>JALHRW010000087.1:11925-19378 GCA_022841245.1 Planctomycetota bacterium
GTGCGTGGGAGGCGGCCCTTGCGCACCTGCCCAAGGACGAGCGCACCAGCGAGACCGACCGCCAGACCCTCGCTTCGCTGTACCGCCGCCGTCTCGATGCCGCGACCGCCAACCTGGCGATAGCAGCCGGCTCGCGCAGCGGCGAGTCCCTCCCGCTCCCCCTGACCTTCCCCGTCGAACCCCAGCCATGAGCCGCACCTCGCCCGAGCATCTCGACCGCATCGCCTCCCGGCTGCGCACCACCTACGACCGGGCCCCGGGCATCAACGATGCGACCGCCGTCGCCCTGCCGGACCGCGAGAGCGTCGGCCTGCTCTCGCGTCAGCTGCTGTCGCTGCTCTTCCCCGGCTTCTTCTCCTCCGAGCCGGTGGTGGCCAGCCAGCTCGACACCTATCTGCGCTCGCACCTCGCCGCCCTTGAAGCGACGCTGCTTGAACAAGTCGCGCGCGCCCTGTGCTTCCGCGCCCGCCGCGAGGGCAAGGAGGTCGCCGCGAGCGCCATCCGCGACCTCGTCGCCGAATTGCTGCTCGACCTGGTGGCGGTGCGCGAACTGGTCATCACCGACGTCGACTGGGCCTTCTGCAACGATCCGGCCGCCGCCGAGCGCGAGACCGTGGTGCTGTCGTACCCCTCGGTCGAGGCGGTGTCGGTACAGCGCTTCGCCCACCGCATGTACAAGCGCGGCGTGCCGGTCCTGCCGCGCATGCTCACCGAGCACGTCCACGGCCGCACCGGCATCGACATCCACCCCGGCGCCGCGATCGACGAGAGCTTCTTCATCGACCACGGCACCGGCGTGGTCATCGGCGAGACCAGCCGCATCGGCAAGAAGTGCCTGCTCTACCAGGGCGTCGGCCTGGTGGCATGGAATCCGCTGGCCAAGAACGAGGCCGGCGAGCTGACCCGCGGCGCCTCGAACAAGCGCCACCCCGATCTCGAAGACCACGTCACCATCTACGCCGGCGCCACCATCCTCGGCGGCGACACGGTGATCGGTGCACGCAGCGTCATCGGCGGCAGCGTCTGGCTGACCAAGTCGGTCGCCCCCGGCTCGGTGGTGCGGGTCGAGGATCCCGAACTGGTGATCAAGCAGCGCAAGCCGAAGTAGAGACGGCTCCGCAGCGGATAGATGACGTCTTGGGATCCGCGGTTAGCCTGCCAGCATGAGCCAGTCCGTCATCCTCACCCGCTGGAGCATGGTGCTCGCTGCTGGAAATGCGGACGCTGGCGGACGCGAGGCGTTGACCTGGCTGTGCCGACAGTACTGGGAAACGCTGTGCGCCCACATCCGGCGGCGTGGCTGGCGCGAAGACCAGGAACTGGCCCAGGATTTCCTCACCAGTCTGATCGAGCGCAACAGCCTCGTCCAGGCTGATCCGGCGCGCGGACGCTTCCGTTCCTGGCTGCTCACCTGCCTCGACCATTTCCTCGCCAACCACGCTGCCGCTGCCAAGGCTGCCAAGCGCGGCGGCGGCCGGTCGGCCGAGAGCCTTGACGGAGTCATGGCGGCAACCTCGGACCCCAGCGCCGCCTTCGACCGCGACTGGGCGCTGGAGGTGCTGCGCCAGGCCGAGGAGCGCCTGGCGGTAGGGATGGCCGACCCCCGGCGCTACGCGGTATTGCGGCCCTTCCTGGAATGCGATGGCGACGCCGGAGCCTACCGGGCCTGCGGTGCCACCCTGGGATGCTCAGAGCTGGCAATCAAGGTGGCGGTGCATCGCCTGCGTCAGCGCTTCCGTGAACTGCTGCGCACGAGCATCGCCGAGACTCTCGCCGAATCGGACCCGGCCGCGATCGATGGCGAGCTCGAATGCCTCACCAGAGCCCTGGCCAGAAAAGACCTGTAACCAGCGGCCGGTTCCCGTGCAGCAGTGGATGGAACCCCGGAGATGATCGCGATGACCCCCCAGGACCCTGCAAGCCTCCTCGCTACCGCCAAGGACTCGACCCAGCCCCTGTCCGGCCCATCGTCATGGACCCCGCCGACCCCGGAGGAGCTGAGCGGACTGATCCCCGGCTTGGCGGTGGAAGCCCTCATCGGGCGCGGCGGGATGGGGGCGGTCTTCCGCGCCCGCCAAGTCCGGCTCGACCGGCTGGTGGCGCTCAAGGTCCTGCCCCCCGCGGTCGGGCGCGACCCCGAAGCGGCGGAGCGCGTCGCGCGCGAAGCGCGGGCGCTGGCCAAGCTCAACCATCCCGGCATCATCTCCGTGTACGATCATGGCCAGGTCGGCGAACTCCTCTGGCTGACCATGGAGCTGATCGATGGAGCCAATCTGCGCCAGGTCATGGAGACGGGGTCGCTCTCGCCCGAGACCGCCCTGCGCTTGATTCCCTGCCTGTGCAAGGCGCTGCAGTACGCCCACGACCAGGGCGTGGTGCATCGCGATCTCAAGCCGGAGAACATCCTCATCGATGCCCAGGGAGCCCCGTGGATCGCCGATTTCGGGCTGGCCAAAATGGCCAGCGAGGATGAAGCCGGCCTGACCCAGACCGGTCAACTCCTCGGCTCATACCGCTACATGGCCCCTGAGCAGATAGCAGGAGCCAAGACGGTGGACCATCGCGCAGATATCTACGCCCTCGGCGTGGTCCTGTACGAGTTGCTCACCGGTTCACTGCCGCAGGGTCGCTTTGAGCCGCCCTCGCGCCGAGTGGCGGTCGACGTGCGTCTCGACGAAGTGGTGTTGCGTAGCCTGGAACGCGATCCGCAACGACGCTACCAGAGGGCCGAGGACCTCAGCCGAGCGGTGACGGCCGCCGGATCGAGTCCGGCACCAGCGCCTGCCGCTGCGCCCCCCGCTGCCGCGCCTGCCGCTGCTCCGTTGCCCACCTGGTGGCAGCGCCTGCAGGATACGCGCCGTTCGCACCGTGACCGCATGCTGGCCGGCGTCTGCGGCGGCCTCGGCGCTTCGACCCCGCTGCCCACGTGGCTATGGCGAGCGATCTTGCTGATGGGCCTGCTCTGTTGGGGCGTTGGTGGCGTAGCCTACCTCGTCCTGTGGATCTCCATCCCAGATGGCGCGGATCCGCCGCCGCGGACCACGGCTTGGACGTGGGCCGTGGCGGCCATGTTCCTCATCCTCATCCTCTTTAGCATCCTGTACGTCTTATCATGACCGACTGCGCTTCAGCACCGACAACGGTGGCACTGCGCTACGCCTTCCAGTACTCCTCGACCATGAAGCCAGTCATGCCCAACTGCCGGGCCGGCTCGCGCAGGTGGTCGATCATGCCAGGATTGCCGCAGACCATCAGGGCAGCGGGCTCGGCGCGGATCAGGTTCCGGAGCTTCACCTTGTCGACGTCATTCGGCAGGGTGACCGGCCGGCGCGCGTCGGTGGGCAGGTCGAAGAGGCTGCGGAACACCTCGTTGACCCGTCCCGAGCCGTGCTCCTCCGTCCAGCCGTGGCCCTCATCCGGCCGGCTGGCAGTGGCCAGGTAGGTGAAGTCGAAGTCGTCGGAGCGGGCGCGCCCGTAGGACCGCAACTCGTCGCGAAAGCCGAACTCGTCGGCGTGGGCGCAGCCGTGCATCAACACGACGCGATAGCCGGCCGGCACGCCGACCTCGTGCAGACGATAGAGGGTGCGGATCTGACCGAGGAATGGCGCCAGACCGGTACCGGTGGCGACCATGACCACGGTGCGGACCTGGGCCTTGGCCAGGGTGAAGTGGCCCTTGGGCGGCATGACGAAGCACGGCGTGTCCGGTGCGGCGGTGAACAAGTGCGGGGTCAGCGCCCCGCCGTCGACCCGCACGATGTAGAGCTGGTAGGCATCGAGTTCGAGCGGGCACGAGGCGATCGAGTAGGCCCGGGCGACGAATCCGGCCGGCGTGTCCATGCCCAAGGTGATGTACTGCCCCGCCTGGTAGAGCGGCACCGCGCCGTCAGCGAGGCGGACGCGGAATACGCCAAGATGCTCAGGCCCGGGCAGGGCCAAGCGGGTGAGGCGGGCGGGCTGCATCTTCGCCTTGAGCGCGGCGGCGGCGGCAGGATTGAGGACGGCCATGTCTGCTTTCTAGCTGGTCCGGTTGCGGCGTCACATACGGAACGGCTATACCCTACCTTCGTCGATCAGCACCCACTCCCCCTCCTCGTCCTCCTCGTAGGCCCGCCAATCGCAGTGCAGGCTCTCGGCCAGCGCCCAGGCACGGAAGCGCTCGACCGAGGGCCAGGCTTCCTCGCACTCCCCACCGTCGGCGCTGATCCATGCGATCCGGATATGCGGCATGTCCCCAGGCTGGCCGGGCTGGCGCGCCAGGGAAGCGTGCGATGCTGCCCTGCCATGGACTGGTACGCCCTCGCCAAACCCATCCTCTTCCAGCTGCCGCCGGAGACCGCGCATCACGCCACGGTCAGCATGCTCGGCGCCGGGCTCGGCCCACGGGTCGGCATCCCGCCCGATCCGCGCCTGCGCATGCGCCTCGGCACGCTGGAGTTCGCCCATCCGGTCGGCCTCGCCGCCGGCATGGACAAGGAAGCCGAGGCGGTGCGCGGTTTCGCCCGGCTCGGCTTCAGCCATGTCGAGGTCGGCACCGTGACCGCCCGACCGCAGCCCGGCAATCCCAAGCCGCGTTGCTTCCGCCTGCCGGCCGACGGCGGATTGATCAACCGCTTCGGCTTCAACAACCACGGCGCCGCGGCGATGGCGCGACGGCTCGATGCGCTGGGTGCGCGGCCGTGCGTACTCGGCGTCAACCTCGGCAAGTCGAAGATCGTGCCCAACGACCAGGCGCTCGACGACTATCGCGCCTCGGTGCGGCTGCTTGGAGCTCGCGGCGACTATGTCGTGGTCAACGTCAGTTCACCCAACACGCCGGGTCTGCGCGACCTGCAGGCCGAAGGCGTGCTGCGCGACCTGCTCACCGGCATCCGCGCCGAACTCGACAGCGTGGCGCCAGGCAAGCCGCTGCTGGTCAAGATCGCCCCCGATCTGGCCGACGCCGGCATCGACGCGGCAGTCGACGCGGCACTCGAGGCGAAGCTCGACGGCATCATCTGCACCAACACCACGATCGGCCGCGGCGGCCTGTCCTATGACGAGCAGTGGGTCGCCGAGCGCGGCGCCGGCGGCCTGTCCGGCGCGCCGGTGCGGGCGCGCTCGACCGTGGTGCTGGCGCGGGTCGCGCGCCGGCTCGGTGGCCGCCTGCCGCTGGTCGGCGTCGGCGGCATCGACTCGGCCGAAGCAGCGTGGGAGAAGATCGGCCACGGCGCCAGCCTGGTGCAGGTCTACACCGGCCTGATCATGAAAGGGCCGTGGCTGGTGCGGACGATCGTCGATGGGCTGATCGACCGCCTCGACCGCTATCGCATCGCCACGCTGGCCGATGCGATCGGCCGCGAGCTATAGCTTTTTCGCCACGTCCGAGCCCCAGGCCTTGCCCCAGCCGCGCAGGTAGACCTCGCCTGGCGCCAGCTCGGTGCCGAGCCGGGCGTAGGGGTCGGTGCCGGCGACCTGGAAGACGCGACGCACGTCGGTCTGGGCGATGGCCTTGCCCTCCTGCGCGTGCCAGGGCAGCAGCGACCACGAGTTCATGTAGTGGTTGACCAGCACGCGGCGATAGCCGTTGGTGCGGTTCTTGAGCGACTTGTGCAGCAGGTAGCCGTTGAAGAACACGACAGAACCAGCTGGCACCTCAACCGGGACGCCTTTGGCTTCGTCGAAACCGTGGCACTGGTCGGAACCATCGTACTCCTCGAGGTCGGCCGGCTTGCGGCGCTCGAAGAAGTAGCCATTGCGGTGCGAACCAGGCACGACCCACAGGCAGCCGTTGGCGATCGTCGCATCGTCCATGGCGATCCATGCACCGCACAGCGAGCGGTCACGCGTGGGGATGTACTGCTCGTCCTGATGCCAGGCCTGGCCGGGCTTGCCCGGGCCCTTCACGAACAGCATCGACTGCATGCACTTCACCGCGCCATCCCAATGCGCGAGGTGCGCTCCGACGATCTGCGACAGGATGCCGACGATGGCCGGATGCTCGCAGAACCGCTTCATCACCGGGCTGACGAAGTGCGGCTGGTGGATGCAGAGGATGCCGTCGAGCACCTCCTGGTCGGCGACCTTCGAGTCGGCCGGCTTGAGTTGCGGGCAGGGGTAGCCGCCACGCGCCAGCTTGAGCATGTCGGCCTTCAACTCGGCCAGCTCGGCCTGGCTGATCAGGCCGGGAGCCCAGCAGAAGCCGTCGTCGACGAAGCCACGGACCTGGCCCGGCGTGAGCCGGGGGTCGACGCGGCCAGGGGTCTTTGGGGTGCCCGGGGAGATGGGACCGGGGCTCGACGCGGGCTGAAGCCCGCGGTCCTGGGTGGGGGAAGTGGCGGTGGCAGTGGCAGGCATGGGCGCTCCGTAGGCCCTCGTAGATTGCCCGAACCGAGTCTTGTCCCCATGTCCGGAGGCCGACCCTGTCATGTCTGCATGTGATCTCCGGGTTGTGCCGGGCGCGGGACTTGAGCGGTCCCCCGCCATCCCGACGCTGCCCGACCCATGACCGACCTCGCCGCCCTCCAGCGCTTCGCCATCCCCGGATCCATCACCATCGACGCCGGCTGCGGCGGCCTGCCGCGCGTGTCGATCGCCACCCCGACCTGCCGAGGCGAGGTCTATCTGCATGGCGCGCACGTGACCGCCTGGCAGCCCACCGGCCAGGCCCCGGTGATCTGGATGGGCAGCCAGAGCTGGTTCGCCGCCGGCAAGCCGATCCGCGGCGGCATCCCGGTGTGCTGGCCATGGTTCGGCCCCGCCGCCGAAGCGGGCCAGCCTGCGCATGGCCTGGCCCGACTCGCCGACTGGGATCTGAGCTCGGTGACCGTCGATGCGGACGGCACGGCCATCGTCGTGCTGCGCCTCGCGCTGCCCGCGCCGGCCAGCGACGTGCGGCTGACCGCACGCTTCGGCCGTCGCCTCGAGGTCGAGCTGGCCGCGATCAACACCGGCTCCGCCGCCTTCACCGTCGGCGAGGCCCTGCACACCTACCTCGCAGTGGCTGACGTGCGCCGCGTGGCGGTGCGCGGCCTCGGCGGAGCCGCCGGCGCGGACCGCGTCGCCCAGCCGTTCGCGATCACCGGCGCCGAGCCGCTCACCATCGCGGCCGAGACCGACCTGCTGTTCGAAGGCCACACCGGCGAGGTGGTGGTCGACGACGCGGTGCTGCACCGCCAGCTGCGCGTGGCCAAGCGCGGTTCGCGCTCCACCGTGGTGTGGAACCCGTGGATCGCCAAGGCCGCTCGCATGCCCGATTTCGGCGACCACGAGTGGCCGGGGATGCTCTGCGTCGAGGCGGCCAACGCCCTCGCCAACGCCTACGAACTCGCGCCCGGGGCGACCCACCGCATGGCCACGGTGATCGAGGTGCTGTGATGGGCATCGATGACCACGTAGCCGACCTCTGCGCCCGCGGACGGCCCGCCGCCCGCGCGGTGGCGGTGCTGCCCGATGCGGCACGCCGCGCGGCGCT
>JALHRW010000088.1 GCA_022841245.1 Planctomycetota bacterium
CATGCCGGCCGCCACGGTGCGATGCCGGCCGCGCGGCGTACCCGCGCCACTACACCTGCGCTGCAGCCGACGGCTGCCGCCAACGCCGCGTCGCTGAGCCGGCCAGCCCGGGCGCGGATGCGTGATTCGACAGTGGCATCAAGGCGCCGCATGTGTGCTCACCAGGCGACCGTGGCGTTGAAGCGCAAGCCGAAGGCGCCTCCGCCCTGCTGGTAGACCAGCGGCTCGCCGCCCAGCGGATCCTTCGCCGTGGCGTCGTCGAGCGGCTGCCAGGCATCGTAGACCAGGCTGAAGCCGTAGGCGGGCAGCAGGTCCGAACTGGTGACAAACTGGCAGCGCAAGCCGACCGATCCCTGCACCACGGTGCGCTGTGCGCCCTGGACGGGATAGTAGGGATTGTCGCCGATGACCGTGATGCGCTCCTCGCGCAGACCGGCCCCGGCCTGAACGAATGGAGCGAACGACATCACCGGTCCTCCCACGCGCCACGGCTCCCAATCGACCCCGAGCAGGCCCTGGCGCATGACCATAGAATTGTCCAGCATGGAGACCGAGCCGGGGAAGCGGCCGAAGCGGTAGTCGGCGAAGCAGGACAGCTGACGGTCAGTAAGCTCACCGAGCCACCCCGGCTGCCAGCGGTATTGCATGCCCAGGGCGTAGCCCTGGTAGAGGGCGAAGACGCCTTCCAGGCTGGCGACCTGGGTTGCGGTGCGCGCCGGCGTGCGGCCCCACTGCCAGCCGACCGCGCCCCAGGTGGCATCACCGCTCAGGCCCCAGCCGCCATGGATGAACCAGCCGCCGGCGCCGAGGCCATAGGTGAACCAGGTGCCCTCCTCATGCTCGGCGGTGCGCTGCGCGGTCTGGTTCGGGCTGGTACCACCGCGAAATTCGCGGGTCAGTCCGAACATGGCGTGCGCATCGGCGCCGAGCAGCACCAGGCTGGCGCTGAGGCTGCCGACCTGTTCGCCGCCGCTGGTCAGCAGCGCCGAGCCGCGCAGATCAAGGCCGAGCTGGCCAGGGCGCAGAAAGGGCATGTCGGGAATGCCGGCCGCCTCGCCGGTGAACAGCCATTCGGCATGCGCCCAAGCGGTGCCTTCCTCGGCGCTCTCGTCCTCGGCGAGCTCATAGTTGCGGAAGTTGTTCGTCGCGTGCCAGCGATCCTGGATCTGCTGCCCGCCATACGTGCCGGTCGAACGTGCGCCGAGTCCGCCGGCCAGCCAGAGGCGGTCGTAGCTGCTGAGCGACAGCTCCCATTCGTGGCCCACCGCCGCATTGATCTGGTCGGTGCGCAGCTCGACGCCCTCGCGCCGGTCGGTGAGCATGCTGTGTTCGAGGCCGAAGACCCAGCCGTCGAGCTGTACGCCGAGGGTGAAGGCGTTGGTGCGATAGTCGTCAGTATTGCTGCCGGTCTCGCCGCCGAAGGCGTCGTTGCCCCAGGCGAACCACGCCACCGGGCGCGCACCTGGCCGCGGCGCCTCCGGTACGCCGGAAACCGCTGCCGGTGCCGCGGCTGCAAGTATCAACAAGATCGGTACGGCCGGACGCATGCTGTCCGGACTCTAACATGTAACCGGTAGCCGACAACATCAGCCTTCCGATATTTCGGTGCCGGTAAAGGCCCGGCGTGGCTCCCCGGGCCGACAGCTGCTGGCTCAGATGATCTCGAGCTGGTCGCGGCAGGGCAGGGCCGGGAACGGGGCGTGCGGGTCGGCCTGGTACCAGAAGGCGACCGACGACATGTCGTCCTGGTTGGGCAGATACCGGCCGCCCGTCCGCCAGCCGAGCGACTGGATGGTGATCGCCAGGTCCTGCTGGAAACGCACCGGGTCGGTGATGTGCCAGCGGTACAGGCTGAAGCGGGTATTGGCCTGATAGCAGCCGTCGGGGCGGACGACATGCGGCACGCCGGCGTAGGCGGTGGTGAACTCGCGGTAGGTCTTGGTCGCCTTGTCCTCGAAGTTGTAACTGCCGCAGAAGTAGTCCTCGGTGCCAGTGCCGCAGATGGTCGGGTAGCGCTCGCCGCCGTGCTCCTTCACATTCCTGCCGACCACGCCGCCGGGCAGGTCGCCGTCCAGGTAGAACTTGATCTCGCCCTCGCCCCACCAGCCGTTGTTGTTCATCTGCCATGCCATGTAGGTGCCGACGAACTGGCCCTGGCCGCGCACGCCATCGAGGATGGTGTAGACGTCCTTGTACGGCAGCGGATTGGTGCGGCGGAACTGGGCGTGGAAGTAAGCCGCGTCGGCCGGCACCTGGGTCAGGGTGTAGTTGATCTGATAGAAGATGGTCATCGCCTCGAAGCCGATGTTCTCCATCGTGATCCGGCAGTGCTTGCGAAAGGGCATCTCCCAGTAGCAGTTGAAGGCGTTGCCCGGATTGACGCATACCGGCAGCGAATCGATCGGGCGGAAGGTATTGAAGCTGGTGTAGGCACTGGCGAAGAAGTCGCCGACCGGCACCTCGACCGAGGGGGTCGTCTCGTCGTCCCAGTAGAAGCGCAGGATGGTGAAGCGGTAATTGCCGGTCGGGGTCATCCAGATCTGCTGGATCGCCCCGGGGCCGTCGACATCGGCCAGCACCAGGGTCTCGCCCGGCTTGATCTGCACGCAGGGCCGCACCTTCCATCCGGTGCCGAGGTCGCGCGAGCAGCCGTGGTTGGGATCGACGTGCCGGCCGCCCTGGCCCTTGCCGCCGGTGGGATTCTCGGCCGAGATCGAACGCGTCTCCGCCTTGGAGAGGAGCGAGAGGTTGCCGAGGTTCATGCCGAGGCCGTTGAAGGACATGGAAGGAGGCTCCTGGGTGGGTTGCTGCAAGCATGCCGCGCCGCCCAGGTGCGCCTTGCCGGGCCTTCGTCCGGGCTTGTCGGATCTTCGGCTGCTGGTCGTTCCGCCGCAGGGCGGAACGCTGGCCATGGACCGGCCGGCCGGCATGGTGCGCCCATCGGGCCGCCCCTGCTGTGGCTTCAGCTTCGCTTCAGGAAGGCGTTCAGGATGCCGAACGAACCCCGACTCAAGGAGACCTCCATGGTCCGTATCATCCTCCCCACCATCCTCGCGCTCTGCGCCTCCTTGGTTTCCGCCGCCGATGCGGCAGCCCCTGCCCCGGCCGCCCCGGCCGCCCCGGCCGAAAGCAGCACCCCGGCCTGCACCAGGGTCGCCGCCTGCGACAAAACCGACGCCGGCAAGGCCTGCACCGACGCCGAGAAGGCCGCCTGCACCAAGACCGACGCCGAGAAGGCTGCCTGCACGAAGGGTGACGCCGAGAAGGCCGCCTGCACGAAGGGTGACGGCAAGGTCGACGGCGCGGCCTGCGGCAAGGCCAAGGCCGATGGAGCGTGCAAGTAAGGGGCAGGCCGACAACGGCTGACCCCGGTTCGTGCGCCTCCTCGTCGTCGAAGATTACGCGCCGCTGCGCGAAGCCCTTGCCGCCTATCTGCGGGAGGAGGGCTGCGCCGTCGACGCCGCCAACGACGGCGAGGAGGGTTGGTGGTACGCCAAGGAGGCGGTTTACGATGCCGTCATCCTCGACCGGCAGCTGCCACGGCTGTCCGGTGACGAGATCCTGCGCCGGCTGCGCTTGGCCGGTCGCCGCGATCCGGTGTTGATGCTGACCGCCCGTGGCGAAGTACCCGAACGTATCGCCGGCCTGGAGGCCGGAGCCGACGACTACGTCGTCAAGCCAGCAGCGCTGCCCGAGCTGTTCGCCCGGGTCAAGGCGTTGGTCCGCCGGTCCGCCGGGGCGGTGCAGAATGTGATCACGGTCGGTCCGCTCAGCGTCGACACGGGCCGACGCCAGGCCACGATCGGCGGCGCCGTGCTCGATCTCACCGCCAAGGAATGGTGCCTGCTCGAACACCTCGCCCTGCGGGCGGGAACCGTGGTGCCGCGCGATGCGCTGTGGCAGACCTGCTACGACTTCAACGAGGAGCCGAATCCGAACCGCATCGAGGCGCATCTGGCGAACCTGCGGCGCAAGCTGGCGACCGCCGGCGCCGAGGACCTGATCCGCACCCGCCGCGGCCAGGGCTACCAGCTCGGCGGCGAGGCATGAGCTCGATCCGGCGGCGACTGCTGCTCGGCACGGTGCTGGCCGTGGCGCTGAGCTCGGCGGTGGCCTCGGGCGCCGCCTGGCTCAGCGTCCGCACGCATCTGCTCGACGCCGCTGAGACGGCCCTGCGGGCCGATGCGACGCAGCTGCTCGGGCAGATGCGCCGCTGCGGGCCGGAGGTCCGTTGCGCTCCGGGTAGCGCCGCTCCGCTCGATTTCGACGGCTGGTGGACGGTGGCTGACGCCGATGGCGTGGTCTGCGCCTCGTCCGCGCCGGTAGCCGAAGCGCTGCTGGGGGCGGCGGATGGCGTGGCGACCATGCCGGACGGATGTCCCGGCCGCGTGGTCCATGTCAGCGGACCGATCATGGCGGTGGGCGGCGGGCGAGGCCGTCGGGAGGGGGGGGACAGCGACGGCGGCAGCTTCACGGTGACGGCGGCGCGCAGCGATAGCGGCCTGCAGGCGACGCTCACCGCGGTCGGCCTGGCGCTCGGCACCGCCACGGCGGTCGCCGCGCTGCTCGCCGGTGCAGCGGCCTGGATCCTGGCCCGCGCCGTCATCCGCCCGGTGGACCGCATCGCACAGGCCATCGCACAGGCCAAGCCCGAGGACGAGCGCATCGCCATCGCCGGCTCCGAGGTGCCGCGCGAACTGCGTCCGGTAGTCGAACGGGCCGACGCCTTCCTCGCCATGTCGCGCGACCTGGTGCGCCGCGAACGCCAGACCGCTGGCAACATCGCCCACGAGCTGCGCACGCCGCTCGCCGGTCTGGCCGCCATCATCGACCACGTGCTGGCCCGCGAGCGCGCCGCCCCCGACTACCGGCAGGCTCTGGAGCGCAGCCGTGGCATCGTCGGCGAGACCGCCGGCATCATCGAGCAGCTCCTGCTGCTCACCCGCCTGGAAGCCGGTCGCGAACCGGTGCGGCCGGTGGCGATCGGACTGCAGGACGCACTTGCGACCGTGCTTGCCGGATTCGGCGATGCCGAGCGCCGCCGTATCGGGCTGCCCCCCGGCGCCGTACCACCGGTACGTGGCGACCGCGACCATCTCCAGCTGGTGCTGCGCAACCTGCTCGACAACGCCGTGGCGCACGCGCCCGAGGAATCGCCTGCCAGCATGCGGACGGAACAGCAGGGCTCCGCTCTCGTCCTGCTGCTGGCCAATCCCGCTCCCGGACTGACGGCGGAGATGCTGCCGCGCTTGGGCGAGGCGTTCTGGCGCGGGGAGGACGGCCGCGGCTCGACCGGCCGGCATGCCGGCCTGGGCCTGGCGCTGTGCCGCCGCCTGACGGCAGTCAACGGCTGGGAACTCGGCTTCGCCCTGGCTGACGGCACCTTCACCGTCTCGCTGCGGCTGCCGCTCGCGGACGCTGAGCAGCCGCGAGCGGTCCGGACAGCAGTCTGGCCGACGCCCAGCTGAGAGCGCACCAGCTCCCCGACGTCCTGGTTGCAGGCCGCCGACCAGGATGCTCTGATGTTGGCGATCGGAGCCTGATGTGCCGGAACTGACCGTGCTCTACTTCGCCCATCTGCGCGACCAGCGCGGCGTCGACAGCGAATGCGTCGCGACCGCGGCGGGTACAGCGCGCGAGCTCTACCGCGAGCTGGCCCAGCGGCACGGTTTGACCCTGCCCGAGCGCAGCCTGGTGGTGGCGGTCAACGAGGCGATGGTGCGCTGGGACACGGCCCTGGCCGACGGCGACACGGTGGTGTTCCTTCCCCCGGTCTCGGGCGGCTGAGATGGACGACTTCGCCATCACCGACCAGCCGATCGACTGCACCGCCTGGCGCCGCCGCCTCGACCATCCCCAGGCCGGCGGCCTGGTCGTGTTCGAGGGCGTGGTGCGCGACCACCATCAGGGCCGCGCCGTGCGTCACCTCGACTACCAGGGCTACGCCCCGCTCGCGCTCGGCGTCGGGCGCGGGATCATCGCCGCCGCCCGCCAGCGCTGGCCGCTGCTCGCCGCCTGCGCCTGCCATCGCACCGGCCATCTCGAGGTCGGCGAGGCCGCGGTGTGGGTCGGCACCGCCGCCGCGCACCGCGGCGAGGCCTTCGCCGCCTGCGCCTGGATCATGGACGAGATCAAGGCCCGCGTGCCGGTGTGGAAGCGCGAGACCTTCGCCGACGGCTCGGTCGAGTGGAGCCAGGGCACGATCCTGCGCAGCGAGGAGCCAGCGTGAGCCTGCTCGAACCCGACGAGGCCCTCGCCCAGGTGCTGGCCGCCGTCTCGCCGCCGACGGTGGCGCGCCTGCCGCCCGAGCGCTGCCGCGGTCTGGTCCTGGCCGAGGACGCGCTGGCGCCTGCCGACCTGCCGCCGTTCGACCGCGCGATGATGGACGGCTACGCCGTGCGCCTGGCCGACGCCGGCCGTAGCGTCGCCATCCTCGACGAGATCGCCGCCGGCGATGGCGCGGCGCGTCCTGCGCTGCAGCCGGGCCAGGCTCATCCGATCATGACCGGAGCACCAGTGCCAGCCGGGGCGGAAGCGGTGGTCCCGGTCGAGCAGACCACGCGGGCGGACGGCCGCGTCAGCCTGCCGGAGCGCATCCGTGCGCGCGCCAACATCGTGTCGCGTGGCGCCGAGTGCGCCGCTGGCCGGCCCTGGGCCCGGGCTGGAGCGATCGTGACGCCGATGACGCTGGCTGCGGCGCTGGGCGTCGGAACGCGCGAACTGGCGGTTTTTCCGCGGCCGCAGGTCGTGGTGGTGACCACCGGCAGCGAGCTGGCCGAGGACCCGACGCGACCCGGCCAGATCCGCGACAGCAACGGCCCGATGCTGGTGGCCCTGCTCGAAGAGGCCGGGATCGCCGCCACGCGCCGCACCGTGGCCGATGACGCCGGGGCGCTGCTCGCCTGCCTGCAGTCGCTGGAGGGGGTCGACGCCGTGGTGCTGACCGGCGGCGTGTCGGCCGGCACGCATGACGAGGTGCCCGGCGTGCTCACCCGCCTCGGCGCCGTGGCGCTGTTCCACAAGGTCGCGCAGCGGCCGGGCAAGCCGCTGCTGCTGGCGCGGCGCGGCCGGCAATTGCTGTTCGGCCTGCCTGGCAATCCGCTCGCCGCGCATCTCTGCGCCTGCCGCTACGTCATACCGTCGCTGCGTCGGCTAGCCGGTCTTGATCATGTGCCGCACGGCGGACACGGCACCCTGGCTGCTGCCCTGCCCGGCAACAGCGAGCGCACCTGGTTCCTGCCGGCGCGGGTTCAGGGGGGCGCGGTGATGCCGCTGCCGCCGGTGTCGAGTGCCGATCTGGTGCAGCCGCATCAGGCCAACGCCTACCTCCGCCTCGAACCAGGCGCCGCGAGCCTGCCCGCCGGAACCGAGGTCGCCTACACCCGCATCGGAGCCGACGCATGGCCAAGCTGAGCTTCACCCACCTCGATGCGAAGGGCCATGCCCGCATGGTCGACGTCGGGGCCAAGCCGGTGACCAGCCGCAGCGCCACCGCCAGCGCGGTGGTGCATACCACAGCCGCGGTGGTGCGTGCGATCCGCCGTCAGGCGGTGGCCAAGGGCGACGTCCTGGCGGTGGCGCGCATCGCCGGGATCCAGGCGGCGAAACGCACCGACGAACTGATACCGCTGTGCCACAGCCTGCCGCTCGACGCGGTCGAGGTCGGCCTCGTGCTCGGTCGCGCCGAGGTGCGCATCACTGCCACCGCCAGCCTCGCCGGCCGCACCGGGGTCGAGATGGAGGCGCTCACCGCCGCGTCGGTCGCCGCGCTGACCGTCTATGACATGTGCAAGGCGCTCGACCGTGGCATGGTCATCGACGGCGTCCGTCTCGAGGCCAAGTCCGGCGGCCGCAGCGGCACCTGGAGGCGGGCATGAGCGCGCGCATCGGCATCGTCACGGTCAGCGACCGCGCCAGCGCCGGGGTCTACGAGGACAAGGGCGGCCCGGCCATCGTCGCGACCCTGACCGCGTACCTGACCAGCCCATGGGAGGCGGTCGCCCGCGTCATTCCCGACGAGCGGCCGCAGATCGAAGCTACGCTCATCGAACTGGCCGACCAGCAGGGCTGCTCGCTGATCGTCACCACCGGCGGCACCGGGCCGTCACCGCGCGACGTCACGCCCGAGGCGACCGAGGCGGTGTGCGCGCGCATGATGCCCGGCTTCGGCGAGCTGATGCGCACGGTCAGCCTGCGCGAGGTGCCGACCGCGATCCTCTCGCGCCAGACCGCCGGTTTGCGCGGCGCCTGCCTGATCATCAACCTGCCGGGCAAGCCGAGCGCCATCCGCACCTGCCTCGATGCGGTCTTCCCGGCGGTGCCGTACTGCCTCGACCTGATCGGCGGCGCCCGCCTGGAGACCGACCCGGCGGTGCTCGCCGCGTTCCGGCCGCGCTCCAGCCCGGCGCCATGAACCTGATCGACAACGGACTGGCCTGGTCCTGGGCCGGATCCTGTCTCGGCGCCTTCGCCGCGTGGCTGCCGGTGCGTCCGCGGCCTGCGGTGCAGGCTGCGGCACTCGGCTTTGCCGCCGGCGTGATGCTGTCGGCGGCCCTGCTCGGGCTGGTGCCGGACGCCCTTGCCCAGGCCGGCAGCGGACGGACCTGGCTCATCTGGCTGGGCTTCCTGCTCGGCCTGGGCCTCATCGCCGGACTCGACCGCCTGCTGCCGCACCAGCATCCCGGCTCCGACGGACCGGACCACGCCGTCGCCGGACGCGGCGTCTCCAGGAGCGCGGCGCAACTCATCGCCCTGGCCCTGATCATCCACAACATCCCCGAGGGCATGGCGGTCGGTGCCGCGACCGCCGCTGGTGAATCCAGTCCATCCGGTCCAGCGGTGATCACGGCTCTGGCTCTGCATAACGTGGTCGAGGGTCTGCTGGTCACCATGCCGCTGGTGTTGGCCGGGATGCGGCGGCGGACCGCGTTCCTGCTCGGCCAGATGGCTGGCCTGATCGAAGTTGCGGCCGGATTCGCCGCGGTCGCCTGGCTGGCTCCGGGCGCCACCGCCATCCCGCTCGCCCTGGCCGCTGCTGCCGGTGCCATGGTCTTCATCTCCTTCGAGGAGCTGCTGCCGGAATCTGTCCGCTGCCATCCCGGCAATGCCGGGCCGATCGGAGCGGTGCTGGGCGTCACCGGCATGATCGTGCTCGGCAGCCTGCTGACCACGTCGTGAGGACGATCGCCGTCGCGCGATGAGGCGGCGGCAGCCTCAGGCCACGAACAGGCGGCAGTGGCACATGCCCACCGCCGCGATCGTATGCTCTGCTGCGGGTCGCTCGCCAAGGTGGTGGCTGATTGCGAAATCGTCATCTGCACCGCCATCGGTCGTGGGGCTGCCGGTCATCTTGCGCAGGCAGGAGTCCGCCTCGCCATCGTCCCGGAGGGCACCCTGGTCGACGCTGCGGTGGCGCAGTACCGTGCCGGCAAGCTGCTGGCCGGCGGCGAGCCCAGCGCCTGCGATCATGGCCACGCCCACGCCGCGCACGGCTGCAAGAACTGACGATGCTGTTCGTTGTGACGGACAGCGAGCCAGGTATGCATGGAGCATGGCCAGATCCAAGCGCTCCATCCTCCCCAACGCGCAGGAGGATGCCCTCACCAGCGCCGTCAGCGGCAACCTCAAGCGCCTGCGCACCGAGCGCGGCTGGTCGATGGACCAGCTGGCGGTGCGCAGCCAGGTCAGCAAGGCGATGCTGCACCAGATCGAATCCGGCAAGTCGGTGCCGACCATCGCCGTGGTCTGGCGGCTGGCCGACGGCCTGAAGGTGCCGTTCAGCGACCTGCTGACCCAGCCACGGGCCAGTACCGATGTCCTGCTGCGCAAGACGAATGCCAAATACCTGACGAATTCCGGCGGCACTTTCGCCTCGCGCGCACTGTTCCCCTTCGACGGTCCAGCGCGGACGGCGGAGTTCTACGAACTGCGCATCAAGGCCGGCGGCGTCGAGCAGGCCGAGCCGCATGCGCATGGGACCACCGAGCATCTCGCCCTGGTCAGCGGTACGATCGCGGTCGAGGTCGACGGACAGGTGACCAACCTGGGACCGGGTGATTGCTTCGTATTCACCGCTGACCGTCCGCACAGCTATCGCAATACGGCGCGCAGCGAAGAGGCGCTGCTCTTCCTGATGATGACGTACGTCCTGCCCGGCCAGGTCCATGCTTGACAAAAACACTTTGTTCGTAAAAGCGGACAACGACGCAGCCATGTTCGATGTCCGCCACATCCTGAACTCCCGCGAGGCCCTGGCCCCATCCCGGTGTTGTCGGCAGTAGCGTCCCGCACTGCCCCAACCCAGGAACACGGCCATGGCCCACACCACCGACAACGTCCTTCTCGCCAGCGATCTCGCCGCATGGGATCGCCTCATTGTCGCGCTCTCCTCGCGTGACCTGCCCACCCTCAGCCAACTGCTCGCGACCGGCGATCTCGTCGCGGTCCCGGCCGGCACCGGTCTGGTCATCGACGAAGATCTCGCGACCCTCGCCCAGGTGCGCATCCTCAGCGGCCCGGCCGCCGGCCTGCGCGGTCTGGTCCCCAGCCGTTCGCTGCAACAGACATCGCTGGCGGCTTGACATGGCCGACAGCGAAACCATCGATCGCGTCCTACGCGAGGTCGCCCGGCTGCTCAAGGATCTGCGCTTCGGCGCGATCGAGATCCAGGTGCACGACGGCCAAGTCGTGGCCATCGAGCGCCGCGAACGCACCCGCTTCTCCGCCAGCGACCAGCGACCGCACGTCGCACGCTAGCCTCTGTCTTTTCGCTACCGGTCCTCCGGAGCGCCACAGTCCCGTCCTGCCTTCGGCGACCCGTCCACGGGAGCCACTGGCGCGGATCCACCATGTCCTTCCGTTCCCGTACCCTGCTGGCCATCGCCGCCGGCATCGCCACCACCACCGTCGCCAGCGCCGCAGATGAGACTTCCGGAGCAGAACTCCTGAAGCGCATCCAGGAACTGGACCAGCAGGTCAAGATCCTCAGTCGCAAGGCCGAGATCGCCGATGAGGCCGCTGCCGAGAAGGCCAAGATCGCGGTCTCAGCAAAGGCCGATGCCAGCGGCTTCAGCATCGGCAACAGCGACAAGAACAACCCCTACTCGGCCAAGCTCGGCCTGCTGGTCCAGGCCGATGGCCGCTTCTGGATCAACGACACGGCGAACCAGCAGAGCAACACCTTCCTGCTGCGCCGGGCCCAGCCGACCATCGATGTGCAACTCGGGAAGTTCCTGCGCGCCCGCGTGCAGGGCAGCTTCAACGCCACCACCGCCGGC
Source organism: Planctomycetota bacterium (assembly GCA_022841245.1). Lineage (GTDB taxonomy): Bacteria > Planctomycetota > UBA11346 > UBA11346 > UBA11346 > UBA11346. Next base: position 11,277 of record JALHRW010000088.1, read on the forward strand.
AGCCCGGCCTTCGAACTGCTGGAAAGCTGGGCCGAGTTCAAGCCGAGCGAGAAGCTCGCCATCACCGGCGGCCGCTTCAAGGTGCTCGGACAGGAATACATCCAGGGCTCCGGCAACCTTGCCTTCCCCGAGCGTGGTCTGCCGACCAACCTCACTCCGTCCTACGAGGTCGGCTTCAACGCCAGCGGCAAGCTCGGCGAGACCTTCCAGTGGCTGGTCGGTGTCGGCAACGGCTCGCCCGATCTGACCACGCGCACGGCCGACAACGACGATGACAAGGACGGCTTCCTGCGCGTCGGGTGGGCTCCGTTCAAGGCCGGCACCAACGATCTGCTCAAGGGTCTGAACCTGTCCTTCGCCACCACCCATGGCTACGAGGCCAACGGCCTGACTGCGGGCTACCGCAGCCCCGGCCAGGTGACGGTATTCGCCTACGACGCGACCGCAGCGGCTTCCGGAACCCGGGCCCGCTACGCACCGGCCTTGGAATGGACCACCGGCGGAGCCAGTGTGCTGGCCGAGTACACCGTCTCGCAGCAGGATGCCCAGCGCGGCGGTCAGGAGCAGAGCCTGAGCCACAGCGCCTGGCAGGTGGTCGGCACCTGGCTGCTCACTGAAGATGCGAAGTCGCCGGGAGGCGCCGTCGTCCCGAAACGGACCTTCGATCCCGAGACCGGCGCGTGGGGCGCCTTCGAGGTCGTCGGCCGCGTCGGCGAACTGAGGATCGACGATGCCGCCTTCGACGGCACGACTACACAGCGCCTGGCCAACCCGACGACGCAGATCGCCAAGGCGCAGAGCGTCGGCCTCGGTGTGAACTGGTACGTCAACCGCAACCTCAAGTGGCAGCTCGCGGGCGACTACACCCGCTTCGACGGCGGCGGCGGCGGAACAGTCGCCAGCCCGAGCGATCGCGAGAGCGAGCGCGTCATCATCGGCCGTCTCCAGGCCAGCTTCTGACCGACCATTCCACCAACCCCATCAAGCACGGCATACCATGATCCGCATCCTTCCGTCCGTCCTCCTCCTCCTGTCGGCTGCGCTCGCCACCGCCGAGCCGGTCAAGCTGCTCAACGTCAGCTACGACCCCACCCGCGAGCTCTACGCCGAGCTGAACCCCGCCTTCGCCGCTGCGTGGAAGGCCGGCAAGGGTCAGGAGGTCACCATCGACCAGTCGCACGGCGGCTCCGGCAAGCAGGCCCGCTCGGTCATCGACGGCATCGAGGCCGACGTCGTCACGCTGGCTCTCGCCTACGATATCGATGCCATCGCCGAGAAGGCCAGACTGCTGCCGACAGACTGGCAGAGCAAGCTGCCGAACAACAGCACGCCGTATTTCTCGACCATCGTCTTCCTGGTGCGCAAGGGCAACCCCAAGGCGATCAAGGACTGGGGCGACCTGATCAGACCCGGCGTCGGCGTGATCACACCGAATCCGAAGACCTCTGGCGGCGCGCGCTGGAACTACCTCGCGGCGCTGGGCTATGCCCTGAAGCAGAACGGCGGAGACCAGGCCAAGGGCCAGGCCTTCCTCAAGCAGCTGTTCAGGAACGTGCCCGTGCTCGACACCGGCGCGCGTGGTTCGACCACCACCTTTGTCCAGCGCGGCATCGGCGACGTGTTCCTGTCTTGGGAGAACGAGGCATTCCTCGTGCTCAAGGAGTTCGGCGCCGACACATTCGAGATCGTGGTCCCGTCGCTGAGCATCAAGGCCGATCCACCGGTCGCCCTGGTGGAGAAGAACGCCAGGCGGCACGGCACCACCGAGGTCGCCAACGCCTACCTGAACTACCTCTACTCCGAGGAGGCGCAGCAGGTCATCGCCAAGCACTACTATCGTCCGACCCTGGCCGCGGTCGCCGCCGCCTCGGCCGACCGCTTCCCCAAGCTTGAACTCTTCACCATCGAGGAGGTCTTCGGCGGCTGGCAGAAGGCCCAGAAGGAGCACTTCAGCGACGGCGGCGTCTTCGACACGATCACCGCCAAGTGAACCATGGCCGTCGCACACCGCGTCCTGCCGGGTTTCGGCCTCTCGCTGGGCGTCACCCTCGCCTGGCTGGGCCTGATCGTCCTCATTCCGCTGGGCGGCCTGGTAGTCAGCGCCTCGCGCCTGTCCTGGGAGCGCTTCTGCCAGGTCGCCACTGACGCGCGCACGTTGGCGGCGCTGGAGCTCAGCTTCAGCGCCGCCGGCGCCGCGGCTGTGATCAACACCGTCGTCGGCACGCTCATCGCCTGGGGGCTGGTGCGCTACCGTTTCCCCGGCCGGCGCATCCTCGATGCGATCATCGATCTGCCCTTCGCCCTGCCGACCGCGGTCGCTGGCATTGCGCTGACCGCGCTCTACGCCCCCAACGGCTGGCTCGGCTCGCTGCTGGCGCCGCTCGGCGTCACCGTCGCTTTCACCTGGCTCGGCGTGACCGTCGCCCTGGTCTTCATCGGCCTGCCCTTCGTCGTCCGCACCGTCCAGCCGGTGCTGGAGGAGATCCCCAAGGAGATCGAGGAGGCCGCGGCCAGCCTCGGCGCGGGTCGCTGGGCGACCATCCGTCGGGTCATCCTGCCCGACGTCGCACCGGCCATCATCACCGGATTCGCCCTCGCCTTCGCCCGTGCGGTCGGCGAGTACGGCTCGGTGATCTTCATCGCCGGCAACATGCCGGGCAAGACCGAGATCGCTCCGCTGCTGATCATCATCCAGCTGGAGCAGTACCACTACGCCGAAGCGACCGCCATCGCCGTAGTCATGCTGCTCATCTCCTTCGCCCTGCTTCTGGGCATCAATGCGCTGCAGCGCTGGTCGAACCGGCGTTTCCGGAGCGAAGCATGAGTGGGTCCGACAACCGCCTCAGCGAACCGGCCTGGGTGCGCTGGTCGTTGATCGCGTTCATCTACGCCTGGCTCGGTTTGTTCCTGATCCTGCCGCTGGTGGTGGTCTTCCACGAGGCCTTCGCCAAGGGCTGGGTGGTCTACCTCCGCTCGTTCACCGACCGGGCGACCCTGCATGCCGTCCAGCTGTCGCTGGGCGTCGCCGCGATCGCCGTGGTGCTCAACACCATCTTCGGCGTGGCCGCTGCGTGGCTGCTGACCCGCTTCCGCTTTCGCGGACGCGGCCTGCTGCTCACCCTCATCGATCTGCCCTTCGCCGTCTCACCGGTGATCTCCGGTCTGGTCTTCGTCCTGCTGTTCGGCCTGCAGGGATTCTTCGGCGAATGGCTGCGCGACCACGAGCTCAAGGTCGTATTCGCCTTGCCCGGCCTGGTGCTGGCGACCTGCTTCGTCACCTTCCCCTTCGTCGCCCGCGAGTTGATCCCGGTGATGGAGGCGGTGGGTAGTGAGGAGGAGGAGGCCGCCCGCGTGCTCGGCGCCAGCGGCTGGCACATCTTCTGGCGGGTCACCATCCCCAACGTGAAGTGGGGTCTGATCTACGGCATCATCCTGTGCTCGGCCCGGGCGATGGGCGAGTTCGGCGCCGTCTCGGTGGTGTCCGGCCACATCCGCGGCCAGACCAACACCCTGCCGCTGCACATTGAGATCCTCTACAACGAGTACCAGTTCGCGGCCTCGTTCGCCTGCGCCTCGCTGCTGTCGCTGTTCGCCCTCGGCACCCTGGTCATCAAGGAGGTGGTCGCCTGGCGCCAGCGGGTGGTGCAGGAACGGTCGGCTTCCGCCTGAGCCGTCCTCAGTCCAGCCACTTCCGCTGCAGCACATAGAGCAGCGGCACCAGCACCGGGGCGGTGATCAGGCTGGCGAGCGAGCCGGCCATCAGCGCCAGCGCCAGGCCCTGGAAGATCGGGTCAGCGAGGATGATGGCGGCACCGGCGACCACCGCGAGGGCGGTGAGCAGCATCGGGCGGAAGCGCACGATGCCGGCCTGGATGGCGGCTTCCTCGATCGACTTGCCGGAGGCGATCTCGGCCTCGATGAAGTCGACCAGGATGACCGAGTTGCGCACCACGATGCCGGCCCCGGCCATGAAGCCGATCATCGAGGTGGCGGTGAAGAAGGCGCCCCACGCGGCGTGCGCCGGCAGCACGCCGAGCAGCGAGAAGGGGATGACGATCATCACTACCAGCGGGGTGACGAATGAGTGGAACCAGCCGACCATCAGCAGGTAGATCAGGATGATGCAACCGGCGAAGGCCAAACCCATGTCGCGGAACACCTCGATGGTGATGTGCCACTCGCCGTCCCACTTCATCGCCGGAGCGAGGTCGTTGGTCGGCTGGGCCGAGTTGAGCACCGCCAGCTGCGCCGTGCCGCCGCCGAAACGCGTCGCGTCGATCTTGGCCAGCGCCTCGTTCATGGCGACGATGGCGTAGGCCGGGCTCTCGACCACGCCGGCGACGTCGCCGACGATGTAGGTCACCGGCAGCAGGTTCTTGTGGTGGATGCTCGGCTCGAGCGTGCTGTGCTCGATGCGTCCGAGTTCGCGCAGCGGCAGCAGGCCGCCTGGCCCGCGCACGCGCAGGGCGAGCAGGTCCTCGCCCTGGTTGACCACCGAGGCCGGCAGGTCGACGACGATCGGCAGGTCCTCCTTCTCACGCGCCTGATGGGCGAGACCGACCTGCTGGCCTTCGATCGCCAGGTGCACGGTGCGGGTGATGTCGGCGGTGGAGACGCCGGCCAGGGCCGCCTTTTCCTTGTCGACGATGAAGCGCAGACGCTGCTGCGGCGCTTCGATGTACCAGTCGATGTCGACTACGCCGGGGGTCGCGCTGAAGATGCGCTTCACCTCGTCGGCCAGGGCGAGGCGGTCCTTTTCGCTCGGTCCGTAGACCTCGGCGACCAGGGTCTGCAGCACCGGCGGGCCGGGCGGCACCTCAGCGACGGTGATGCGGCCGCCGGCCTTGGCCGCGATCGCCGCCAGGCGCGGGCGCAGGCGCTTGGCGATGTCGTGCGACTGGGCGGCCCGCTCGCTTGCCGGGCGCAGGTTGACCTGCAGGTCGGCGACGTGGTCGCCGGCGCGGTTGAAGTAGTGGCGGACCAGGCCGTTGAAGTTGAACGGCGAGGCGGTGCCGACGTAGATCTGGTAGTTGGCGACCTCGGGCTCGCCCTTGAGCGACGCCGCCATGGCGCGGGCCACCGCCGCGGTGCCCTCCAGCGCGGTGCCTTCCGGCATGTTGAGCACGACCTGGAACTCCGACTTGTTGTCGAAGGGCAGCATCTTCACCTGCACCAGCCCGGCCGGTACCAGCAGCATGGCCAGGACCAGGGCGAGGCTGGTGCCACCGACGATGCCCCAGCGCCACGGGCCGGATGACAGCATGCGGTGCATCAGCCAGCGATAGAAACGCGGGATGCGGCCTTCGGGACGCTCGCCGTGGTCGTGCGCAGCAGGCTTCAGGATGCGCACCGCCGCCCACGGCGTGACGATGAACGCCACCAGCAGCGAGAAGATCATCGCCGCGCTGGCGCCAACCGGGATCGGCCGCATGTACGGACCCATCAGGCCGCCGACCATGGCCATCGGCAGAATGGCGGCGATCACCGCGATGGTCGCCAGGATGGTCGGATTGCCGACCTCGGCGACCGCCTCGACCGCGATGTCGGCCAGCGACTTGCCGTGCGACTCCTTCAGTCCGACGCGACGGTAGATGTTCTCGACCACGACGATGGCGTCATCGACCAGGATGCCGATCGAGAAGATCAGCGCGAACAAGGTGATGCGGTTGAGGGTGTAGCCCCACAGGTAGAGGACGAGCAGGGTCAGCGCCAGCGTCGCCGGGATGGCGATGGCGACGACCAGCGAGGCGCGCCAGCCGAGCAGGAAGAGGATGAGCAGCGACACCGATACCACTGCGATGCCCATGTGCAGCAGCAGCTCGTTGGATTTGTGCGCCGAGGTCTCGCCGTAGTCGCGGGTCACGCTGATGGCGAGGTCGGCGGGGATGGTGCGGCCCTTGAGCGCTTCTACCTCCTTCAGTACCGCGTGGCTGACGTCGATGGCGTTGGCGCCCGGACGCTTGGCGATCGACAGGGTGACGGAGGGCTCTTCGCCTGACGCGTCGCCGTAGAAGGTGTAGGTGGTCGGATCGGCGGTGCCGTCGCTGACCGTGGCGACATCGCGCAGGAAGATCGGCCGGCCCCCGCTGGCTCCGACCACCACCGCGCCGACGTCGCGGGCATGGTGCAGGAAGTCGCCGGTCTCGACCAGCACCGCCTGGTCGCCGCCGATGAGCCGCCCGGCCTGCTCGGCGCTGTTCGCCGCCTGCAGCGCGCCAGCGACGTCCTGCGCCGCCAGGCCGCGCGAGGCGAGCAGCTGCGGATCGAGCTGGACGCGGATGCGGCGGTGCGCGCCGCCGATCAGCGTCGTCTCGGCGACCTGCGGCACGCGCTTCACCGCCGTCTCGACCTCGAGCGCGGCGCGGCGCAGGGTGAGGTGGTCGTAGACCCGGCTGTGCAGGGTCAGGGCGAGGATCGGCACGTCGTCGATCGAGCGCGGCTTGATCAGCGGCGTGGTCGCGCCCTGCGGGATGCGGTCGAAGTTGGTCTGCAGCTTCTGGTTCAGGCGGACCAGACTCTTCTCGACGTCCTCACCGACCTTGAAGCGCACGATGGTCATGGCCTTCCCGGCCATGGCGGTGGAGTAGATGTACTCGACGCCGGGGACCTCCCACAGCAGCTGCTCCATCGGGCGCACCACGCGCTCCTCGACTTCCTTGGCCGTGGCGCCCGGCATGCCGACCATGACGTCGACCATCGGCACCTGGATCTGCGGCTCCTCCTCGCGCGGCAGCAGGGCGACGGCCATCGCGCCGAGCAGGATGCTGGCGATGACCAGCAGCGGGGTGAGCTTGGAGTTGACGAAGGAGTGGGCGATGCCGCCGGAGGGTCCGAGGTTCATGGTCAACCTCTCAGCGGACCGTCACGGGCTGGCCGTCGAGCAGCGTCTCGGCGCCGTCGACCACCACCGTCTCGTCGGGTTTCAGACCGGCGCGGATCGCGGTGCTGGCGCCATCGCTGCCACCGAGGCGCACCAGGCGCAGGCGGGCGATGCCGTCCTGCACCACGAACAGCGCGTCGAGCTGGCCGCGGCGGACGATGGCGCTCGACGGCACGCTCAGCTGACGGCCCTCGCTGACCGGGACGGTGACGCGGCCGAACTGGCCGGAGCGCAAGCCGGTGGCCTCGGGCGGCAGGGCGAGCTTGGCCAGCACGGTGCGGCTGACCGGATCGGCGGCCGGGGTCACCTCGACCACCGCAGCCTCCTGGTCGAAGGCGCTGATTTGCACGCGCAGCTTCGTCCCGACGACGACGCGCGCGGCGAGCGATTCAGGGATCTCGACTTCCAGGCGCAGCGAGGCGGGGTCTTCCAGGTCGATCACCGGCCGGCCGGGCGAGAGCAGATCGCCGATCTCGACGTGCTTGCGCACCACTACGCCGGCGAAGGGAGCGGTGATGCGGGTGTAGCCGACCATGATCCCGGCCTCGGCGGCGGCGGCGGCCGAACCGGCGGCGCGGGCCTGGGCGGCGTCGAAGTCGGCCTTGGTCGTCGACTGCTTCTCGAACAGCAGCTTCGAGCGCTCGAAGTCGGCGTTGGCCTGCGCCGCCAGCGCCTGGGCCTGGTCGCGCTTGGCCGCGATCTCGAGGGCGTCGATCTCGACCAGCACGGCGCCGGCGGCGACCGTGGTGCCGGGGGTTGCGGTGATGCGCCCGACCACGCCCTGCACCCGGGCCATCAGCGTCGCGGCGCTGGCGGCCTTCACCGTGCCCGGCAGGACCTCGACCGAACCGCGCTCCTGCATGGCGGCGACAGCGGTGGCGACGCTGGCGGCGGGCAGTGGCTTGGCCGTAGCGGACTGGGGAGCAGCGCCGCAGGCGGTGAGGACGAGGATGACGCAGAGCAGGACCGGTTTCATGGCAGGGTTCCTGCGTTCACCATTGCACGACACGTGCCAGAGCCATCGATATTCCATAAATTTCTACATGACAATTACTTATGGGTTAGTCGCACGATGCGTCGCCAGCATAAACGACTCTATTTCGCATCGTGATGCATATCATCTGATGCAAAATAGCATCACAATTT
>JALHRW010000089.1 GCA_022841245.1 Planctomycetota bacterium
ACGCGGCCAAGGGCGACGAGGGTCCGCTCGCCGCCGCCCTCGGCCGGCTGATCGAGCGCCTCGGCCTCGGCTCGGCCCAGCTGCCCGATGTGCTCGGCGTCAATCCCGGCGCGCCGCAGCCGTGGGAGCCGCGCCACGCTCTCGCCGTGCTACGCGCCATCCGCCTCGGCGACGGCGTGCGCATGACCTACCATCCGCTGGAGAAACCAGCGCACGAGGTGGTGGCGCAGCCGATCCGTCTGGTGCTGACCGACGGCGAACCCTACCTGTGGGCCTGGGACGGCGCTGCTGCCCGGCTGAAGAACTACAAGCTGGCGCGGGTCACCTCGCTGATGCCGCATCCGCGCCTGCCCGGCGTTCCGCCTGGCCAGGACGCCGAGGTGCGCGCGACGCTGAAGAACTCGTTCCGCGGCGTCGCCGGTGCGGCGCAGCGCGGCCGCGTCGTGCTGCGTTTCGAGCCCGGCGCGGTGCCGCACGTGCGCGATCGCCGGCTCGGTCCGGCGCAGCGCTGGGAGGACCTCGCTGGCGGTGGAGCCCGCGTCGCCTTCAATACGCACGGGCTGGAGGCGGTGCGCCATTGGGTGCTGTCGTTCGGTGCCCGTGTCACGGTCGAGGAACCAGCCTCGCTGGCGCAGTGGGTGCGGGCTGAGGCGCGGAAGATGGCGGGGCTGTCGTAGGACCAGCGGCCAGCCTTCCTCGACTACTTCAAGTCTCCCCTGTCCACTCCGACCCAGAAGTCGCGGATCGGCAGCAGCTTGCCGGCGGCGACTCCGGCGCGTTGCAGGGTCGAGATGCGACGAACCACATCGAGGCCGGCGGTCACTGCTCCCGGCGATGCGGTCAATTCCACGAGCGGCAGCTTGGCCAGCGGACGCAGATCGGTGACCAGCGTGTTGGCGATGTACAGGTTGTGCAGAGTGGTGATGCCGGCGATCGGGTTGAGGTCGGTCACGCGCGTATAGGTCAGGTCGAGATGCTCGAGCGGCATGCCGGTGAGCGGGGTGAGGTCGCTGAACAGGCTGCCGCTGGCCACGAGCAGGCGGAGGCGCAGGCCGCGCAGCGGTTCGATGCTGCGCATGCCCCGCGGTAGGCGCAGTTCGACCAGCTTGCCCGACTCGTAGACCGCGGTGGCGTTCCAGGTGTAGTCCGGATTGGCGGCGAGGATGGCGCGCTGCAGTTCGACCCAGCGCAGGAAGTCTGCAGGCGCCATGCCATTGACCGAACGCAGCGAGGTGATGCCGGTCAGCTCGGGCAGTCCATGTTTGATGCGCTGCGGTGTGACGATCAGGGTCTCCAGGGCGAGACCCTTGAGCTGGCGCAGGTCGTCGATGGCGGCGTCCCCGAGGTCGAGGTGCTTGAGCGCCGGCCCGAGCACCGGCCGCAGGTCGGTGACTGCGGTGCCGGGGATGATGAGGCGGGTCAGCGGTGCGCCCTTGAGCGAAGCGAGCGAGCTGACGCCGCGCTGGTTGAGCAGCGACAGTTCGCGCAACGGTCGGCCGCGCAGCGGGCCGAGGTCGGTGAGCGCCGCCGCCCCGCCGATCGGTGCGTCGAGGACGAGGGCCTCCAACGGCAGCAGGTTCAGGGCGGTGATGTCGCTGAGCGAGTCGCAGTCGCGCAGGCGCAGCTCCTTCAGCGGAAGGCGGCCCAGCGGCGCGAGGCTGGAAATGCCCGTGCCGTCCATCTCCAGCGACTCCAGCGGCATGCCGCGCAGCTGGGTGAGATCCTTCAGCTCGGTGTCGGCCGCCGCGAGCACGCGCAGGCGCAGGCCGATTACCGGTGCCATGTCGGTGGCGGCGACGCCGCCGATCGCCAGGTGGGTCAGCGGCAGGGTTGCCAGCGGGGCGAGGTCGCGCACGCGGTCCTGGCCGGCAAGCGTGAGCTGGCTGATCGGCAGGCCGCGCAGCGGTTCGAGGCTGTCCACCACCAGCGCCGCGCGGGGCAGGCTGACCGTCAGGGTGCCGTCGGGCAGGGCGGTGATGGCGCGCGGCGCCAGCTTCGGCCAGGCCTTGACCAGATGGGCGCGGGCCACCGTCGCCCGCTGCTCGGCGGCGAGGTTGACCGAGGTGGCGATGCCGCCGGCGCCCATGCGCACCAGGACGTCGGCGACGCGCAGGTCGACGTCGTTGGGCGATTCGCGGCACAGCTGGCGCAGCTCCTCGGCCAGCCTGTCCGGCTTCAGCTCGATCGCACGGCCGAGGGCGACCTCGGCGTCACTGCGCTTGCCCTGCGCCGCCAGCAGCTGGCCAGCCATCAGCCAGGCGGCGGGATCGCTCGGGGCGAACCCCTGCGCCGCCAGCACCAGGGTGAGGGCTTCGGGCAGGCGGCGCTGCGCTGCGACCTCGCGCGCCTGCGCCAGCAGCGCTGGAGCGGCGAGCCGCTCACCCTCGACACGGGCGGCGCGTTCGCTGTCCGCGCGCTCGAGGTTGGCCTTGGCCTCGGCCAAGGCGCGGCCGGTGTTGGATGATTCCCGCCACACGGCGAGCAGGCCGACCAGCAGGGCGAGGCCGGCGACCACTGCGCCGCCGGTGGCGAGCTTGCGCATCGCCGCCAGCTTGGCTTCGCGGCCCTGGGACTGCCGTTCGCGCATGTCGGCGATGCCGGCGATGCGGTGCGCGTTGTCGACCGCGGAGCCGTCGCCCAGGCGTTCGGCCTCGGCGGCGGCGGCCTGGGCCTGGCGGCGGGCGACACGGAAGGCGCCGGCAGCGGTAGCGTGCTTGGCCGAGTCCAGCGCGACCTCGACCACCATGCGGCGGGCCTCGACGTGTTCGGGCCACAGCGCGACGGCCTGCTCGACCGCGCTGATCGCCCGGCGGTAGGCGTCGTCGCTCTCGGGGCTGCCGCTCTTTGCCAGGGCATGCTGGCGCTGCGCCTCGGCGAGCAGGCGGTGGACCTCGCGGTGCTCGAGATAGCGGCGGACGGCGACGGCGAAATCGCCGGCGCTGCGGATGCGTTTGGCCGGATCCGGATGCATCGCATCGACCGCGATGCGCGCCAGTTCCGGCGGAGCCTTGATCCCGCTGGCCAGCGGATCGGGCGCCGGGGCGCCGCGCGCCGCCACCGCGATGGTCGTGGTGATGTCCTCGCCCTTGTGCGGCGGCACGCCGGTGAGCATGCGGTAGAGCACCGCGCCGAGCAGGTAGACGTCGCTCCACGGTCCGCAGGCGGCGTGATCGGCGCGCGCCTGCTCGGGCGAGAGGTAGGCCGGCGTGCCGCTGACGCCGTGCATCTCCGACAGCATCGGGATGTCGGGATGCGGTGGCTTCGGCCCGACATGCACGGCGCAGCCCCAGTCCATGACCAGCACCTCACCGTGCTCGCCGACCATGACGTTCTCGGGCTTGAGGTCGCGGTGCAGGATCCCGCGGCTGTGGGCGAAGGCGAGGGCGTCGCACACCTTCAGCAGCACCTCGACGTGCTCTTCGCCGGTGAGCGGGCGCTTGAGCGGCCCGGGCGCCCCGTCGAGCAGCATGCGCCAGGTCTTGCCCGACACCCGCTTCATCACCAGCTGCGGCCGGCCATCGGCTCCGATGCGCAGGTCGTGCACCGGGATGATCGCCGGATGCTCGAGCAGCGCGGTGATCGCCGCCTCGGCGCGGAAACGGCGCAGGCGGCGCATTCCGCCCTGGTCCGCGTGCATGATCTTGATCGCCACGGTGCGGCCGAAGGCCTGCTGCACCGCCTCGTGCACCACGCCTTCGCCGCCGCGGCCGAGTTGCTTGCCGAGCTGATAGCCGGTACCGGGGGCTGCCGCCTCCCCGGGCTGGTCGGGACCTGCGTCGGCCACGGTCGCCGCGCGGATGGTGCGCTCGATCGGATCCTCGGGCGGGAACGTCGACTGGGTCGGCTTGCCGGGCACGCCCGCACCCTATGGCCCGGGGCCCGAGCCTCAACGCGGACGGTCTGGCTGCCGGGGACTGGCCGCTGGCTGCTGGCTGCCTGCTGGCCGCTGGCCGCTGGCTGCTGGCTGCTGGCTGCTGGCTGCTGGCCGCTGGCTGCTGGCTGCTGGCCGCTGGCTGCTGGCCGCTGGCCTACTTCGCTGGCAGTCCCAGATCCCCGCGCAGCTTGGCCGCATCCAGCCCACCGACGAGGGTACGCAGGTTGGCGTACATGCTGTGGTGGCCGTAGCCGCCGTAGACCATCTCATCGAGGGCGTCGGCCGGGGTCCAGCCCTCGACCGCGACGCGGTAGCCGGCGATGACCGCGCCGGTGCGGTCGGAGCCATGCCAGCAGTGCACGATGGCCGGCTTGGGCGCAGCCAGGACCAGCTTCAGCGCGCTCACCAGCTGGGCATAGCTCAGCTCGCCGGCGTCGAGCTTGATCTCGGAGATGGTCAACGTCGTTCCCGCCGCTTCTTCGGCGTCACTGTGGAACTCGCGCAGGTTGACCACCGACTTGATGCCGAACGACTCCAGCACCTTCATCTCGGCCGCCGAGGGTTGTTCGCAGCGGTAGAGCTCGGTCGAGACGCGGAACCAGTTGCCCAGCTTGGCCCCGATCACCGGCTGCGCCCAGGCGGTCGGGCGGACGCGGGGAACGTCAGCGGCGGAGCAGGCGAGGGCGAGGCAGCAGAGGAGGAGCAGGCGCATGGAGGGGAGACTAGCGACCAGCAGCCAGCGACCAGCGACCAGCGACCAGCGACCAGCGACCAGCAGCCAGCGACCAGTGACCAGCGACCAGCGACCAGCAGCCAGCGACCAGCGACCAGCGACCAGCGACCAACGACCAGCGACCAGCAGCCAGCGACTGCCTCGACGTCGGCGCTCCCAAACGCAGCACCCCGGGGCATGGCCCCGGGGTGCTCGATCATTGCCACGACGTCGACGTGGACGTCGACGCTCCGTTCAGGAAACGGCGCCGGCGATCGGCTTGTCGTCGTCCTTCAGGTCGGTGATCATCGCTTCGACCGTCAGCATCAAGCCGGCGATGGACGCGGCGTTCTGCAGGGCGGCGCGGGTGACCTTGGCCGGGTCGACGATGCCGGCCTTGACCAGGTCCTGGTATTCCTTGGTGCGGGCGTTGTAGCCGTAGTTCTCGTTCTTGTTCGAGAGGATCTCGGCCACGATCACGGCGCCGTTCTGGCCGGCGTTCTCCGCGATCTGCTTGGCAGGGGCTTCCATCGCGCGCAGCACGATTTCGGCGCCCAGCTTCTGGTCGGTGTCCAGCTTCTTGGCCACCGCCTCGACCGCGGCCTTGGCGCGCAGCAGGGCGACGCCGCCGCCGGCGACGATGCCTTCCTCGACGGCCGCACGGGTGGCGTGCAGGGCGTCTTCGATGCGGGCCTTCTTCTCCTTCATCTCGGGCTCGGTGGCCGCGCCGACCTTGATCACGGCGACGCCGCCGGACAGCTTGGCGAGACGCTCCTGGAGCTTCTCCTTGTCGTAGTCCGAGGTGGTGTCGTCGATCTGCTGCTTGATCGAGGCGATGCGGCCCTGGATGTCGGCCTTCTTGCCGGCGCCTTCGATGATCGTCGTGGTCTCCTTCTCGACCTTGACGTTCTTGGCGGTGCCGAGGTCGGCCAGCTCGACGTTCTCCAGCTTCTCGCCGAGGTCCTCGGCGATGAACTTGGCGCCGGTGAGGATGGCGATGTCCTTGAGCATCTCCTTGCGGCGGTCGCCGAAGCCCGGCGCCTTGACCGCGCAGACCTTGAGCACGCCGCGCAGCTTGTTCACCACCAGGGCGGCCAGGGCCTCGCCCTCGACCTCCTCGGCGATGACCAGCAGCTCGCGGCCGCCTTGGGCGACCTTCTCGAGCAGCGGCAGGAACTCGCGCAGGTTCGAGATCTTCTTCTCGTAGACCAGGATCGCGGGCTTCTCCATCTCGACGACCTGCGCCTCGTTGCCGGCGGCGAAGTAGGGCGAGATGTAGCCCTTGTCGAACTGCATGCCTTCGACGAGGTCGAGCTTGGTCTCGGTGCTCTTGGCCTCTTCGACGGTGATGACGCCGTCCTTGCCGACCTTGTCCATCGCCTCGGCCAGGAGCTTGCCGATCTCCTCGTCGTTGTTGGCGGAGATGGTGCCGACCTGGGCGATCTCGGCGTTGTTCTTGACCTTGGTCGAGAGCTTGGCGACCGCTTCGACGGCGGCTTCAACGGCCTTGTCGATGCCGCGCTTCACTTCGGTCGGGTTGGCGCCGCTGGCGGTGACCTTGAGGCCCTCGCGGAAGATCGCCTCGGTGAGGACGGTGGCGGTGGTGGTGCCGTCGCCGGCGACCTTGGAGGACTTCTCGGCGACCTCCTTGACCATCGCGGCGCCCATCTGCTCGAAGGGGTCCTTCAGCTCGACCTCCTTCGCCACGGTGACGCCGTCCTTGGTCACGTTCGGCGAGCCGAACGACTTCTCGATGACGACGACCTTGCCGGTCGGGCCCATCGTGACCTTGACCGCGTTGTTGAGGGTCTGGATGCCGGTGAGGATCTTGCGGCGAGCGTCGTCGCCGAACATGAGCTGCTTAGCCATTGTGGGTATTCCTGAGTGTGTTGGTTGAGGTGGGTAAGCGGGACTTCAGCCGACCTTGGCGAGGATGTCAGACTCGCGCAGGATGATCACTTCGACGCCGTCGACGGTGATCTCGGTGCCGCTGTACTTGCCGAACAGGATGATGTCACCGGCGGCGACCGACGGGGTCGAGCGCGTGCCGTTGTCGAGCAGCTTGCCCGGGCCGGCGGCCAGGACCTTGCCCTGGGTCGGCTTCTCTTTCGCATTCTCCGGCAGGAGGATGCCGCCGGCCGTCTTCACTTCGGGCTCGGTGCGGACGACGACCACGCGGTCGTCGAGGGGCTTGATGACAGTCTTGAGAGCGGGCTTCGTAGCCATGGTGTTATACCTTGATGATTGGGTTGGTTGGTGGTTACAGGCCGGGACTCAGAAGCCGCCCGCGCCTTCCATGTCGTCTTCGCCGCCGTGGCCGTGGCCGCCGGGTCCGCCCTTGGCGTCCTTCTTCGGCTCCTTGATCTCGGCGATCATGGCCTCGGTGTTGAGCAGCAGCGTCGCCACCGAGGTGGCGTTAATCAGCGCGCTCTTCGACACCTTCACGGGGTCGATCACGCCGCTCTTGACCAGGTCCTCGAAGACGCCGGTCTTGGCGTTGTAGCCGACCGCGCCCTTCTCCTTGGCGGTGCGGTTGGCGATCACTTCGCCTTCCTGGCCGGCGTTCTCGGCGATGGTGATGGTCGGCAGGCGCAGGGCGCGCTTGATGATATCGGCGCCGACCTTGATGTCGCCCTCGAGCTTCAGCCCGTCGATGGCGGCGGCGGCGCGGATGTAGGCGGTGCCTCCACCGGCGACGATGCCCTCTTCGACCGCTGCGCGGGTGGCGTGCAGCGCGTCGTCGATGCGGTCCTTGCGCTCCTTCATCTCGGCCTCGGTGGCCGCGCCCGGACGGATGACGGCGACGCCGCCAGCGAGCTTGGCCAGGCGTTCCTGGAGCTTCTCGCGGTCGTAGTCGCTCTTGGTGTCCTCGATCTCCTTGCGGATCGACTTGATGCGGGCCTGCACGTCGGTGCGCTTGCCGGCGCCTTCGATGATCGTGGTGTTCTCCTTCTCGATCTTGACCGACTTGGCCGAGCCGAGGTCGGACAGCTCGACGTTCTTCAGGTCGATGCCGAGGTCCTCGAACAGGGCCTTGCCGCCGGTGATGATCGCGAGGTCTTCCAGCATCGCCTTGCGGCGGTCGCCGTAGCCCGGCGCCTTGACCGCGCAGCACTTCAGCACCTTGCGCATGTTGTTGACCACCAGGGTCGCCAGGGCCTCGCCCTCGACGTCCTCGGAGATGATCAGCAGCGAGCGGTTGGCCTTGGCCACCTTCTCGAGCAGGGGCACGAGTTCCTGCACCGACGAGATCTTCTTCTCGTTGATCAGGATGTAGGGGTTCTCGAGCTCGGCCGAGAGCTGGTCCTGGTTGGTGATGAAGTTCGGGCTGCTGTAGCCGCGGTCGAACTGCATGCCTTCGACCACATCGACCTCGTCGGTGTTGGTCTTGCCTTCCTCGACGGTGATGACGCCGTCTTCGCCGACCTTCTGCATCGCGTCGGCGATCATGCGGCCGATCGTCTCTTCGGAGTTGGCCGAGATGGTGCCGACCTGGGCGATCGCCTTGAAGTCGCCCTTCACCTTGACCGACTGCTTGTCGAGGTTGGCGATGACCGCGGCGACCGCCGCGTCGATGCCGGCCTTCAGGTCGATCGGGTTGACGCCCGAGCTGACCGCCTTGAGGCCCTGCACGAAGATGGCTTCGGCGAGCACGGTGGCGGTGGTGGTGCCGTCGCCGGCCTGGGTGCCGGTCTTCGATGCGACTTCGCGCACCAGGCGGGCGCCCATGTTCTGGAAGGGGTCACGGAACTCGACCTGCTCGGCCACGGTCACGCCGTCCTTGGTCACCTGGGGCGAGCCCCACGACTTGTGCAGGACCACATTGCGGCCCGAGGGTCCGAGGGTGCTCTTCACCACGCGGGCGAGCTTCTCGACGCCCAGGCGGATGTTCTCGCGCACCTCTTCGTTGAAGACGATCTTTTTGGCAGCCATGTTCGACGCTCCTGTTGGGATGCGGGTTGATTGTGCCCCCCTGTTGCACGCAACGTGCCAACCGGAAGGGCCGGGGGATGGGTCAGGTCGGCCAGGGCAGGGAGTCAGAACGGACCGAGCCATGCCGGGCCATGTCGGAATGACTTACTTGGACGGGGTGGTCCCAGCCGGTTTGGCCGCCGGCGTAGCCGGAGCGGGTGTGGCTGTGGCGGGCTTGGCAGCCGGGGTCGCGGCGGGCGTGGCGGCCGGGGCCGACTCCGACTTCTTCTTGCTCGTGTAGTCCTTCGAGCGGTTGTAATCCGTCTCCCAGAAGCCGGAGCCGCTGAAGATCACGCCTCCGCCGGTCGACAGCAGCTTGGTCAGCTTCTTCGATTTGCAGGTCGGGCAGACGGTCAGGGTCTTGTCCTTGATCGACTGGTAGACCTCGAAGGTCCCGCACTTCGGGCAGTTGTAGTCATAGGTGGGCATGCTGGATCAGAGCAAACCCGATGCCGTTGGGCTGGGCGCTGGGTGCTGGGCGCTGGGCGCTGGCTGCTGGGCGCTGGCTGCTGGGCGCTGGCCGCTGGCCGCTGGCCGCTGGCCGCTGGCTGCTGGCCGCTGGCCGCTGCCTTCCGCCCTGCCACCATCCAACGCCCCATCCCCCGGCCCGTAAGTACTGATAACCCCATGCCACGCCGCGCCTTCACCCTGATCGAGCTCCTCGTCGTCATCGCCATCATGATCACGCTGATGAGCCTGATCATGGCCGGCGTCATGCTGGCCAGGCGCAGCGCCATGCGCGCCAAGACGACCGGCGCGATCTCGACCCTGGCCAGCGCGGTCGACCAGTACCGCAGTCTGAACAACACCTACCCGGAATTGTGGATCATCCCGGCGACCCCGCCGGCTGAGTGGACGACGGCGCAGGGCCGCAGCGCCTGGCTGGGCGGCCTCGCGACGCCAGATGACGTCTATAAGAAGGCGTTCGACGGCGCCACCGCCAGCAGCATCACCGCGGCGGTCTGGGAAGGCATCAACGTCCAGCTGGTCTACCAGCTCGGCTCGCTGATCAGCGATCAGGCCAAGGACGGCAAGGTCCTCGACGCGTGGAAGACGCCACTGCGCTTCCGCCCGGCCAAGTGGTATCCCTATTCGGCCAGCGCGACCGCGCGTATCGATTCCGAGAATCCTCCAAACCCCGACAGCTTCCAGCTGTGGTCGGCCGGCATCGACACCAAGGACGACGCCAACCCCGGCGAGGGTGGCGACGACATCCCGCAGTGGGCCAAGCAGTAAAATGTGTACCGCACTGTCCGGCGTAGCCGGCGGCCGCCGAGCGTCGGCGACGCAGCCGAGCCGCGACAAAGGCCGGGGGGCAGGCCCGCAGGGGCTTGGGGGCGTAGCCCCCAAGCGGAAAGCCGCTTTTACCCTGATCGAGATCCTCGTCGTCATCACCATCTTCATGATCCTGATGGGCCTGACCATCGGCAGCGTGGTGCGCGGCCCCAACCTCCAGCGCATGGTCGCCGCCGAGCAGGTCATCGCCGACTGCATCCGCCAGGGCCGGCACACGGCGCGCACCAGCGGCCAGCCGGTGGTGTTGAAACTGAAGAAGAACGAGCGCGCGATCTCGGGGCTGGTGCGGCAGATCCTGTGGCACGGGGTCGAGGGCTGGCCGCTGCGCGACGACGGCGGCGGCATCGACATCCCGGCCCCGGGACGAACCGGCTCGGGTCTGCTCGTACCCGACTGTTTCCAGAACCTTCCTGCCGACCACCTGTTCTCCACCGCCAAGCTCGAGGGTGGCGCTCGCCTGTGGCGCGGCCAGCCCAGCCCGACCAGCCGGCCCGGTCTGCTGCTGAGCGTCGCGGTGCGTCCGCCGACCGCGGGCAACGCCGGCGTGCCCGACCTCATCCCGCTCGCCCTGGTCGGCGAGGACCTGGCCTCCGGCTACGGCTCGTGCGAGGCCTCGTCGCTTGGCCTCGCCCTGGTGCTGTCCGACACCGGCGGCGGTCTGGCCGCGTCGCGTACCACGGTGGCGAAGAGCTGGGAAATCATCGGCTGGTTCGGCGTCGAGGGTGCCGGCCGGGTCGAGATCAGCTCGATCGCCAACCCGCCGCCGGATCAGGCAGCGATCACCGGCCACAAGGCCAATGTGCTCATCGTCAGAGGCGCGTCTGGGGGCGACGTCAGCGGCGCCGCCGAATCAGGTCCGCTGGTTGGCGGCCGCTGGACCGAGATCTCGCTGCTGGTCGAAGGCCCACGCCTGGTGCTGTACCGCGACGGCCGTCGCGTCGGCGAGAAGGACGGCGCCGGCGGCGTCAGCCTGCCGACCTTCGCCGCCGAGCGTGTCTACGCCGGCTACATGACCCTGGGCGGCAGCGACAAGCTGGCTGATTCGACTCAACTCGATGATGTCCGCGTCGAGCGCCTCGGTGACGCCATGGCCGGCACCCTGCCCGGTGGGGTCAAGCCCGACGCCGAGCGCCGCATCGTCTGCCATCCCGACGGCCGGATCGAGGTCGACGCGACCGGTGCCGCCTCTGCGGCTGACACCACCATCATCCTGTCCTCGGAAAGCGGCGAGAAGGCCACCCTGGTCGTCACCACCGCCGGCACGGTCACCTCGCAGACGACGGTGGCGCCATGAACCGCAGCGGTGTCGCCTTGATCATCGCCATCAGCGTGCTGGCCGCGCTGCTGTTCCTCGCCCTGCCGTTCGTCTTCAGCCAGAGCGCCTCGGTCGCCGGCGCGCGAGCCGCCTCGTGGGATGGCGCCTCGCGGCGCGGCTCAGACCGCTCGCTCGGTTTGGCCACCGCCCTCTCGACCTACGCCACCGCGCTGCATCGCAGCCCCGGCTTGGCCGCACAACTGTCGGTGGCGCAGTTGACCTACGTGCAGCTGCCGCGGCAGATCGGCGACCTCAACGGTCCGATCCGCTACCCCTCCGACGCGCCGAACTCCTGGCGCACCATCGTCGCCACCGGCGAGCCGTGGAGCACCACCAGCGGCGTCCTGGCCGGTCCGGACAGCGCCGGCGCGGTGCATGGCGCCACCATCGAGGACGAGTCGCGTCGCATCGAGCCCAACAGCCTCGACATGTATGGCTGGGCGGTGGTGCTGAAGCGGGCGGGGATCCAGGACCCGTGGACCGTGCAGTGGCACTGGGACCTGACCAAGCCCAACAAGGGCTACTGGGAGATGGTGACCTTCGGCCGCCTGGCTCGCGCGCTGACCTACTGGCGGCCGGGCAACGGCAGCCGGCGCTTCAATCGCCTTGAGGATCTGCTTGGCGCCGATCCGCAGCAGCCGGAGACCTGGTACGGTGTGAACAGCCACCTCGGCTGCGTGCACTTCGGACCGCTGCACAACTATCCGGTCAGGGGCCAGTCGGGCTGGCCGGTGCCCGGTCAGACGGTTGAGGACTCCAACGTCTTCGGTCGCGAGGTTGCCGAGATCGACTCGACGGTGAAGGATGCGCCCAACCTCGGCTGGCGCGTTGCGCCGCTGACCCAGGCCGAGCTTGAACGCCTGCGTCCGCTGCTGTCGTTCCTCATCCCCGGCCAGGGCCGCAGCGGGCTGATCGATCTCGGCACGGTGGTGGCGGCCGAGAACCGCTCCGGCGACTGGTGGGGCGTCGTTACCGACGAGCTGTCCCCGCCCGACACCGGCATGGTCGGCGGCGCCATCCGTACCAGCCGCACCTGGACGCACAGCGGCACGGCGTCCAACCGCCACCTCGACAACGGCTGGGCCAGGGAAGGCGACCCGCTCGGCGTCGACGCCATCCCGGCGCTGAATCTCAACACCGTGCCGTCGGACAGCGGCATGACCCGGCTGTACCTGGCCCAGGACTACGCCGGCGGCGAGAGCGACGCCGCGTACCAGGCCCGCATCGAAGCGCTCAACTGGCCGAACGATCCGATTTCCACCCCGATCACCACCATCGGGCGCATGCCGCTGCTGCGCTGGCTCGATCCGCGCACCGGTGACGGTACCATCGGCTTCGAACGACCGCCGCTGGGCATCGCCGGTTTCGGCATCGTCGCGGTCGAGGGTCTGGCGACGATACGCGATGCGCAGGGCAACGCGGTGGCCAGCCGTCGCCGTCGCACCGTGGTGCAGGCGGTGCCGCAGGAGCGTCCGATCGAGGCGGTGTGGACTACGCAAGGCGACTTCGAGGGCCTGGTCCGCTTGCGCCACGGCTCGTGGGTGGTGGCCGGCCCGCATCCGACCAACCGCATCGCCGACTGGGGCGCCGACGGCGGCACCGGGCGCCAGGACATGCTCGCCCTCGACGGCCCGGGCTGGTTGGAGCCGGCCCCGCTGACCAGCTTCGCTCGCAACCCATCGGTCAACATGCGCTGGCGCGTGCCGTTCGGCCTGACCAGGACGCAGACCTGGGCAGATATCCTCAAGCCGATTGATGCGTCAGGCGCCCCGAGCGGCACTGCACCGGTCGTGCTGCCGTCGGCCTCGCTGCGCTCCAGCGGCACGACGGTGGGGGCGCTGACTGCGCAGGGCCTGCGCCTGGAGCCCGGCGATCGCATCGCCTACGGCGCGGACAGCAGCAACGTCGGTCCGTTGCAATTCGCCACCAATGGCGATGAACTCGGTGCCGGACACGTCTCGCTGCGCTTCAGCCTGCCCGAGGATCCGACGGGCACGACGGTGATCGCCGAAGTGCGCAACCAGCTGCCCGGCCGGGACACCAGCAATCCGGCGGACGGCGAACCGGATGCGCGTACCGACAGCCAGTCGCTGTGGCGGATCGAGTACCGGCATCAAGGCGGCTCCGGACAACTGGTTCTGGTCCTCGCCAACGCGGCACTGCCATGGACGGCGAACGACCGCATCCGCTTCCAAGTCGATGCGTGGACGTCGAAGACGGATTCGTCCTCGGCGGCGAGCGATGAGCGCTGCCGGCCCGGCAGTCCTGCCTTCGCCCCGGCCGATCCGGCGGAGCGCGTCGAATTCCGCTACCAGGTCGCGGGCGGGCTGCAGAAGGGCCGTTGGTATCACCTGCAGGCGGTCTGCGCCTCCGACCGGCCCGGCCTGCACGGCCTGATCCTCGATGGCGTGATCGGGCGGGACGCCACCCAGCCCGGCGTCGACATGACGCGCACCGGCGATCACTACACCTATCCCAGCCTGCGCCTCGCCACCGCGATCGACATGGTCGTGCCGGCCACGGCGGCCAACCCCGCTGGCGAATTGCTCAAGCCCATGACCGTCCAGGTCCGCTTCCCGGTCAACGTGCCGCTCGCGACGCTGCTGCCCGAGTCCGGGATGATCCGCATCGACGACGAGTACATCAGCTACACCAGCCGGACCGACAACGGCGGCGGCAGCGGCACCCTGGCAGGAATCCAGCGCGCGAGGCGCGTCAACACCGACCAGACCAGCACCGAGGACACGAACAACAACGGCCGGCTGGATTCCACCGAGGATCTCGACTCCGACGGCATCCTCGATCCCGGCGAGGACGCGAACGGCAACGGCCGGCTTGATTCTCCGGAGGATCTCGACCTGGACGGCGTGCTCGACACCACCGCCGACGTGCGCCGCTGGCCGGTGACGCAGCGGCACGAGGTCGGTGCCATCGTCACGCCGGGCTGGGCGCAGGCCCGCTTCGCTACCGGCCGCTGGCTGCGCGGATCGGCGCATCTGCTGCAGCCGATGCAGGCCATGCCGGCGGAAGGCGAGGTCGCCACCGGAGGCTTTCCAGACGCGGACAGCGATGGTCTGCCGGAGTTCACCAACCCGGCAACTGTCACGCTATCATCGCAGACCGGCGTCTGGCCGACCCGTGGCATGGTCCGTTTCGATATCGATGGAACCGTCCGCCAGGCTGCGTTCACCTATGCTGGCAGCACCCTGACGCTGGACTGGGCTCCATCAGTCGACCCTGCGACCGCGCCGGCCCCGGACGTGATCGCGGGCTCGGTCGAGTTCGCTGCCGGAGCCACGATCACCTGCCGTGTCGTCAGCATCGAGGTCGATACGCTCCTCGCGCACAACGGCTACGTGCAGTTGTTGAAGCAGGACGACGGTCGTTGCGAATGGATCCGGGTGACCGGCCAGACCGAACGCAGCGGGCTGACCGTGCCCGGCCGGTACCTCCTCCATGACGGCGGCTGGTCGATGGCCGCCTTCGCCACGCCAGCTCCGCTGACCCAGCCGCGTGGCGCCATGCGTACCGGCTGGACCGCAGCCGATCCGGCCTGGCCGGCAGCCACCACCCTGATCCTACCGGTGCAGAACGGCTTCGATGCCGACCGCTTCGAATCCGGCGACGTCGTCACCTTCGTGCGCCAGGAGGTCAATGATCCCGGCCCGCCGGTTGGCCGGTTCCTGCCGGTGCAGGCCGTCGTCCGCCACGCCTGCCGCGACGGCTTTCCGACCACCCAGGCCGACAGCGGCGCGAAGTGGGACACCAGGAACGAGTGGTTCGCCCTGGCCCATGCCGTGCCGGCCACGCTGGCGGATCCGCAGCCATTGGCGGGTGCCGCCTCGCCGCTGCTCGCGCTCATCGGCCGCGGCTGGGGTGGGGACGATCTCAGCCCCGAGGCCAACTCGCCGCAGCGCCGCGGCGCCATGCCGCGCCTGAACCTGCTCATCCAGACCGATGGTGAAAGGGCCAAAGTCCATTTCGGCGGCGCCGACACCCCCGCTGGCAGCACGGCCAACGCGGGGCCGATCGTCCTCGACGATCTCTGCGCCGGGACGCTGCCCGGCGGAGCGGACGCCAACGGGGCAGCCAGCGCAGGTGACGTCAACGGCTGCGAACTGATCGAGATCGGCGGCTCGAGCACGGGTACGATGACGGCTCTCGCCTCGGCCCTGCCGGTGCAGGTGCGCGCCAGCCAGGGGGTCTTCGCCACCACCAACGGCCGCAGCATGTACGGACTGGTGCTGATCGACGGCGAGGCCTTCGTCTTCCGCCGTATCATCGGCGACAACACCCGGGCCGAGCTCATCGCCCGTGCCATGCTCGGCACTGCCGCTGCACCGCATGCCCTGGCCAGCTCCGCCCCGACCGTGCCGCTGTCCGGTGCGACCCGCACCATCCGTCCGACCCTGCCCATCGTCGCCCTGCCGGTCGGACCGGTGGCCGAGCTATGCTCCGCGCTGGCGGCCGGCGCGCACAACGTCGGCATCGACGTGGTCGAGTCGCAGTATGCGAACTACTACAAGGACCCGGTCGACTTCTCTCATCCGTCGCAGGATTCCTACGCCGACGATCCGCGCCTGATCATGCAGCCGCCGTTCGTCCTCTGCCACGACCCGGCCGATGGCGACACGGTCGAGGTCATGCGCCTGTTCAACCGCCCGGCGAGCACGCAACGCATCACCGCCCGGTGGCTGCGCGGGGTGTATGGGACGACGGATACGTCGTGGAGTGCCCCGTACACGCCGTCGTCCCACGTCGCGACCTGGTCGTCGACCGACCCGGGGGCGCGGCCGGTCACTCCGCAGGCGGCGGGCAGCCTCAACCCGATCATGATCGGCTGGTGGCCACGCTTCGCCCCCGGCCTGACCGGCAGTCCCCCGGTCGAGGCGCTGCGCAGCCGCAGCTTCGCCTGGGCCGGCTTCGCCCTGCGCCTGTCGGGCTCGCGTTTCGACCCGGCTGGCGTGCCGGCGCTGAAGGCGGCGAGGGGCGGCATCGCTGACGTCGGTGTGGCCGTTGACGGCGGCTGCAGCCTCTACGCTTCGGCCCTCGCCGCCGAGGAGACGACCGGGGCGGTCTTCGACTGGGACAAGGCCTGGGCGGAGAGGGCGCCTCTGGCGCAGGGTGTGAACGACAAGCTGATCCGTCCATTCGAATGGGACCGCTTCGCATACGAGGTCGACGGCGCCGAGCTGCGCGTGCATTGGGAGGCCACCGGCAGCGGCACCACCGGCCTGCTACGCGCCGCCGACGCCGCCGGTCGCACGCCGCGCCTGGAGAACGTCCGCCTGCGTTGCGTCGCGCCCAACCGCGTGCTGGCGGTCGAGGAGGTGCGATGAGCTTCTCCCGACGCGGGCTGAAGCCCACGGCCCTGTCCGCATTCACCATCATCGAATTACTGGTCTCGATCGGCATCTTCGTCGTCTCGTCGATGCTGATGCTGGGCGCGATGTTCGGCGCCACCGAGGTGTTCCGCCGTGGCGAGGCGGCACGCCAGGCCGGCGATGAGGCGACCGCGGTCATCGCCGCGCTGCAGGAGGATCTGTCGCGCGCGGTGCCGATCCGCCTGCGCGATGGGAAGCCGGCGCCGGAATGGGGCCGGCTCTACGCCAGGGCGCAAAGCGATGGCAACTGCCAGCTCGGCTTCGTCATCGAGAATCCCGATCGCTCGCAAGTGCGTTGGATCAACGAGAGCGATCCGGTGAAGAAGCGCCTGCTCGGCGTGCGTGCGTGGGTGGTGTGGTACGTCGTGCCGGCGACCACGGCCGGTGCGACTGCTGCTGACGATGAGCTGTGGCGCGAGGAATGGGATATGACCGAGGACGGCACCATCGTCGAGAAGGGTGGCGAACCGCGCAGCACCGTGACCAACCCCGAGCCGCGCAAGGAGGAGCTGGTCACGCGCGGCTGCCTGCATTTCGCCGCCTGGGCCGAGGTCGCGCAGGCCCACCGCCTGGTCAAGACCGGTGCCGGTGGACCGGAATTCGCCTGGGAGTCGAAGGATGCCAACGAGGAAGTCATCCCCTTCGCCAATGCCGACTTCGATACCTCGCAGCTGGTCGGCACGCCGGCATTCTATGCCCAGCCTGACGCTCTGCGCATCTCGCTGGTCCTGACCGGCGGAGGTCGTTACGCCACCCGCGGAACGCTGATCGGCACCCTCTCGCCGGGTGACACCCAGGCCCGCATCACCGGCATCAAGGCCCTGCCGACCACCGGTGGCAGCCTGCTGCGCATCGGCAACGAGTGGATCCGCTACGACGACTTCCGCGGCGGCCGGGTCAATGGGCTCAAGCGCGGGCAGCTGCGCACCGCGGATGGCACCTGCGCCGACCGCAGCCTGGTCCTCGCCGGCCAGCCCTTTTCGCTGGTCGTCGCGCTGCCGCGCTGATCTGGGAGGGTCGAGCACCAGCTCGACCAGGATGAAACCGGTCGAATCCGAGCTGCCCGGCCATTGCCGCCATTGCCCCGTGGTCGAGCTGGCGCTCGACCCTCCCAGGCCGGCCCCCTTGCCCCCTGGCGCGGCGTCAGATGCTGCCCGCCCTCATGGAATGGCTTTTCTACGCTCTCGACCTCCACCTGTTCCAGCCGCACGATCTGCTCGTCGTCCTGGTGCTGATCGTGCTCGAAGGACTGCTGTCCTGCGATAACGCGGTCGTCCTCGCCCTGCTGGTCAAGGACCTGCCGCCCGAGCAGCGCGGCAAGGCGCTGCGCTACGGCATCATCGGCGCCTACGTCTTCCGCATCGCCGCGCTCTTCCTGGCGGTGTGGATCATGACCATCTGGTGGATCAAGGTCGTCGGCGGCATCTACCTGTGCTGGCTGGCGATCGACTTCTTCCGCAAGCACGGCCAGAAGAAGGACGTGGACCGGCAGGTGAAGCTGATCTGGGGGCTCGGCGCCTTCTGGAGCACCGTCGTCTGGGTCGAGCTGACCGACATCGTCTTCTCGGTCGATTCGATCGCCGCGGCGGTGGCGCTGTCGAAGCACCTGTGGGTGCTGATCCTCGGCGGGCTGCTCGGCATCCTGGCCATGCGCTTCGCGGCGCAGGGCTTCGTCAAGCTGCTGGAGCTGTTCCCGCGCCTCGAGGTCTGCGCCTTCGCCGCCGTCGGCGTCATCGGGCTGAAGCTGCTGCTGGAATTCCCCATGGACGCGGCCGGCCTGGAGCGCCGCCTGCCCGAGGGCGCGACCTACGCCACGGCGCAGGAGTACCGCCAGCAGCTCGACCGCCACCTGCCGCCGCACTTCTCCATCCCGCATGTCATGAACGTCAATCTGACGGCGCCGGAAGGCCCGAAGCGCGAGCGTTTCGCCGCCGGCAAGGCCGGCGACAACGAGTTCGCTGATGCCGAGGCGGAGTGGGCCCTGCACCACCGCCCGTTCATCGAGATCGAGGGCTGGGCCAGCTCGCTGGTCGTGCTCGGGATCTTCGCCACGGGTTTCCTGCGGCGGAAACGCGAGTAGGCTGAGCGCCATGGCGACCAACCTCGACATCGACATCCCCGCGGTCGAGGAACTGATGCGCCTCGGCGGCCATCGCAGCAAGCGCGAGGCGGTCGACGCGGCGGTGCGCGAGGCGATCGCCTGGCGGCGCCAGGCCAAGTCGCTGGAGTACCTCGGCACGGTCGCCTTCCCGGCCGGTCCGGCGCCCGCGGCGCTGGATGAGCAGGCGTGAACTCCGAGCGGCCGGTCATCCCCGATCTCGACGTGTGGGTGCGCGCCTTCGGCCGGCTCGACCCCGATCCGGGCGCGGTGCACGCCTTCCGCGAGCTGGTGCGCGCGCGCCGCGTGCTGACCCTCGGCTGGATCCGCCAGGATCTGCTCGCGCGCCTCGACGATGAGCGCCAGGCGACGCGGCTGGCGTGGATCCTCTCCGGCTATCCCGAGGTCGTGCTGCGTCCCGACGACCACCTCGTCGCGGCCGAGCTGGTGCGCCGCCTGCGCCGTTCCGGCCAGCGCCTGCCCGGCCGCGCGGCGTTGCTGTGGGCGGTGGC
>JALHRW010000090.1 GCA_022841245.1 Planctomycetota bacterium
GATGAACGCTGGCTGCTGGCTGCTGGCCGCTGGCCGCTGGCCGCTGGCTGCTGGCCGCTGGCTGCTGGCCGCTGGCTGCTGGCCGCTGGCCGCTGGCCGCTGGCTGCTGGCCGCTGGCCGCTGGCCGCTGGCCCGTTACACCCCGTCATGCCCATGCTGGTGTGGATCGTCGACGACGCCCTGTCCAACCACCGCGCGGTGGGGGCGACGGTGCTGCGGATGCCGGAGTTCACCTGCGAGGGCTTCACCGACGGCGACGAGGCCGTGGCCGAGTTCACCCATCGCACGCAGCACGCCGCCGACCGCCTGCCGCGCCTCATCCTGATGGACTTCTACCTCGGCGGTACGCGCGGCGACGAGGTCACCGAACGGATCCGCGCCGTGCACACGCCGCTGACCCCGATCATCGTCGGCTATTCCTCGGTCGCCTCGGGCAGCCGGCAGATCGTCGCCGCCGGCGGGGACATCGTGGTGCGCAAGCACACCGCCTCCGACGGGACGAACCCGGACCTGCGGCTGTACCTGGAATCGCTCCTACGCATTGCGGACGGCTGAATAGGTCTATACCGACCGGGCCATGCCTGACCCCACCGCCCTCGCCGCCGCCGAACTGCACACCATCCAGATCCGCGGGGCGTCCGAGCACAACCTCAAGCACGTCGACCTCGACGTGCCGAAGCGGCAGCTGGTGGTGTTCACCGGGCCGAGCGGTTCGGGCAAGAGCTCGCTCGCCTTCGACACCATCTACGCCGAGGGCCAGCGCCGCTACGTCGAGTCGCTGAGCTCGTACGCGCGACAGTTCCTCGGCCAGCTGGAGAAGCCGAAGTACGAGTCGATCCGCGGCCTCGCGCCGACCATCGCCATCGAGCAGAAGTCGTCCTCGCGCAACCCGCGTTCGACCGTCGGCACCATCACGGAAGTGCACGACTACCTGCGCGTGCTGTGGGCCAGGATCGGCGTGCAGCATTGCCACCAGTGCGGCCGCCAGGTCGGCCGGCGCAGCGCCGACGAGATCGTCGACGGGGTGATGAAGCGCCCCGCCGCCAGCCGCATCCTGCTGCTGGCGCCGAAGATCGGCGAGCGCAAGGGCGAGCACGCCGACGTGCTCGACAAGGCGAAGAAGGGCGGCTTCACCCGCGTGCGCATCGATGGCAAGGAGCACCAGCTCGACCAGCCGATCACGCTCAACAAGAAGGTGAAGCACCGCATCGAGATCGTCATCGACCGCCTGGTGATCAAGCCGGACATCCGCTCGCGCCTGGCCGATTCGGTCGAGACCGCGTTGCGCGAAGGCGACGGCAAGATGCTGATCAGCGACGCCGACGGCAAGGTGGCCGACGAGTTCTTCTCCGAGCACAACTACTGCAACCACTGCGACCTTTCCTTTCCCGACCTCGAACCGAACTCGTTCTCCTTCAACTCGCCGGTCGGCGCCTGCCCATCCTGCAACGGACTGGGCCAGAAGAGCGAGGTGGACCTCGACAAGCTGATCAACCCCGAGCTGAGCATCGACGCCGGCGCGATCGCCTGCTGGGGCGCCCTCGGCGACGAGGACCGCACCGCCTGGCACGTCGAATACCGCCGCAACGTGCTGGAGAAGCTCAAGGTCCCGCTCGACAAGCCGTGGAAGAAGCTGAACGACAAGCACCAGAAGCTGGTCCTGCACGGCACCGAGGAGCGGGTCAAGGTCGACTGGGCGACCAAGAACAGCAGCGGCACCTTCAACAGCAAGTTCGACGGCGTCATCCCCTGGCTGCACCGCACCCAGACCGAGACCGACAGCGAATGGCGGC
The DNA here is from genome assembly GCA_022841245.1 of Planctomycetota bacterium. Classification (GTDB taxonomy): domain Bacteria; phylum Planctomycetota; class UBA11346; order UBA11346; family UBA11346; genus UBA11346. The sequence continues at coordinate 1,794 of JALHRW010000090.1, forward strand.
GCGACCAGCTGGCGCAGTATTTCACCGAGCATCCCTGCCAGGCCTGCGGCGGCGGCCGGATGAAGCCGGAAAGCGCGGCGGTGGCGATCGAGGGCAAGACCCTGCCCGAGCTGTGCCACCTGACCATCGAGGGTGCGCACGGCTTCTTCAAAGGGCTGAAGCTGACCGGCGGTCAGGCGCAGATAGCGGTCGGCGTGCTCAAGGAGGTGCAGGCCCGGCTCGGCTTCCTCCTGAACGTCGGCCTCGAATACCTCACCCTCGACCGCAGCGGTCCGACCCTGAGCGGCGGCGAGGCGCAGCGCATCCGTCTCGCCTCGCAGATCGGCTCGGAACTCACCGGCGTGCTCTACGTCCTCGACGAGCCGTCGATCGGCCTGCACCAGCGCGACAATGAGCGGCTGATCGGCACCATGCGCAAGCTCCGCGACCTCGGCAATACCGTGGTCGTGGTCGAGCACGACGAGGACACCATCCGCTCCGCCGACTACGTGGTCGACTTCGGGCCCGGCGCCGGCGTGCATGGCGGCAACGTGGTCTACGCCGGGCCGGTGGCCGGCATCGAACGCATCGAAGGCTCGATCACCGGCGACTTCCTCGCTGGCCGGCGCAAGATCCAGGTGCCGCCCGCGCGGCGGCCGGGCAACGGCAAGCGCCTGACCGTCACCAACTGCAAGGCCAACAACCTGCGTGGCATCGACGTGTCGGTGCCGCTCGGCACCTTCACCTGCATCACCGGCGTCAGCGGTGCGGGCAAGAGCAGCTTCCTCAACCACATCCTCTACCCCGCCCTGGCCAACCACTTTAACGATGCGACCGAGGAGGTTGGCGCGCACGGCAAGATCGTCGGCCTCGAGCACCTCGACAAGGTCATCCGCATCGACCAGCAGCCGATCGGGCGCACGCCGCGCAGCAATCCGGCGACCTACACCAAGGTGTGGGACCACGTGCGCAACGTCTTCTCCAGCATGCGCGAATCGAAGCTCTACGGCTACGAGCCAGGCCGCTTCAGCTTCAACGTCAAAGGCGGACGCTGCGAGGCCTGCGAGGGCGACGGGGTGAAGAAGGTCGAGATGCACTTCCTCGCCGACGTCTACGTGCCCTGCGAAGTGTGCCACGGCCGGCGCTTCAACGAGCAGACGCTGCGCGTGAAGTACCACCACAAGTCGATCGCCGACGTGCTCGACACGCCGGTCGGCGAGGCCTTCGAGCTGTTCCGCGCCCACCCGCCGGTGGCGCGCGTGCTGCAGACGCTGATCGACGTCGGCCTCGACTACATCGCCCTCGGCCAGAGCTCGACCACGCTGAGCGGCGGCGAGGCGCAGCGCATCAAGCTGGCGCGCGAACTGGCCAAGCGCGACACCGGGCGGACGCTGTACATCCTCGACGAGCCCTCGACCGGCCTGCACTTCGAGGACGTGCGCAAGCTGCTCACCGTGCTCGAACGGCTGGTCGAATCAGGCAACACCGTGGTCGTGATCGAGCACAACCTCGACATCATCAAGACCGCCGACTGGGTCGTCGACCTCGGCCCCGAAGGCGGCGCGCGCGGCGGTCAACTGGTCGCCGAAGGCACTCCTGAGCAGGTCGCGCGCGTCGAGGCCTCGCACACCGGACGGTTCCTCAAGCGCATGCTGTGAGGCTTGTCGAGGGATCCGTGGGCTTCAGCCCGTGTCGAGACGCACCCAACGCGGGGTGAAGCCCCGTCCTACTTGCGACGGCGGCGGATGAACCAGGCGGCGAGCGGAAGGCCGAGTAGCGCGAGGCCCATGCCTCCGCCGCAGCTGTTGGGATCCTCATCGGTCGGGATGACGACGCGGAAGGCACGTGTGGTGGTCAGCACGCCGTCAGTGGCGGTGACTTCGATGAAGGCGAAGCCGCTGCTGGAGCCGGTGGTCGCTGCATTGATCACGTAGGTGCCGTTGCCGGTAGCGCCCGGTCCGGTGACGGTGACGGTGTTCGGCGGTCCGGCGACGGTGCTGGTGCCTGGGGGACCGGTGACGGTGATGTTGCTGGCCGGGAGGAAGAAAGGGTTGAAGGATTTGATCGAGATGGTGAGGGTTTCGGCGGCCGGTATGCCCAGTCCGGCAGCCACGTCGGCGTCGAAGGCGATTGTGCTGACCGAAATGGGACCGCCATTGGGCAGGCTGATATCCGGGATCGGCGTCAGCGTCGGCCGGCGTGAGTAGCGGAACTGCCGGTCATCGGTCCCTGGGCAGCGCTTCATGTGGCGATCGACCGCGACTCCGCCCACAGTTGTCGGCAGCAGGGTGTTGGGGCCATCGAAGGCGTCGATGCCGCCGGCGCGTCCGACCACCAGCGCCGCGTTGGCGACGAACACGGTGGCGGTGCCGGGTGAGGCCGGGTTGAGCAGGCTGGCCGGGACATAGGCGCGCAGGCGCGTATCCGACACCACAGTGGTCGGGATCTCGACCACCGGGCCGGCGGCGGGGGCGGTCGGCTGCCAGTAGACCTGGGTCGCGGCCAACCCGCTGGCGCTACGGGCGAAGCCGCTGCCGTCCAGGTCGATGGCTTGATCGCCCTCGTTGCTGGCGACACCGTTGTTGGCCGGCGCGGCCAGGCTCGGAGTGGCGTAGGTCTGGTGGCCGTAGATCTTCAGGCCGAGAGCATGGACCCGGGCCTGGATGGCGTTGTCGTGGCCAGTGCCGCTCGTGGCGTTGTTGACCTCGTCCATGATGCTGAAGGTCCAGATGCCGTCAGTGATCAGTTCGTTGGTGTGGAACAATTCGGTCATCGTCACCGTCAGCGTATTGTCGGTGGGGATGAGGACGCCAGGGCGCTGACGGCCCATGAGGGCCGTGGTGCCGTTGGGCGAGCTCAGCCAGACCTGGTATTCGCCCCACGAGGCGCCGTTATTCGCCGGGGGGGGGACCGCGGTGGGCGCGTAGGAGCTGGAGCCGACGTCGAGCAGAGTGACGGTGAGTTCGACGGCGTCGACACGGAAACGCGGCGGTACGCCGGTGATCGGCATGGCGAGGTGGCGGACGCGGCTAGAAAGCGGATCCATCGGAAAGGGCACGCCATCCGGCACATTGTCGACTGGATAGGGGGGGTGGAAGGGCGCATCCAGGATGCTGTTGGGGTCGCTGGGATAGCCGACGTCCCCGGGGACCGGAAGGGCATAGGATGCTTCGAAGGTGAGCGGATCCGTCTGCATCGCCGGCATCAGCGGCCAGCGCAGGGCGCCGGGTTCGTCGCGGGCGGTGGTGGCATAGCGATCAGCTAGGTTGCCCGTGCCGCCGAAAATGAAGCGGCCGACGTCGATGGTGCCGAAGCCATACCAGTTGTTGTAGGCGAGACCGGCGGCGTTGTTGCGCCAGCGTCCCCACCAGGTGTGGCTCCCCGTGCCCTCCTTGTAGATCGTGCCGGTGGGCACGGTCGGGAATGGCGGAAGCTGGAAGTCCTGGCCGCGGTGCATCATGAGCTGACGCACATCGAGCCAGCTCAGCTCGGGCCGGGCCTGGATCATCAGGGCGGCGGCGCCGCTGACGAGCGGCGCGGCCACCGAGGTGCCGCTGACGCCTTGGACGTAGTCGCCGTTTTCGTAGGTCAGATTATCCGGATCGGGGAGGTAATCGGGGTAGGGAAGGCCGAGCGGATTGATGCCCAGGAGGGGATCCTGCCAGACATACTGGCCAAGCGGCGGCAAGTTATCAAAACCATCGAAGTTGGCGTTGTTCCCGATGCTGACCCATGGCCACCACGTGTAGCCGAGGTTGTCGAACGTGGGATTCGTGTTGGCTACCCGCCTGGTGCTGCGGTCGGTGGTGGGTAGCCCGACGCCTGGAGCACTGATGGTCAGGTTCGGTCCGCTCTCGGAGAAGAAGGCCTTGGTGAGCGGCATCGGTTGGTAGGCGGCAACGCCGATGGTGTAGCGGTTGAGATAGCCGTCGAACGAGGTGCAGTCCTGGGTCGAAGGGAAGGGAGAGAAGGGCGGACCTGGCCGCAAGCCGTTGGGATTGCTCCACCCGCCGTTGCCGGCGGGGAAGACCAGCGGAATCCCCTTGCCGCCGCGGCCGACGGTGACGGCTTCACGCATGCCGGTCAGGGTCAGCGGGCCGATGGCGCCATGGTTCAGCGAATTGTCGATCGGGCCCCAGGAGGAGTTGGAGACGGAGCACTCCTGCGATACCGAGGGGGGGATGGTCGACTGTGCCATCGCTTGGCGCAGGTTGGCGTCGCTGGCAAGGGTCGTGGAGGTCGAGTCCCGGCCATCGTTGTAGCTGTTCAGCACCTTGCTGGCGATGATGCCCGCCTGCCAGGCCACGCCGACCGTACCGATGCCATTGTCGCCGGAGGCGGCAGCCAGGCCGGCGATGGCGGTACCGTGGTTGTCGGCAGGGTCGGCGGCCGAGGGGAATGGGTCGCTGTCGTTGTTGATGTAATCCCGGCTGAACATCCCGCGGTAGTTCAGGGACAGGTCGAGGTGGTCGCCCTGCACGCCGCCGTCAATGATGGCGATGTTGGTGCCCGCCCCGCGGTAGAGATCCCATGCCTCCTGCACGTGAATGCCAGGAGCGTCCTCGAGATGCCAGAGGAGGCCGTCGGCCAGCATCGGATCGTTGGGAACATATCGTTCGGCGACCGGCATCTGCAGTTGCGGCCAGACCAGCGCGGCGCGGCCATCCTGGACCAGGGTACGGGTGGCATCGATGGCGGCATACACGTCGGGCGAGCGTGGTTCCGCCATCCACCAGCCATTCTGACCGCGCACCGGCTCGACCAGGGTCAGCCCGTGATCGGCAGCCAGCCGGGCGATGTCCTGCCCAGGTGCGGCAGCGAGGAGGATGCGGCGGGTGGCGATGGCACGGAACTGCGGATCGCCGAGGCGACCATCGAGGTAGACGACCGGCTCGACCTTGGCGGCGGCGCCGGATCCGAGCAGGTGGCGGGCAGCTGCCTGCACGGCGGCACGTCCGCCAGCGACCACCGGCTTGGCCTGGCTTCGCTGCTTCCCAGTGACCTGCAGTTCATCGGCGACGGCGAAGCGGACTGTGGTGCGTTCGCCCTTCAGTTCGATCACCTCAGCGGCCTGCGCCCCGGCGGCGAGCATGAACAGGGAGGCAACGATGCGATGCAGGCAGCTGGTCATGGGCGGTTCCATGGGAAGGACCTCTAGGAGACACCGGAACAGGCCCTGGTATTACCGCTATTCCGCCCAGGCGTTGCGCGTGTAGCAAACGCCGGGGCGAGACCCAAACCCGAAATGGGTCCATGCGGACCCTGGCGTTCAGGCTGGCTTGGCTTCGACGGCATCCGTCGGGGCGGGCGGCTCGGCCGACGGGGCCAGGACCTGGCGGCGGAACGACAGCAGCAGCGGGCTGGCGACGAACACCGAGGAATAGGTGCCGAGCAGGATGCCGATCAGCAGGGTGGCGCTGAAACCCTTGAGCGAGTCGCCAGCGAAGAACAGCATGAAGGCCAGCGAGGCGATGACCATGCCACCGGTCAGGATGGTGCGCGGCATGGTGTCGCCAATAGCGGCGTCGAGGATCTTGTCGAGCGGCTGGCCCGCCATCTTGACCACGTATTCGCGCACGCGGTCGTAGAGCACGATGGTGTCGTTGATGGCGTAGCCGATCACGGTGAGGATGCCGGCGATCACCGTCATGTCGATGCGGATGCCGAAGAGCGTGATCAGACCGATGGTTTGCACCACCACGTTGACCAGGCTGACCACCGCACCGAGGCCGTAGGCGAGCTCGAAGCGGGCGGCGATGTACAGCATCATCGCCATCAGGGCGAGCACGGTGGCAGCGAGGGCCTGCCACTTCATGCGGTCGGCGACCTGACCGCTGAAGTGCTGGCTGGCGGGGAAGGGCTGGGCCACCACCACGCGCTGGCCAGCGGCGGCGTCGACCAGGCTCTCGATCGCGCCTCCGGCGACGGCGCCGAGCTCCTTGGCGTCCTTCTCGGCCACGCCGGTCTGGGCGAGCAGGGCGAGGCAGCGCTTGGCCACCGCATCCATCTCTTCGACGGCACCAGCCTCCGGCCTGGGCCGGTCGGCGTACTGCACGGTCAGCGCCAGGGCCGAGCCATCGGCGGTCACCGTGACAGTGCGGCCGAGGTGGGCGAGACGGCGCGTGATCTCCTCGGCCTGCGGCGCGCTGACCGGGTCGAGGGTGGCGACCTTCACGCTCAGGCGGTTGTCGGCGAAGGTGGCGGAGGCGACCTCGCTGCCTTCCGGGTTGACCGAGCCGGCGAAGACCTCGCCGAGGGCGACTTTGAACGCCTCGGTGCGGCCGGCGATCTCGTCGGTGACGGTGCGGATGCGCGTGGACAGCGGCTCCATGCGCTCCTTCTCCAGGCGCTTGGCCCCGGCTATGTCGGGCGGAGTGGCGCCGCGCAACGTCTCGATCTCGCGGATGACCTTGGCGCGCTCGTCCTCGATCTCGCTGCGCTTGCGCTCGAGACCGGCTCCGACCACGTCGCGGACGCGGAAGACCCACTGCCGGCTGGCGCCACCGGCCTCGGCCAGGCTGGGGAAATAGGGCTGGGCGAGGATCGCCTCGGGGTCGAGCAGGCTGCTTTCGCGCGCTTCCAGCGGGATCTTGGCCCAGGCAGCGGCCAGGGCGGCATCGACGTCGGCCTTGGCCAGCGGCTTGAGGAACGAGGTCTGCACCATCGTGCCACCGGTGAACTCGATCTCGAAGTTGCGGTCGAAGCCCTGGCCAGGATGCAGCTTGTAGCCGAAGGCGAAGTAGCCGATGCCGGCGACCGCGGTGACTGCGGTGAGGATGTACGAGACCATGCGCAGGCGGACATAACCGAAGTGCACCGGCTTGAAGAACGACGACATCGAGATGCTTTGCAGGCGGCGAGTCATGAAGTCGGTGATCAGGCGCCCGGCGTAGATGCCGGTGAACAGGCTGATGCCGACGCCGACGATCAGGGTCAGGCCGAAGCCCTTGATCGGGCCGGAACCGATGACGTACAGCACCAGGCCGGTCGCCATGGTGGTCAGGTGCGAGTCGATGACCGTGAGGAAGACGCGGTCGTAGCCGGCCTCGACCGCTGCCGGCACGCCCTTGTCGTCGCGCAGCTCCTCGCGGATGCGTTCGTAGATCAGCACGTTGGTGTCGATCGACATGGCGATCGACAGGATCAGGCCGGCGATGCCGGGCAGGGTCAGGGTGGCGCCGAAGATGGCCAGCGTGGTCCAGGTCAGCATGGCGCAGATCGCCATGCACGAGATCGCGACCACACCGAGGCGGCGGTAGTACCAGGCGAGGAACAGGATGATCGCGCTGAGGCACCAGAACATGGTGGTCATGGCGCGGTTGATCTCGTCCTGGCCCAGCGTCGCGCCGACCACGCGCTCGGCGAGGATCTCCGGCGTCACCGCCAGCGAACCGGCGCGCAGCACGCCGCGCAGGTCCTTGATCTCCTCGCTGGTGAAGCGGCCGCTGATGACGCAGTCCTTGCTGCTGGGCGAGATGACGCGCGGGTCGCTCTTGACCACGCCGTCGAAGGTGATGGCGAGCCGGCCGGTGCCGCTGCCCTTGTCGCCGCGCTCCTTGACGCCAGTGGTGAACTCGTGGTTCTTGCCGGCGCCGACCGCGTTGAAGGTGATGGCGACGGCGGGCTGGCCGTCGTGCAGGGTCTCGCCGGCGTCGGCGACGTCCTTGCCGGCGACGCGCACCGGACCGAGGTGGAGGAACTCACGCGGTTCGAGGCCGGGCGGCGGCTCCTTGGGCGCGATGACGTCTTGGCGGGTGCCGCGCGGGACCAGCGGGTTGAAGCCGTAGCGGCCGCCGCCGAGGTCGACCCAGGCGCAGTCGGGGTCGCCGGCCTTGCCCGAAGGGAACGAGTCGGCGCTACGGCCGGGATACTCGGCGATGACCTCGCGGAACTCCAGGCGGCCGGTGGTCTCCAGCACCTTGCGGGTGCGCGCGGCGTCGGCCCGGGTGCCTCCGGGGATGACGATCTGCACGTCGCCGTTGGACAGGCGGGCGACCACCGGCTCGGTCAGGCCGCGCTCGTCGAGGCGGCTGCGCAGGGTGGCGACGACCTCCTCGTCGGCCGGCACGACCTGGCCGAGATCGTTCTTCAGCCGGCAGGTGAACTCGACGCCGCCGCGCAGGTCGATGCCGAGGTTGATGTGCCAGAAGTCCTTCGACTCGTTGTCGCGGCTGTAGGGCCGGCCGGTGAGGCGCTGGCGCAGGGCGATGTCGTCGGCCTCGGCCGGCACGGTCAGCCGGACGTGGTGCGAGCCGGTGTCGAGAACCAGGTCCTTGATCGCGATGGCGGCGTCGCGGGCGTTGCCGGCCAGACGCTTGCGCATCTCGTCGGCTTCGCGCGCCTGGGTCTCGATGCGGTTCCCGGCGACGTCCTTGAGCACCACGTCGAAGACCTTGGCGCCGGCCGGCTGCTCGGCCGCCAGGCGGATCTCGGCCTGCAGATCCTGGTCGCCGACCAGCACCTTGTTCTGCAGGAACTGCAGCAGCAGTGCGGTGGCGAGGACGGCAAGGATGACCGAGAGGCGCTTGAGCATGGGTATTGTCTGGGTTCCGGGTTCCGCAGGCCGGTTTAAGGGCTACTTCTTGACTGAGGCGGCGCGCTCGTTGGTCAGGTTGGTGCTGACCGCGCCCTTGTTGAAGGTGACGACGATCGACTCGCTGCCCTTGCCGACGCGCACGTCGATGGTCGCCTCGCCGACCGCCTCGACCGTGCCGTGCACGCCGCCGATGGTCACCACCTCGTCGCCGCGCTTGGTCGAATCGATCATCTCCTTGCGGCGCTTCTCCTCCTTCTTCTGCGGGCGGATGACCATGAACCACATCATCAGCACCATCAGGCCGAGGAAGAGGAAGAGGCCGTACTGCTGGAAACCGCCGGCTGCCGGGGCCGCGCCAGGTGCGCCGCCGGGAACCGGGGAGCTGGGGCCGACCGGGCTGGGACCGCCCTCCTGGGCGAGGATCAGGGCGGCGGTGGTGAGGAGCAGGACGATGCGGTGCATGGTGGATCCGTTACGGTGCGTGAGCCGGGAAAAGAGGGGGCACGGTACGGGAAACCACAAGTCCGCAAGGCCGGTGACCCTGGGCTGGCCGCTGGCCGCTGGCCGCTGGCTGCTGGCTGCTGGCCGCTGGCCGCTGGCCGCTGGCCGCTGGCCGCTGGCCCTATTCCAACCGCCAGCGGATGACGACCAGGCCATCGATGCGCTTGGCCTCGACGTGCAGCTTCTCGGCGCCTTTGCTCCAATGCTGGCTGGTGTCGGACAGGCGGCCCTCGCCGACGCGCGTCCAGCCGCTGTCGGTGAGCGGTCCGCCGACGTAGCGGGTCATCGCCTCGGGCGGTTGCAGCTCGGCGCGGGCGGCTGGCGCCTGCAGCGCCACCGACAGGCGACGGACGGTGCCGTTGGCGATGGCGATGGCGACGTGGTCGTCGCCGGCCAGCGGCAGCCAGCCGGACGGCATGGGGATGTCGGGGAACTGCTCCCAGCGCAGGCCGAGCGGGCGTGGCGGAGCCGGAGCGTCACCGCGGCCGCCGCCAGCGCAGGCAGACAGCAGCAGGGCGATCGCGAAAAACGCGAGGTTTCGGCAGCGGATCATGGGTGGGTCGGAGCGACCAAGCCCTACGGGCTTACGCAGGACGGTAGGTGAACGACGTGCCAGCGATCTGGATGACGTCGCCAGCCTTCAGCGGGGCGTCGACCACCTTCTGGCCGTTGACCTTGACCGCGCGCCAGCCGCCCATGCCGACGATGCGGTGGCCGGCCTGGTTGCGCACGACCTTGGCCTGCACCGGCTTGACCAGGAAGCCCTTGGCCGGGATGTCGATGCTGTCGGCGGCGCCGAGGGTGGTCTCGTCCTTGAGCAGGGGGACGACGACGTCGCGGCCACCCTGCTTCAGGGCCAGGGCCATGCGCTTGCCGCCGACTTCGGAGGCCATCGCCTTGGCCAGCTGAGCCTGGTCGACGAACATGGTCATCTCGCCGCCCATCGCGCCGGGGCCCTTCTTGGCCGAGGCGGCCGCGGCGTTGGCGGCGTAACCGTGCTGATCATACACCAGCGAGTGCTTGCCCAGGACGATGCGGTCACCGTGCTTGAGCGTGTGCTTCTGGACCTTGGAGCCGCCGACGTAGGTGCCGTTGTTCGACCCCCCGTCGACCACCGCCCAGCCCTCGCCATCCTTGACGATGGTGCAGTGGTGGCGACTGACGCCGAGGTTGTCGACGACGATATCGCAGTCCATCGCTCGACCGACCTTCATCTGGTCCTTGTCGAGTGAATGCTCCGACTGCGGGTCGGCGCCGAACATTACCGTGAGCTTGGCCATGTGCGAAGTCCCTGACGCTCAGGAAGCTAGGGGCGGGAAGGACGGGGTCAACATGGTGACGGGATAAGCGGTCCTCCGCGCGGCTGGATATGGGCGGAGCGCTGGCAGACATGGTGAAGGAGTCCGTATAGGGTAGCACGATATTGTCCGTCGCCGTCCGGGTCTGCCGGTCCGACGGTTGCGACGTCAACCCCTGGTCAACATCCTGCCCGCCATGCCAACCGCCACCCTCCCCACCACCCAGCAGGCCGTCCAGCTCGTCGGCCCCGACAAGCTCGAGCTCAACCGCTCGAAGCCGGTGCTGCGGCCGGGGCCGACCCAGATCCTCGGCAAGGTCGAGTGCGTCGGGTTGTGCTTCAGCGACATGAAGCTGCTGCACCAGTTCGACCAGCACGCGCGCAAGACCCCGGTCAAGGCGCACCTGGCGGAGAGCATCCTCACGAGCATCCCCAGCTACGTGCCGGACGGCCAGCCGACCGTGCCGGGACATGAAGTGGTCATCCGCGTGGTCGAGGTCGGGGCGCAGGTGACGAGTGTCAAGCCCGGCGGCCGCTACCTGGTCCAGGCCGATTGGCGCGACCTCAAGACCGACAAGAGCAACGGCGCCTTCGGCTACAATTTCGAGGGCGGGCTGCAGCAGTACGTCCTGCTCGACGAGCGCACCACCGTCGCTGCCGACGGCACCAGCTACCTGATCGCGGTGCCCGATGACCGCTCGGCCAGCCAGCTGGCCCTGGTCGAACCGTGGGCCTGCGTCGAGGAGGCCTTCATCCACCGCGAGCGCCAGCTGCTCAAGCAGGGCGGCACGTTGCTGCTCGCCGTCGCGCCGGGCGCCAGCGTCGATCTCGCCGGCCTCGATCTGAAGCGCTCGGCCAAGCTGCTGTGCCTCGGCGCGGCGTGCAACCGTCCCGGCTTCACCTGCGTCGAGACTGCCGCGCTGAAGCCCGGCTCGATCGACGACCTGATCGTGGTCGGCGCCAACGCCGCGTTCCTCGAAGCGCTGTGGCCACTGGTCGCCACCGACGGCCTGGTCCTGCTCGCCCAGGGCGGCGGCACCTACGGCGCCCCGGTCTCGACCCCGGTCGGCCGCGTGCATTACGGCAACGTGCGCATCGTCGGCACCACCAGCAACCGTCCGGCCGAGGCCCAGGCGCGCATCCCCGCCACTGGCGAGGTGCGTCCGGGCGATCGCGTGCATGTCATCGGCGCCGCCGGCCCGATGGGCTCGATGGCGGTCCTGCGCCTGGTCTCGCTGGCCGCCGGCGGGACCGCGGTCGAGGGCAGCGATATGAGCGACGAGCGCCTCGCCGTGCTCGGAGGCAAGGCCGAGCCGGTGGCCAAGCGGCGCGGCGTGTCCTTCCGCCTGTTCAACCCCAAGGCCGGCGGCAAGCCGACCGGTGGCTCGCGCTACCACATGGTCATGGTGCCGGTGCCGGCGGTGGTCGCCGGCGCGGTCGCCGACAGCGCCGACGGCGGCATCGTCAACATCTTCGCTGGCATCCCCAGCGAGGTCAGCGGTCCGATCGACCTCGACGCCTACGTGCGCAAGGGCCTGTACTTCGTCGGTACCTCGGGCTCGACCATGGAGGACATGCAGGTCGTTCTCGGCAAGGTCCTGGCCAACCAGCTCGACACCAATCTGTCGGTCGGCGCGGTGACCGGCTTCGGCGGCGCCATCGAAGGCCTCGAAGCGGTGAAGACCGGCAAGATCAGCGGCAAGATCCTGGTCTACCCCGACCTCGGCGATTTCCCCCTGACCGAGCTGGCCGCCCTGGTCGCCAAGTATCCGTCGATCGGCCCCAAGCTGAAGGATGGGTGCTGGTCGCGCGAGGCGGAAGTCGAATTGTTGCGGCTAGCTACTAGCCACTAGCTGCTGGCTTCGACCAGCGACCAGCGGCCAGCGGCCAGCGACCAGCGACCAGCGACCAGCGGCCAGCGGCCAGCGACCAGCGACCAGCGGCCAGCGACCAGCGACCAGCGGCCAGCGACCGCCAGCAGCCAGTAGCTACGTCCGGGCCGGATGCTGACGGCGCTCATCCGCCGCTTGCGCAGCGCCGGATGAGCCCGCCGATCAGGCGGCCGACGCCGGCCGCCTGATCGCGGATCCCCGCCGCGGTGGCGGCGTCGATCAGCTGCGCGTCCTCCGCGATGGTCACCAGCGCGTGTACTTCGGCATTGGATCCGTCCGCGATGCGGAGGAACCGGATGAACTCGCGGTCGGAACCGCGTTCGGCGCCTTCGGCGATGTTCGCCGCGACCGACATGCTCGCGCGGCGCAGCTGCGAAACGATGTCGCCCTCGCCGCGCATGGTCCGTGACGTCGCGGATACCGTTTGCACCAGGATCCGGCTGTGCTGGAAGGCGATGAGTCGTGTATAGCGAGGCATGTTGAGGTTCCCTTTCGAACCCCAGACCCGCCCCGCGCGCAGGGGTCAAGGCCGCGCGCAGCGCGCCGCGCAGCGGGAAGCCTTGACGCCGAGCCCGGGGCGGGTCTGGGGTGAGGAAGGGAACCGAGATGCCACGCTTGCGCGCTGGCCGCTGGCTGCTGGCTGCTGGCTGCTGGCTGCTGGCCGCTGGCTGCTGGCCGCTGGCCGCTGGTCGCTGGCCGCTGGTCGCTGGCCGCTGGTCGCCGAGCTCAGCTCCCAGCTCCCAGCTCCCAGCTCCCAGCTCCCAGCCGACCTCTTCTCCTTCCCGCGCCGTTTACGCGCCTTTTCCCACCCGCTCAATCAGCGGCGCCAGCAGCGTCGCCGTCAGCCGCACCGATCCCGGCCGTCTGGTCGCCGAGATGCGGTGCGTGTCGCTGCCGATGCTGACCAGCAGCTTCCGTTCGGCGCACAGTCCCAACAGGCCTTGCTGCAATTCGCGGTCGAGGCCGGGATGTGCGCATTCCACGCCGTCGAGCCCGTTGGCCAGGCGGGCGGCGACCTCCAGCGAGCGGTAGGCCCCCGGATGGGCGAGGATGGCCACCCCGCCGGCGGCGCGGATGGTCGCGGCGACCTCGCCGATCGGCGGGAACTGCGGCAGCGAGGCGTCGGCGAGGTGCTCGTCGGCGAGGTGGAAGGCGAAGGCGTCGCGCACGCTGGCCACACCGCCGCTGCGGGTCAGAGCGCGAGCGAGGTGCAGGCGGCCGACGCAGTCGGCCTCGGGCGGCTTGACCTCGGCGGCGGTCAGGCCGCGGCGCACGTCGTCGGGCAGGCGGGCGAGCAGGACGTCGAGGCGCTCGATGCGGCGCTGGCGGATGCCGGCGAGCAGCGCGGCCAGACCGGGATGCTCGGGATCGATGGCCAGGCCGACGATGTGGACCTCGCGGTCCTCGGCTCCGGCGGTGACTTCGACGCCGCAGATCAGGCCGGGCGAACCGGCGATGGCGCGCCAGCCGGCGAGGGTGTCGTGGTCGGTCAGGGCCCAGTGCGACAGCCACGCCTTGCGCGCCGCCGAGGCGACGTGCGAGGGCGGCAGGTCGCCGTCGCTGGCCGTGCTGTGCAGGTGGAAGTCGACCGGCGCCGGCGGCGGGTCAGGGGCGAAGGGCTGGGCCATCAGGCGCGCGCCAGCAGATCGCGTGTGGCCAGCGTGATGAGTTCGAGGTGGCGGGGATCGTTGAGGCGATGGTCGCCCTGCACCAGATGCAGTTCGACCGCGGGATAAGCGGAAGCGAAGGCGAGCGAGCGGCGGTGGTCGACGGTCTCGTCGCCGCGTCCGTGCACGATGACGCAGGGCACGCCGGGATCGCCCGGTTCCTCGGGCAGCACTTCGCACGACTGCAGGAAGCCGATGCCGAGCGGCAGTTCGCGCTGCTCGCCGTGATGGAAGAACGGCAGCTGGCCATCGCGCCGCCACGCCGCCACGCCGTCGACGCCGAGGCGCTCGGCCCAGCGGGTGGTGAAGCCGAAGGCCGGGGCGATGAGCAGGATGCCGGCCAGCCCGGGCACGGCGTGGCCGGCGGCCAGCCAGGCGGCGAGGTAGCCGCCGAGCGACGAGCCGATCAGCACGGTGCGGCCATCGTGCGGACAGCAGGCGATCACGCGCTCGCGCATCCGCTCCATGGTCAGCCCGCGGAAGTCGCCGCCTTCGAGGTCGCAGACGGCATAGCTCGCGTAGCTGCCGGCGAGGGCGAGCCCGAGGGCGGCGCCCTTCTCGCTGCGCGGGCCGGAGCCGAAGCCGTGGAGGTAGCGGACATGCGGCAGCATGCCGGGATGGTGGTGCCGCAGCCGGCCGCGCCACCACTGCCCGGCCGAGCCTCAGTCGAGGCCGTAGTGGTGCCGCAGGCTGTCGGGGTCGATCGCCTCGTCCGGACGCTGGTAGCGGAAGTCCGCCGACAGCCGCATCTCGTGCACGCAGCGGTTGGGCAGGGCGGCATGGATGGTGCAGGCGGGGAAGAGCAGCACATCGCCGGCGCGGTAGTCGGTCGACAGCCACGGCGTGGCGATGCCGTCGGTCGGCACGCCGAAGCCGCCGGCACCGGTCGAGCGCACGTGCTCGCGGAAGCCGAGGCGGTGGCTGCCCGGCAGCACGGCCAAACCGCCGAGTCGACGCGGGCAATCGCCGAGCGGGATCCACGCCGTCAAGGTGTCGAGACTGCCGCGGATGTACTGGAAGTCCTGGTGAGGCTGGGTCGGCGGCTGGTGCGGCGGAGCGAGGCGGGCGATGACGCGTTTGTGCACCTGCACCGGGCCGCCGAGCGCGGCACCGACGGCGGCGAGCAGCTCCGGCGCGTGCGCCAGGGCGGTGAACTCCGGGTGGTGGAGCAGCCGGCGGTAGAGCGGCCGGTGCCGCTCGGTGCCCTCCAGCGGCAGGTCGGGCCGGGCGTGCAGCGGGTCAGTCGCGAGCAGCCAGCCTTCGGCCTGCATCATGCCGACGATCAGCTGGCGCACCGCCAGCACGCGCTCTGCCGGCAGCAGGTCGCGCAGCAGCAGGAAACCGTCGACCGTGAGGCTGGCGCGCAGGTCGGTGCCGGCGGCGGGCAGCTCGCCCTGGTCGCGCAGGTCGGCGATCAGCGGGGTCGGGCTCATGCCGCCATCCGGTAGCAGCCGGCGTCGTGCGCGGCGGCGTAGATCGCCAGCACGTTCTCCACCGGGGTGTCGTCCTGCAGGGCATGCGCCGGGCTGAAGGCGTAGCCGCCGCCCGGCATGTAGGCAGCGAGGACGCGCTCGGCCTCGGCGCGGGCCTCGGCGGCGCTGCCGTTGGCCACCACCCCGCCGGTGCCGATGCCGCCGTGGAAGGCGAGGCGGTCGCCCCAGCCGCGCTTGAGCCGCAACGCGTCCATGCCAGCGGCGTCCGGCTGCAGCGTGTCGATGGCGGCCGCGCCCATGGCGATGAGGTCGTCGAAGAACGGGCTGCTGGCGCCGCAGCTGTGCACCATCACCGCGGCGCCGTGCGCCCGCGCCACGTCGATGAGCTGCTGGTGCCACGGCCGCAGGATGCGCCGCCACGTCGCCAGCGAGCACAGCGGTCCGCGCTGGCTGCCGAGGTCCTCGCCGGTCCACACGAAGTCGATGCGCCCGCCGGCGGCGGCGAGGCTGCGCCCGGTCACTGCCAGGTCGTGGGCCAGCTTGCGCGTGGCGAGCAGCTCCCACGCCGGATCGTCGCCGGCGAGGGCGGCATAGACCCGCTCCATGCCCATGAGCATGCCGGTGCTGTTGAGGATGTCGCCGTTGCCGGCTCCGCCGAAGTGCAGGCCGTAGTCGGCGAAGCGCTCGCATTGCCCGGTGATCACGCCGTAGTCGTAGGCGTCGGGATCGGGCAGCGCCCACCCCGCCACCGCGGCCTCGTCGGCCTCGCACAACGGCCAGGCGCAGAAGTCGTGGTAGCCGCCGCTGGGATGCTCGACCCAGCGGCGATGGATGCCCCACAGCGCGTCGACATCGACGCCGGGCTGCTCGGGATGCAGTCGGCCGCCGCGCCAGGCCGGCCCGACGCCGCGGAAGTCGACGCCCAGCGCCTGGCGCAGGCCTTCGCCGTCGTCGGCGCGCAGGCCGAAGTGCGCCTTCAATCGGCGGTCGATGCCGCCGTTGGCGCAGTAGTTGATCGGCACGCGGTCGGCGTGGCTGCGGGCGAGGAAGGCGCGGACGCGGTCGCGGGAGGTGGCTGGCATGCCGGCCAGCTTAGGCGTCTGGACCATGGCGATGGGGTCGGGGCTGATCCGAAGTTGTCTTTTCCGCTCAGGCCTAGGATGCCGGCATGGGCGCTCCGCTGGTCCTGCACGCCAACCACTACCAGTTCGCCGCCGGGCAGCGGGTGGAGAACCCGCGGGTCGGCAGCCGCATGCTGCTGTGGTGCCGCCAGGGCCTCGGCACGGTCGAGGTGGATGGCCAGCACTGTGTCCTGGAAGCCGATGCCTGGCTGCTGCTGCCGTGGCGCCATCGCGTGGTCTATACGGCGGATCGTCGCCATCCGTTCCTGGTCGGCGGCATCCACCTGTGCCCGGACCACGACTCCGGCCCGGTCGAGCTGCGCGTGCCGCACCAGGCCGATGATCCCCTGCATCGTTCGCCGCTGCGTCGCGATGCGCGCTGGCCCGGTCTCGACGGGATGCCCGCTGGCGGCTTCGCCGGGCACCCCGGGCTGCGCCAGCTGGGCGAGTGGATCGTCGGGCGATGGCATGCCGACATGGTCGATCCGGATCAGGCCCGGGCGATGGCCGCGCTGCTGCTG
>JALHRW010000091.1 GCA_022841245.1 Planctomycetota bacterium
TCGTCATGGACCAGGAGATGACGGGGAAGAGGCATGTACCGCTTATGGATCTAAACAGACCCATATCAAGTATTCGCAGGGGTTTCGTTGCCGGTTGCGCTGTAAGTGGTTGATTTACAGTTGAACAATGTGTGCCTGTCCACGGTTTCTGCTCAGGAAGGCCACGAACGGCCAGTTCTTCTTCAACCTTCATGCCGCGAATGGGGAGAAGATCCTCACGAGCGAGCTATACACAACGAAGACTGCCGCGCTGAACGGACTCGAATCGGTGAAGGTCAATAGCCCCCTCGACTCCAGATACGAGAAGTTCAACGACAAGGCAGGCAAGCCTCGGTTCAACTTGAAGACTGCCAACAGTCAGGTGATCGGGGTTAGCGAAGGGTACTCGACTCCTCAATCTCGCGATCAGGGGATTGCTTCATGCAAGGTGAATGGCCCGAACGCGACGACCGAGGATCAGACCTAATCTCCAAGACAGAGGCCGAGAGCGAAGTCATAGCCCGATTCTATTCCTCCCTCTAGCTTAAGGTCGATCGGCCATGAGAAGATTGGCCGACATGGAGACATTCAAGTGAACGACATCGTTGATCCCGATGAGGCATTGCGGTGTGAACTGAATAAGGGCAACGGGCCCAAGTACGCGCGATTTGCGCTGGCGGTCATCAGTGGCACAATCCCATTCGCCGGTGGTGTCTTCGGTGGCATTGGAAGCGCATGGTCGGAGGGAGAGCAAGAGAAGATCAACCGCATGTTTCATGCGTGGATTCGCATGCAGGCTGACGAGTTACGAGAGATCGGCAAGACCATCGAAGAGGTGATGGCCCGGATCAACTTGCAGGATCCTGAGGTGCAGAAGCGCATCGAGGGGCCAGAGTATATGTCGCTTTTGAATAAGTCATTCCGGGATAGGTCTGCTGCTGAAAGCGAGGACAGGCGAGTCCTGATCCGCAACATCCTGGCCTCCGCTGCATCAGCGAAGATCTGTTCCGACGATGTGGTAAAGCTGTTCATCGAGTGGGTCGACAAGTACACCGACGGCCATTTCGCTGTGCTGCGTGCGATCTATCGTGCTCCAGGTGCGACTCGGAGCGATGTCTGGCAGGAGATGGGGCGTGGACAAGTGCGAGAGGACTCCGCCGAAGCAGATCTTTTCAAGCTCTACTTCCATGATCTGACGGTCGGGCGCGTGATCCGTCAGCATCGACAGACTGATGGCGCTGGGAACTTCCTGAGGAAGCAATCGCGGTCTCCTCGTCCGCAGGGGCGGCTTATGGTCTCCGCGTTTGATGACGACAAGGCGTATGAACTAACGCAGTTGGGCCAGTGGTTCGTCAGCTACGCCATGAACGAGATGGTGCCCAAGATCGGTGCCACATTATGAGAAACGACCCGGGTTGATTCCTCAGTCTGTTGCACTTGAACATACCCTGATGGAGACGCCGCTGTGAATGATATGCCTACAACCGCACGCTTCTGGCGTTGTGCTCTCCAGGTGAATCCCCATGGCTACATCGCCTACCGTGGCAAGGCTGAATCTCAGACCGAAGAACGTGGACACGCACCGACTGACGCCGCCTCCGGCTGCTGACGGCCGATAGCAGCCAACGAACGACCTCCGACAACACGAAGCCGGCCCGAGGAAGAACGTGGACACGCACCGACTGACGCCGCCTCCGGCCGCTGACGGCCGATAGCAGCCAACGAACGACCTCCGACAGCACGAAGCCGGCCCGATTGGGCGCCAGGGCGCTCGTCGTGGACCAGGAGGTGACGGGGGAGGGGCACAGTGTGCTCATAGGTCCATATGGCCCACACCGCAAGCAGCGGTAGGAGTCTCGCTGACCGTTGGATCGACGTTGCAGTGTGGAGAAGAACGTTGTTGCAACAAGACTTACGACTTTACACGCGTTCAGGGTCACACCCGGGCATCACTACGTTATAGTATTAAGATAGTCGATATTAAAAACTTATCATACTGACAAGGACGCAAAAGCCGTGCCTCCGCCCACCGTCATCGAACTCGCCGGCCCTCCCCGGGTGCGTGGGCAGATCCACGGGGCGCTCCGCGAGATCATCACGCACGCCATCGGTGGATGGCAGGAACGCATCGCCGGCTTCCTCACCCAGTCGATCATCAACGGGCAGCAGGTCGAACGCACCGGCTGCACTGCGTTGGGCTGCATCGCTCCGCCGTCATCGGTCGCCCTGTTCGCACAGAACTGGGATATTCCGACGGTGAAGGATGGCGTGCAGACGCTGCTCCATATCCGTTATCCCGATTCCGATCTCGAGTGCTCCGCTTCGCGTTGCGAGCAGTGCTCGCTGCTGGCACAGGCGATTCGCTTGACCGGTTCAGGCATGTCATGGCGGGCGTCGAATCCGTGCGGGATGACTGCTCAGCCGAGGCGATGCAGGCCATCCTGCGATCGCCCATCGTCTGCCTCGAACGGGACAACCCGCGCCCAAGGCCGGCCGCTAGCGGCGACGGATCCCTGCACCTCGTCACACCGGAGCCTCCATGCCGAACCTGCATCACGTATCCGCTGTCACTCCCGGCATGCTGCTGGCCGTCGCCCTCTCCCTGCTGACCCACGGTTCCTGCGCGTCAGCCGAACTGCCAGCCGACCACCCGGTCCTGAAAATGCCGGCCAACAGCTGGCTGGCGATCCCCGGGACAGCCATGGGCAAGGTGGCGGCCGAGCGGGAGAAGTTCCCCAAGGCCATGGGCATCTGCGGTCCATCAGGCGTCATCGACGCCTGGAGCGGTGGGGCGTTGGATACCAAGCGCAACCGCCTGATCCTGTTCGGCGGCGGTCACGCGGACTACGGTGGCAATGAACTGTACGCCTTTGACTGCACCAAGTTGAGCTGGAAGCGCCTGACGGAACCCTTCGCCGATCCGAAGGATGACAATTCGGACCAGAACCCCGACGGCACGCCGCAGTCCCGCCATACCTATGGCGGACTCGCCTACCTCGCGCATGCCGACAGGTTCTTCGCCCTGGGCGGAGCCATCTTCCGGTCTGGCTGGGGCAGTTGCAACAAGGTGTGGACCTGCGACTTCGCGGCGGCCAACACCTGGAAGCGGGACGCTGACAAGGCCCCGGTGCCTTCGGGCTATGACAACATGTGCACCTATGATCCGGCGACCGGCAAGCTGTGGTGGGGCGGTCGCAACGATGGCGGCTGGTGCTCGCTGTGGTCGTACGATTCCGAAACCAAGACGTGGAACAAGAAGAGCAAGGTCGACACCACGGGCTACTCCGCCCTGGCCATGGACAGCAAGCGGGGCCAGGTGGTCGTCCTGGTGGGGGATGCCAAGGCGCAGCTCTACGATGCCAGGGCTGAAGCCCCCATGCAGGAGGTCGCCCTCACTGGCGGCAAGGGGGACAAGTGCTTCCAGGTTGGCTTCGAGTACGATCCGGTTGCCGACGCATACGTCCGCTTCGGTCGGGACGATACCGTGTATGTCCTCGATCCGACGACCAGGGCCTGGACGGCCAACAACCCCGCTGGTGCTCCCAAGGGCAAACCCCACGGACCCTTCGGCCGTTGGCGCTACGTGCCGGCTCTGAACGCCTTCGTGGTCGTGACCGGCATCAACGAGGACGTGCACTTCTACAAGCTGACCGCCGGAACCGGAAAGAAATAGGTCGGCGTTGTCTCTTCAAACCTGGAGTCCCCACATGTCGCGTCTGTCCACCCCCGCCTGCCTCGTCGCCTTCGCCTGCTGCATCGCACCCGTCCACGCCGCCGACGTCCCCCCGCTGCCCGTCGGCTGCCGACCCGATCCCGTCCTGGCGGCTGAGGCGGAGAAACGTTTTCCCGCCAACCAGTGGGTCGAGATCACGCCCAAGACCATCATCCCCGAGCCGTGGCAGGGCGGACGGCAGTTCTGGGTGAACTCCTTCTCCTCGCTGGCCTACTGCGGCTCGCTGGGAGTGGTGATGACCATGGACGGTTACACCACCGCCCCGGCAGGAAAGATGATCCCGAACAACTACTCCGACAGCGTCTACACCTTCGACCCGATCTCGGGTGCGTTGGAGCTCTTCAAGCGCAGCAACTGGCAAGCGGGTGCGCGCTCCAAGGACCCGGCTGTCACCTCGTACCCGTACGATGAGAACCGGATCGAACCGACCCCGTGTCCGCGGCATCTCTACAAGGGCATCACCTGGTCGCCCGATGACGACGCCTTCTATCTCATCAACGGCGCCAACGCCGGCGTCCCCAACGAGCATCCCAAGTATGCGCTGAACAACGGCACCGCCACTTACACCTTCTGGATGATGGATGTGGCGCGGCGCACCTGGAAGCAGCTGGCCTATCCCAAGCTCAAGCGCACCGATCAGTACGAAACTGTGCTCACCGCGATCCCTGGCACCGGCAAGCTGTTCTACTTCGACGCCTGGAACGTCGCCAGCTACGACCTCAAGGCAGGCACCTGGTCGGTGCTCAAGGGCGACGACGGTCGACCGGTCGGCTTCAACTCCTACGCCGCGGGAGGCGTGGCGATGGTCGACAGCCGGCGCTGCAAGGTAGTCTTCTACTGGGGCAACTGCTGGCGCACGAAGGAGCCACTGCTGACCCGCGACCAGCTGTACGTCTACGACGTGGCGACAAACGAACATGCGGTGCTGACGTCGACGAACCAGATGGATGCCACCCCGATCGTGGCGGGGACCTATCTCGCGCATCTCGACACGTACCTGCTGCTCTGCGAACAGGGACTCCGCACCTTCGATCCGACGGCGCTGGTGTGGAAGACCTTGCCCGTGGCGCTGCCCGCGTGGATGTCCAAGCCGGGTTCGTGGACCTATTTCACCTACGATGCCAAGCGCAAGCTCGTCATCTGCAACAGCCGCACGAACTGGGCCGTGCTGCGCCTCGACGGGACGCTGCCCTGACTCGATAACGTCCTGAAAGTTTCGCAGATTTGAAAAGCGGCCGCCTGGCTGGTAGGCGTGGGGTGCGACCCAACCACCCCTCCCAACCGAGGCATACCGCATGATGGGTCAAGGCTTGGCAGCAGACTCGGCAATGGACGCTGTCCAGAGCGCCTCCGCCTGTTGCAATTGTTGGTCCGACGCTCCCAGCGATTTGAGGATCGTATGGGCTATGACCTTGTGCCCTGCGACATTGGGATGACATCCGTCCTTGAGCGTCAAAACGCCATCCTGTTTGATTTCCGACTTCTGGATGGACTGAAATGCCGTATTGACCTCGGCAAGATAGCACTTGCGCTCGACTGCCAATGTGCGCAAGAATTCATTGTATGGTTGCAGCAACTGGTTTCGCCCCTCTATTTGACGCCTGTGATAGTCATCATTTTTGAGGCATTCCCATGCCGTGGTGGTCAGGATCAGGATCTGGATATTGGCGGCTTGGGCCTGTTCTACTATTGCGGTAATATTTTTCCGGTATTGGTCTATAGGGCATGCATTGCCATCTCTTTTTGCGTCATTCACTCCGCAACTTATCGTTATCCAATCTGGCTTGCGTGCGAGTGCAGATGGGAAAAGGTATTTATTGGTGAGCAAATCCGTCGAGTTTGCTCCACTACCTCCTGCGCAATATGACTTCAGTACGATGCCATTCGATTTCAACGCGGAGAGGAGCAGTGTGCCATAGCCGGTTGGACCTGCCGCTGCAACCGTTATGGAATCACCAACGAACACTATTGTCTGCCCATCACGTATCGCAATTCCGCCATTATCAGCGGCAAACATGGTGTGAATGCTGAGCAGAAACAGCATTGCGCATGCATAGATGACCGTTGATTTCATGTATGGTTGCCTTTGCCGTCGGTGTTCTGTGATCGACGTACGTGGTGGATCGATGATTCTCGCACAATTCCAACAGACAGACTGGCGCTGATGACGGCGCCGCGGCGAATGACTAAGTTAGCAACTTGTCAGTTGGGGATCAAGCGTTAAGCGGCCTCAGCAGCATGGCGAACGTACTGGCGCCGTGCAGGCCTGCACGGCATCCGCCAAAAAACGAGGACAGGCACCAATTGACGCCGCCACCGACCTCTGACGGACGATTGCGGTCAACGAACCTGTTCCGATAGCGCGAAGGCTAAAACATGGACAGGCGCCGAAGGCTAAAACATGGACAGGCCAACCACTCGAGGACCGGGGGTTGAAGCTGCGAAACGACAGAGATGGCGGCAGTCGTTCAACCGGCTTGTTGCCGCCGTAGGTCTGCCGCGACTTGGCATCCTGGCCGCCATGCAGGCGACACGCACCTGCTGTCAGCGGCCGAGGACCTGGGCCAGCCACGTGGCGGTGTCAGTCCCTTCGCTGGGGGTGAGCAGCAGTGCGCCGGGGGCGTCGCGATAGGCATCGTGCGCCGCCGCGTAGTCGTGGTCGAGGCGCTCTTGGGAAGCGAGGCGGTTGCGTCCATCCACCATGCTTTCCAGGCGCAGATGACGCGGTGCAAGTGCCGCCACCACGTCAGCCAGATCGCCGGCGGTGGTGGAGTCCGGTACCACGGCATCGAGCACCACGTGCGCGGCCGGGCCGTCGAGCAGGGCGGCGAAGCCGGTCAGGCCGCCGCGCGCAACCACTGCGCGCACCTCGGGCTCGAACAGCGCGAGCAGCAGGGCGGCGGTGGCGCCGAGCGGCTCGGCCTGCAGGGCCGAGGCGTCGGTCTGCATCGGCGGATCGACCAGCAGCGGGGCATTGGCCGGGGCGAACGACTCGCCCCATACGGCGCAGCGCGTGGCATCGAGGTCGGCGCGGCCACGCAGGTGGCGCAATACGCTGCGTAGGTCGCGCAGGCGGCCAGCCAGCAGTGGCTCGCCGAGCATCAGTGATACTGACGCCTGCTGTACCGCTGCCGAGTACCAGTAGCGGTCGCCCTCCGGCGCCGTCTGGCCAGTGCCGCGCACTTCGACCAGGCAGACCGCCACACCACGCGACAGCAGCTCGGCGATCTCCCAGGCACGCCTGGCGATGAACAGGTCCGTGCCGCTTTGGGTCAGGGCCAGCACCACGGGCAGGCGCTCGGTCGAGCGGCCGGGCTTGAGCAGGAGGGTCGGCACCAGCACTCCCGCTTCCGTCGCCAGGAGCAGCTTGTCGGCGGTGAAACCGTCACCGACCACGCTCTCGCTACGCAGCAGTGCGGGCTCGCCGGGCTCGACCGTACCGAGCAGGGCCGCCCAATCGCGGCGCAGACGCTCGGCCCGCTCTCCGGACGGCAGGGCGGCGAGGGCGGAGCGGGCTGCCGCGACCCGCTGCTGCGCCTGCGCTGCCAGCAGGGTGTGCAGCGGCTGCACCGCCCAGCGTTCGCGGGCCGCGGCATCAAGGCAGGCGAGTTGCCCGGGTTTCAGTCGCGACCGGTATTCGGTCGGTGCCGGCATGCGCAGCCAACGCTCGAGGATAGGGTAGAGGCCTTTGCGATGCAGGGCGCCGACCTGGTTGCAGTGCGAGGCCTCGGTCGCCGACTGGCTGCCGTTGCCATGCCCGTGCGTCGTGTCGAGGCGGTCGCGCACGTCGTATAGCGAGAAGACGCGGGCGATGCGGGCGAAGCCGGCATCGTCCGCGGCCCGCCAGGCGAACTCGTGGGCATGGATCACCTGGCGTGGCGCGCAGGCGGCGACCAGCATCCACGGGGTGAACCCATCGCGCGCGCTGCCACGCGGGCAGCGCGTGGCGTCGAAGTCGCCCCCCGCAGAGGTCGGCTGGTCCAGCGCAGCGCTGCCGAAGTTGTAGGGGATGGCGCAGGCGACGCGTTGGTCGAGCGCTGCCAGCACGGCGGCCTGATCGCCGCCGCCGGCCACCGCGCCGATGACGATCAGCCGGTTGGGATCGATGCCAGGCCGCGCCGCCAGCACGTCCAGGCCGCGGCGCTGCTCGGCGACCATCCAGCCGAGCAGATTGGCGCCGGCGGCGTACAGCTGCATGCTGCTGTGATAGCGCCAGCGGTAGTCCTCGCGTCCGCCGTAGGGCTGCTGCGCGCGTTCGCCGTAGGCCAGATGCTCCAGCACCAGCACGACGCAGCCGCTGCGCGCCCAGGTCATGCCCATGTCTTGCAGCTCGCCCTGGGTCTTGCCGTTGTGGTGGCTGCCGATGATCAGGATGCCGGGCATATCCGCGCCTGGCTTCGACGGAGCGTAGAGATTGGCGGTGATCGGCAGTCCGGGGCGGCCAGCGATGATCAGATTCTCGACGCGGAAGCCGTCGCCTTCGACGGCCCCGACCACCTCGACCCTGGATGCCGCATCGGCCCCGGGCATGGCGGCCACCGCCGTCGGTAGGGTCGGTTCATGGATGGTGCAATCGCCAATGCTGCGCTGCAGGGCGGCGAGGCGCGCATCACGGTAGGCCTCCCAGTCTGCCTGCGTCGTCACCGCTTCGAAGGCGGCAGCCTCGCGGGCGGCGGCCTCGCGCCGGCGCGCCAGCAGGGCCTGCGGCAGCATGCTGGCTGAGGTGGCGATCTCGTTCTTGTCCAGCACCGAACTCTGCAGTGCGATCAGTCGCGCAGCGAGCGGTGGCGGCACCTCGCCGCCATGCAAGAGGCCGGTGATTCCCAGGGCGATGACGAACGGTCTGCTGGACATGCGCGCCTCCGTGCCACCGATCATGCCGCACCGCCCCGGCGCAGGCAACAGGAGCGGAATGGCACAGGCGCCGGCGGATCGGCACATCGGAGCGCAGCCGAAGCGCGAGCGACTTCTAGACCTGTTCGATCTGCCAGTCGCGCAAACCGAGCATGTAGAGCAAGGCGTCGAGCCCGAGCGTGCTGATTGCGTGCCCTGCCGAGGCGCGCACCACCGGCTTGGCGTGGAAGGCGATGCCGAGGCCGGCGGCCGACAGCATCTGCAGGTCGTTGGCGCCGTCGCCGACCGCGATCACCTGGCGTTGCGAGATGCCCTCGGCGGCGGCGATCTCCTTGAGCAGCCGGGCCTTGGCCGGCGCATCGACGATCCCTCCGAGGTGGCGGCCGGTGAGACGGCCGTCGACGATCTCCAGTTCATTGGCGTGCACGTGGTCGATGCCGAGGCGGCGCTGCAGGTGGCGGCCGAAGAAGGTGAAACCGCCGGAGAGGATGGCGAGGCGGTATCCCAGCCGCTTGAGCACGGCGCACAGGCGCTCGGCGCCCTCGGTCAGCGGCAGTTCGTCGGCGATGCGTGCGAGCACGGCGGCGTCGAGTCCCTTGAGCAGGGCGACGCGGCGGCGGAAGCTCTCGGCGAAGTCGAGTTCGCCACGCATCGCTGACTCGGTGATCGCCTTGACCTGCGCGCCGACGCCAGCCGCTACCGCCAGTTCGTCGATGACCTCAGCCTGGATCAGGGTCGAGTCCATGTCGAAGCACACCAGCCGGCGGCTGCGCCGGTACATGTCGTCAGCCTGGATGGCGATATCGATGCCGAGGCGGGCCGACAATTCCAGGCAGGCGGCGCGCAGGGCGGCGCCATCGGTGGGCTGGCCGCGCAGCAAGAACTCGATGCACGAGCGCGGCGTCGTCGGCGGTCGGCTCAGGCTGACCCGGCCGGAGAGGCGCTGGATGGCGAAGATGTTGAGACCCTGGTCGGCGATCACCGCGGTGGTCGCACTGATCTGCTCGGCGCTGAGGCCGCGGCCGAGCAGGATCAGGCTGTGGCGCTCCTCGCCCTGGCCGGCGACCCATTCCTCGTAGCGCTCGGCCGGGATCGGCTCGAAGCGCACCTGCATGCCCAGGCCGTGGGCGGCGAACAGGGTCTCCTTGACCACATCGCTGTGCTGCGCTCCCTCTGGCAGCGCGATCATCATGCCGAGCGAGAGGTGGTCGTGGATCGAGGATTGCGCGACGTCGAGGATCTGCGCGCCGCAGCTGGCGAGCACGCCGGTGATGCGCGTGGTGATGCCGGGTCGGTCGGGTCCGGTGAGGTTGATCAGCAGGACGTCGCTCATCGCCGCGACGGTCCGTTCGGCTTCCGGGCGTCAAGCCGGCGGGCGGCGAACCTGCGGCAGCCCCAGCCCATCCGCAGTGCCTCGGGATTGCGGCCCGCCTGCACTCGGCACGCTGACGGCATGCCTACCCGCTTCCCCTCCGTCGCCGGCACCCGCATCATCGCCCCTGACGGCAAACCGATGCTGTGGCGCGGCATCGGCCTGGGCATGTGGCTGCTGCCCGAGGGCTACATGTTCGGTTTCGGTCCCTCGGCCGGCTCGCCGCGCCAGATCGAGGATCTGGTGCGCCAGCTGGTCGGCGAGGAGGCGGCATTGGCCTTCTGGCAGGAATACCGCGATGCCTTCATCACCCGCGATGATCTGGCGCTGATCCGGCGCTGCGGCTTCGACCATGTGCGCCTGCCGATCAACTGGCGCCAGCTCGTGCCCGAGGAGCTGCCGCGCCGCCTCGCCGGACCGGGCTGGGAGCTGATCGAGCGCTGCGTCGCCTGGTGCCGCGAGCTGGGCCTCGGCGTGGTCCTCGACCTGCACGGCGCGCCGGGCGGGCAGACCGGCGACAACATCGATGACAGCCCGGGTTACCCCTTCCTGTACGAGGACGAGGCCAGTCAGGAACTGTGCTGCCGCATCTGGGGCGAGCTGGCGCGGCGCTACGCCGACGATCCGACGGTGTGGGCCTACGAACTGCTCAACGAACCGATCGCGCATCACGAGGGCATCTGGAGCCCGGAGATGGGAGCGAGGCTCGAACCGCTGTATCGCCGCCTGACCGCCGCGATCCGCGCACACGACCGCGAGCATATCATCGTCCTCGGCGGCGCGCGCTGGAACACCGACTTCGAGGTCTTCGGCAAGCCCTTCGATCCGCTGCTGGTCTACGCCTTCCATCGCTACTTCATGCCCATCGCCCCCGACCTGATGGAGCCGTACGCGACCTTCGCGCGTATCCGCAACGTGCCGGTATGGCTG
Source organism: Planctomycetota bacterium (assembly GCA_022841245.1). Lineage (GTDB taxonomy): Bacteria > Planctomycetota > UBA11346 > UBA11346 > UBA11346 > UBA11346. The sequence goes on from JALHRW010000091.1 coordinate 10,869, forward strand.
GGCGAAACCGGCGAGAACACCATGGAGTGGATCGCCGAAGTGCGCCGGCAGAGCGAGGCGGCCGACATCGGCTGGGCCTTCTGGACCTACAAGCGCATCAGCAACGACGGTCGCTGCGTAACCTCGATCATCCCGCCGGCGGAATGGACCGCAGTGCAGGAGTTCTCCAAGGCCGCCCGGGCGACCTTCGCCGACATCCGCAAGCGCCGCCCGCCGCATGCGACCTGTCGCGCCGCGCTGCGCGGCTTCCTCGATGCGATCCGCGTGGCCAAGTGCCGGGTCAATCCGGGCTACATGGCGGCGCTGGGGCTGTGATGTAGCCGCTGGCTGCTGGCCGCTGGCCGCTGGTCGCTGGCCGCTGGCCGCTGGCCGCTGGCCGCTGGCCGCTGGCCGCTGGCCGCTGGTCGCTGGCCGCTGGCGGAATCCCGTCAGGGCAACCGAGGCAGCGGCGCAGTTCTTCGAACAACTCTTCGGTGCCGATGCCGTTCATGCGGCTGCGGGTGAAGCCCACTGCGAGGCCGTAGCGTCGGTCGGCGAAGCCGTTCGAGCCGCCATAGCCACCGTGGCCGAAGACCGCGCCGGGGTCGGCGTCGGGACCGCTCAGGCCGTAGCCCAGACCGAAGCGGGCGCGACCGTTCTCGGCCGGCAGCGGGCGGTTGGCGAGGACCTCGTCGAGGGTCGCGTCGCTCAGCAGGCGGACGCCGTCGGCTTCGCCGATCACCGCGGCGTAGTGCTTGGCGATGCTGCGCGCATCCATGATGCCGTTGCTGGCCGGGATGCAGGCGCGACGCACCGCCGGGTTGTTCATCAGCGCCTCGAGCGGGCAGGTCCAGGAGGGGATGGCGCGGCCGGGGATGATGTCGGTCGACTTGGGCGGCGCAGCCGGTGCTGCGGGCGCGATCGGCGGCTTGGGCGGCGCGGCTTCGGCGTCCTGCACCCGGTGCATCTCGGACTCGGGCACGCCGAAATGCAGTCCGGTCAGACCGAGCGGCTTGGCGACCTCTTCGGCGATGATGCGGGCGAAGGGCCGGCCGTCGGCGCGGCGGGCCGTTTCACCGAGCAGCCAGCTGTAGCTGATGGCATGGTAGTGGCGCTCGCTGCCGGGGGCGGGGAAGGGCGGCATGGCGGCGAAGCGTCGGCACATGCCATCCCAGTCGGCGAGATCCTCCATCGTGCCGTTCTCGTGCAGCATGGCCATGCCGGCGGTGTGGTTCAGGCACTGGCGCAGGGTGATCCCGGCCTTGCCGTTGGCGGCGAACTCCGGCCACCAGCGCGCGATGCGGTCGTCCCACGCCAGCGTGCCGCGTTGCACCAGGATGTGGATGGCGGTGGCGGCGATGCCTTTGCCGGTCGAATAGATCGGGAACAGCGAGCGCCCGTCGATGTTCCGCCCCGCCGCGCCAGCCCAGGCGTCGACCACCAGCCGGCCGCGGTGCCACACCGCCAGCTGCAGGCCGGTCTCGCCCTGCTCGACCATGCGGTCGAGGATGCGTTGCATGGCGGATTGGACGCCGCTCGGCATGTCAGGCCTCCAGGGTGATCGCGATCCCCATCCCACCACCGACGCACAGCGACGCCAGCGAGCGCTTGCTGGCCTGTGCGGCGGTGCGGTGGGCGAGATGGACGAGCAGTCGGGCCCCGGTGGCGCCGATCGGATGGCCGATGGCGATGGCGCCGCCGCAGCGGTTGATGCGTTCGGGAGGCAGCTGCAGTTCGCGCTGGCAGGCGATGGCCTGGGCAGCGAAGGCCTCGTTCAGCTCGATGGTGTCGCAGTCGCGCGGGTCGATGCCGTGGCGTTCGTGCAGGCGGCGGATCGCATGCACCGGACCCAGACCCATGGTGGCGGGGTCGCAGCCGACAGTGCTCCAGCTGCGCAGCCGCGCGAGCACCGGCCAGCCGCGTCGTTCGGCGGCTGTGGCGGAGGCGAGCAGCAGCATCGCGGCGCCGTCGTTGATGCCCGAAGCGTTGCCGGCGGTGATGGTGCCGCTGGCGCTGAACACCGGTTTGAGCGTGGCCAGCTTCGCCACCGCGATGCCAGGACGGGGATGCTCATCGCGCGCCAGAGCGGGCAGGGGGGCCAACTCGGCGGCGAAGACGCCGGCCTCGTGCGCGGCGGCCCAGGCGGCGTGGCTGGCGGCGGCGTGCGCGTCCTGCTCCTCGCGGGTGATGCGGTAGCGGGTGGCCAGGCGCTCGGCGGTGATCGCCATGTGCTCGCCGGAGAGCGGATCGCTCAGCCCGTCGCACAGCATGCTGTCGGCGCGTCCGTCGACGCCAAGGCGACGCGACTCGGGGGCGCGTTGCAGCAGGTGCGGGGCGTTGGACATCGACTCGGTACCGCCGCACAGCACCGCCTCGGCTTCGCCACTGCGGATCGCCTGCGCCGCCAGGATGACCGCCTGCATGCCCGAACCGCACATCATGTTGACGCTGCAGGCCGGGATGCGCTCGGGCAAGCCGGCGCGCAGGGCGATCTGGCGTGCCACGTTCATGCCCAGGCCGGCGCCGAGCACGTTGCCGACGATGACCTGGTCGATGGCCGCGACATCGAACCCGGCGAGGGTCGCGTTGGCGGCAGCGACTCCGAGGTCGGCGGCCGACTGCCCGGCGAGCGATCCAAGCAGCCGCCCTTGCGGCGTGCGGCGTGCGGCGGCGATGACGAGATCGATCATGGGGCGGTTCCGGCAAAGATGTGGGCGGGCATCAAGCGGAGGTCGCGCACGCGCGTGGTGAACGGCAGCAGCTGCAGCACCTGACGCAGGGGGTCGATGCCGGGAGCGACCTCGACCAGCTCCAGGCCTTCGTCGCCGAGCTGGAAGACGGCTCGTTCGGTGACGTACAGCACCTGCTGCCCGCGGCGCCGGGCGCGCGCGGCGTTGAACGACATCTGTTCGACCTGGGGCACGAATTTTGGACAGCGGCCTTCGCGCACGATCGCCAGGCGGCCATCGGCGCAGGCGACCTCCAGACCGCCCGACGAAAAGCTGCAGCAGAAGACCAGGCGCTTCGCGGTCTGCGAGATGTTGACGAAGCCGCCGACGCCGGGCACGCGGTCGCCGAAGCGCGAGACGTTGACGTTGCCCTGCGCGTCGATCTGCGCCGCGCCGAGGGCCGAGAAGTCGAGGCCGCCACCGTCGTAGAAGTCGAACTGCGCCGGCTGGTCGATGATCGCTTGCGGGAAGCGTGCGGCGCCGAAGGACAGGCCGCCGGCCGGCATGCCGCCGATCGCACCGCTCTCGACCGTCAGGGTGACAGCGTCGAGCAGTCCGCGCTCGGCAGCGATCGAGGCGATGCCTTCGGGCATGCCGATGCCGAGGTTGGCGACCGCGCCGGGTTGCAGCTCGTCGCAGGCGCGAGCGGCGATGATGCGGCGCTCATCGGCAGGCAGGGCGGGTGGCGGCGGCACCACCGACGGAGCCGGCGAGTGGTAGTCGGGATTGCCCTGCTCGGCGAAGGTCTGGGCGTGCTCGGCCGCGTCGGCGATCACGACGCGGTCGACCAGCATGCCGGGCACACGCACCGCGTGCGGTGGCGCGGGCGCATCGAGCAGGCGCGCGACCTGCGCGATGACCAGGCCGCCGCTGTTGCGCACTGCCTGGGCGATGGCGAGGACGTCGCCGACCAGGGCCTCCTCGTCCATCACCAGATTGCCGAGCGGATCTGCGGCGGTGGCGCGGATCAGGCCCACGGTGATGGGGAAGGATTTGTACCACAGCCAGGTGGCGCCGCCGAGCTCGATGCGCTCGACCAGGCCGGCCGGGGTGCGCGCATTCAGCCGTCCGCCGCCGTGGGCTGGATCGACCCAGGTGTCGAGGCCGACATGGGTGATGCAGCCAGGCCGTCCTGCGGCGATGTCGCGGTACAGTTGGCAGATCACGCCCTGCGGCAGGTTGTAGGCCTCGATCTCGCCGGCCAGCGCCAGCTGGCCCAGACGCGGGGCCAAACCCCAGTGCCCGCCGATCACGCGGCGGAGCAGGCCGGGATGGGCGAGATGGTTCAGGCCGCGCATCTTGCCATCGCCCTGTCCGGCGCCGTAGACCAGGGTCAGGTTGCGTGGTGCGGCGGTGGCGACGAAGCGCCGCTCCAGCGCGGCGCTCAGCGCCTCGGGATGGCCGGCGCCGACGAAGCCGCCGCAGGCGACAGTGCTGCCGTCGGCAATCAGGGCGACGGCGTCGGCCGCGCTGCAGCGCAGCTGCTCGATGCGCCTCACGTCGGATGCCATCCGCCGTTCACGTGCAGCGTCTGGCCGGTGAGGTAGCCGGCCAAGCCGCTGCACAGGAACAGGATGGTGTTGGCGATGTCGTCGGGGTCGCCGAAGCGGCCGAGCGGGACGTTGGCCAGCATGCGCTGGCGCTCCTCCTCGGGAATGGTCAGACCCATCTCGGTGAGGACCAGACCGGGAGCGACCGCGTTGACGGTGATGCGACGGCGGGCGAGTTCGCGCGCCAGCACGCGGGTCAAACCGGTGACGCCGGCCTTGGCGGCAGCGTAGTTGGCCTGCCCGAAGAAACCGAGGGCGGCAGAGATCGAGGACACGTTGACGATGCGCCCACCCTCCTGCAGCCGCGGCTCGGCGGCCTTGCAGGCGTTGAACACGCCGGTCAGGTTGGTGTCGATCACCTGCTGCCATTCCGCAAACGACATCTTCTTGAACGAGCGGTCGCGCAGGATGCCGGCGTTATTGACCAGGATATCGAGGCGGCCGAAGCGGCCGACCGTCGCTTCCACCGCGGCGGTCATCGCCTCGGCGTTGCGCACGTCGCCGGCCACCGCCAGGGCGCGCTCGCCCAGCTGGGTGGCCAGGCCGTCGGCACGGGCCTTGTTCTGGCCCTCGGGGTCGGGCCAGTAGGTGATCGCGATCGCGGCTCCAGCGCGGTGCAGCACGGTTGCGACCGCGGCGCCCAGGCCCTGGCCGCCGCCGGTGACGATGGCCGTCCGGCCGCTGAGATCGATGGGGACCATGAGGTGTTTCTCCGGCTCGCAGCATACCGCCAGGCGGACGGCCTCGACAGACCCAGCTGGCGGTGCCGGCAGGGGAACAGGCGCCAATGAAGGAAACTGTACCGCTATCAGAACAGCCAAACTGTATCTTCCCGATCCGTGCCGCCGCCCATGCTGCGGACATGGCCACGCGCAGGACGCCGGCAGGAACCCGCTACAGCGACATCGCCGAGCGGCTGGAGCGCGCCCTGCGCGGTGGGGTCTACCGGCCCGGCGCCCGTCTGCCGTCGGTACGCTCGCTGTGCCGCACCTGGACCGCCAGCATCACCACCGTGGTCGCGGCGTACCGACTGCTGGAGCGGCGTGGCCTGGTCGAGGCGCGCGCCCAGTCCGGCCACTACGCGTTGGTGCCGGGCGCTCCCGAGCCGGTGGTCGAACGCACGCGTCTCGTCCCCACCGACGTCAGCCTGGGACAGCTCGCGCTGCTGGTGATGAAGGACTCGCGCGACCCGCGCCTCGCGCCCTTCGGCCCGGCGATGCCCGATCCGGAGCTGCTACCGAATCGCGAGCTGCGCCGCATCCTCGCGGCGGTGGCGCGCAGCGGCGCGGGCCTCGACGCGTATGGCGTGCCGCCAGGACTCGACGTATTGCGCACCGCGGTGGCGCGCCGGGCGGCGGCGATCGGCTGCCCGCTGCGCGCCGACGGCATCGTCACCACTGCAGGCGGGCTGGAGGCGCTGACGTTGGCGCTGCGCGCGACCTGTCGCGCGGGCCAGACCGTGGCCATCGAATCGCCGATGTACTACGGCCTGCTGCAGTCGATCGAGGCGCTCGGCCTGCGCGTGATCGAGATCCCCGGCCATCCCCGGTACGGCATCTCGCTGGAGGTGCTGCGCGAGGCGCTCGACGAGCACCCCATCGCCGCGGTGGTCGCGATGCCGGCCGGCAGCAGTCCGTTGGGCAGCCGCTCGGGCGAGGAGTCGACCCGCGAACTGGTCGAACTGCTCACTGCCCGCCAGGTGCCGCTGATCGAGGATGATGTGCTCGGTGACCTCGCCCTCGATGGCGTGCGCCAGCCGCCGGCCAAGGCTTTCGATCGCGCGGGCCTGGTCCTCTGGTGCTCATCGCTGTCCAAGACGGCGGCCCCCGGCCTGCGCGTCGGCTGGATCGCCGCCGGCCGCTTCCAGGCCGCGGTCGAGCACCTGCAGTTCACCAACGCGGTCGGCCCGTCGCCGCTCAACCAGCTGGTCGCTGCCGGGCTGCTTGAAGGCGGATTGTACGAGCGCGTCCTGCGCCGTACGCGCAGCGTCTACGCTGCGCGTACCATCGACATGGCCGAGGCGGTGCTGGCATCGTTCCCGTCCGGCACCCGGGTGACGCGACCGTCGGTCGGCTTCAGCTTGTGGGTCGAGCTTCCACCGACGGCAGACGCGCAAACCATCTATGCCGCCGCCCTGCGCGACGGCATCGCTCTGACGCCAGGCCCGCTGTTCTCGGCCAAGCTGCGTTACCGGCACGCTCTGCGACTGTGCGCGTCGCGCTGGGGCGACACTTGGCGCCCGGCGCTGCAGCGGTTGGGCAAGCTGGTGGCGCGGCGCTGACCCAGCCAGGAACCATTGCCTCTGCTTTCGCTCACCGACGATGCCCGACATGGTCCTCCCCCGCCGCGACGCCCCGCCCGCTGATCTCGTCGCCGCCGTGCAGGCGCTCAAGCGCGAACGCGATGCCGTCATCATCGCCCACTACTACCAGGACGGCGCCATCCAGGACGTCGCCGATTTCGTCGGCGACTCGCTGCAGATGGCGCGCTTCGGCGCCGAGACCAAGGCCAAGACCATCGTCGTGTGCGGCGTGCACTTCATGGCCGAGACGGCCAAGATCCTGGCCATGGACCGCACCGTCCTGCTGCCCGACACGGCGGCCGGCTGTTCGCTCGCCGACAGCGCGCCGGAGGCCGAGTTCCGCGCCTTCGTCACCGCCCGGCCCGACCATCGCGTGGTCACCTACGTCAATTCGACCGCCGCGGTGAAGGCGCTGAGCGACATCTGCTGCACCTCGTCCAACGCGGTGCAGGTGGTGCAGTCGATCCCGCGCGACGTGCCGATCATCTTCGGCCCCGACCGCTTCCTCGGCGACTGGGTGGCCGGCCAGGCGGGCCGCGAGCTGGTGCTGTGGCGCGGCAGCTGCGAGGTGCACGAGCTGTTCTCGGCCGAGGCGATGCAGCGGCAGAAGCAGGAGCATCCCGGCGCCATCACCCTGGTGCACCCGGAGTGTCCGGCCTCGATCATCGCGCTGGCCGACGTGGTCGGCAGCACCAAGAAGCTGCTCGAAGCGGTGCGCACCGGCCCCGAGCGCGCCACCTGGATCGTCGCCACCGAACCGGGCATCATCCACCAGATGCGCAAGGCGCGTCCGCATGGCGTGTTCCTCATGGCCCCGGCGATCGTCCGCGGCGGCCCGCAGGGCGCCTGCAGCAGCTGCAACGAATGCCCGCACATGAAGCGCAACACGCTGGAGAAGCTGTGGCGCTGCATGCGTGACGGCGCGCCCGAGGTCAGGCTTGAGTCGGAGCTGGCTGCCCGCGCTCGGTTGCCGATCGAGCGGATGCTGGCTGTCGGCTGAGGCATTGAGGGCTGGCTGCTGGCTGCTGGCCGCTGGCCGCTGGCTGCTGGCTGCTGGCTGCTGGCTGCTGGCTGCTGGCCGCTGGCCGCTGGCCGCTGGCCGCTGGCCGCTGGCCGCTGGCCGCTGG
>JALHRW010000092.1 GCA_022841245.1 Planctomycetota bacterium
GGTTCGGGGCATGGCCGCCGCCACCGCCACCGCCAAAGCGACGGCCGCCACCGCCGCCGAAGCGACGGTTCTCGAACTCGCGCGGCGGTTCGGGCGGCAGGACCGGCAGGTTGGTCGGCAGGGCGAGGACCGGCACCGGGCGCTTGATGATGCGCTCGATGTCGCGCAGGAAGCCGCGCTCCTCGCCGTCGCACAGGCTGACCGCGGTGCCGGTGGCGCCGGCCCGGCCGGTGCGGCCGATGCGGTGCACGTAGGTCTCCGGCTCGTTGGGGATCTCGAAGTTGATCACGTGGGTGATGCCATCGACATCCAGGCCGCGGGCGGCGATGTCGCTGGCCACCAGGACACGGATCTGGCCCTTCTTGAAGCCTTCCAGCGCGCGGATGCGCTGGTTCTGGCTCTTGTTGCCGTGGATCGCCTCGGAGCGGATGCCGGCGGCTTCGAGCTTCTTCACCACCTTGTCGGCGCCGTGCTTGGTGCGGGTGAAGACGAGCACGCGCTCGACTCCCGGCCCCTGCAGGATCTGGGTCAGCAGGGCCTGCTTCAGGCCCTTGGGCACGTGGTAGACGCTCTGGCTGACCGTGTCGGCGGCGACGCTGACCGGGGTCACCGCGACCTCGACCGGGTCATGCAGCATCGACGAGGCGAGCTCGCGGATCTCACGCGGCATGGTGGCCGAGAACAGCAGGGTCTGGCGCTGCTGCGGCACCTTGGCGACGATGCGCCGGATGTCGGGCATGAAGCCCATGTCGAGCATGCGGTCGGCTTCGTCGAGGATCAGGATCTCGACCTGGTCGAGCCTGCACAGGCCCTGCTGGATGAGATCGAGCAGGCGGCCGGGGCAGGCGATGCAGATGTCGACGCCGGTGCGCAGCGCCTGGGCCTGCGGGTTCTGCCCGACGCCGCCGAAGATCACGGTCGAGCGCAGGTGCTGGCCGTGGCCGTAGGTCTTGAAGCTCTCGGCGACCTGGGCGGCGAGCTCGCGGGTCGGCGCCAGGACCAGGCAGCGCACCTGGCGGTTATGCCGCGGCGGGGTCAGCGACAGGCGGTGCAGCACGGGCAGGGCGAACGCGGCGGTCTTGCCGGTGCCGGTCTGGGCGATGCCGACCAGGTCACGGCCTTCCATGACCGGCGGGATGGCCTTCATCTGGATCGGCGTGGGGGTGGTGTAGCCCTCGGCGCCGACGGCGCGGAGGATGGGCTCGGCGAGCCCGAAGTCAGTGAACTGCATGTCTATCCGTAGGCGCTGGTGCTGACGGGCCTCGGATGAGCCGCCTGCTGGTCCAGTTATGAGGGCGGGGTTGTCGGGCGGAACCGCCTGCAGGCAAGCGCCACCGCGCCGACCATGGCCGAACCGCGGCCGTGGCAGGACGTTGACCCTGGCCTCGGCGCAGGCTACAGCCGCCTGATCGGAGGAGTCCATGTCTAGCCCACGCCTCGTCCTATTGCTGCTGCTCGGCCTGCTCGCTGCTGCCGAGGATTACCGCATCACCCTCGACGGAAAGCCATGGACCGGTTCCTGGATCAGCCTGGGAGATGGGCCGCACCCTGGCCCCAGCGATCTGCTGTGGGTGAATGGCTGGCGCATCCCGGTCGACGAACCGGGCGACTACGCCTTCACCAGTGGGGAGCAGACCCTGCGCCTGTCGATCGGCGACGCGCCTGCGGCACTGGTGGCGGCAACGATCAGCACCACCTGGAAGGATGACGCCTCGACACTGCTCAACCCCCTCGCCGGCCTGGGCCGCCCCGAACTCGCCGGACTGCGCAGTCTCCGCCTTGCTGCTACCGTGCAGGACGGCCATGCGATCTGGACGCCGGAGCTGCTCGATCCCGAGGCGCTCGACTGGTCACGCCTGGTGCTTGATCTGCGTGTTGAGTGCGGCGAACGCGTCGTGCCGCTGCCAGAGGCGGTGACGCGACGGATCCGCCATCTGGCGGTGGACTGCGGCTCGTCCGGTGGCGGCTTCAGCTTCGACCTCGCCAACCTCGCCACCGGCGGGACCCTGGTCTACGCCGATCTCGAGGCCGGCGGCGCCGCACCGCTGCGCGGTGCATGGCTGGCCAACCACCGACAGCTCCGCCATCTCGCCATCCGCGGCGGCAGCCTGACCGATCCAGCTGCCCTCGCCTCGCTGGGCAGCCTGCGCCATCTGCAGCTGGGCTGGCTCGATCAACCTCTCGACTTGGCTTTTGCCAGCGGCCTGCACGCCCTGGAATCGGTGGAACTGGCTCGCTGCGACGTCGCCAGCTTGGCTCCGTTCATTGGTCTGCCGCGTCTGACCACGCTGCACGCCAGCTCGACCACCGCAGCCGTGCTGCCGGCTCGTGCCTGCCCCGCCTTGCGCAACCTGGACGTCGTCGGGACACGCCTCGCCCCTGCCGACATCGCTGCCTTCGCTGCGAGCAATCCGCACGTCAGGATCCGCCACCGCTGGATCGACTGCCTGCGCGAGATGGCCGCGCGGACCGAACAGCTGACCTTGCGCACTGGTGGCACCTGCCATCGCCGCCAGGATCAGGAGAAGATCCTGCACCAGACCACAGACCGCGAGGCCATCACCCTGCTCGCGGCGATGATCGACATCGACGAGGAGAACAGCGGCCAACACTGCATGTGCTGCGGGGAATGCGTCCTGGAATTCCGCGCCAGTGGAGAGCTGATCGCATCTCTAGGCATGCATCACGGCGTCAGCCTGCGTTGGAGCGGTGCCGACGATCCCTGGCCCGGCGATGCTCGGATGACTGCCGCCGCGTCGGATGCGCTGTGCGCCTGGCTAGCCACGCATGGCGCCGACGGACCACTGCTGCAGCTGCGCGAAGCGCGCGCCCAGGAGGCCGCTGCCGAGCGCATGTTGGCATTCTATCGCGACATTCTCGGGGCAGCGTTGGATGACCTGGCCAGGACCGACAAGCCGGATCAGGCCAAGGCCATACTCGCCAAATTGTGGCCGGAAGCAGGCGAGCGCACACTCGGCCTGCTCCGGCTATACGGCTGCGGCAACCGCGACTGGTCGGGAGTCTTCGGCCTGGACCAGCTGGCCGAGGAGGGCGAGACCCTGCCAGCCGCCGCCGTGGCGACTGTGGCTCAGCGGGCTCTGGCCCTACCCGACTCCAGCGATGGCCTCGCCCGCTGGTGCTTTTCCCTCGGCCGACTCAGCACGCTGCCCGCGGAGGTCCGTACCGCCATCGGGCCAAGTCTGGCAACCCGCGCCCTGGCCGATGCCCATGCCGACAACCGGCGCAAGACGCTGGTCTACCTCGACGCCTGCGCTGATAGCTGGGCGACCGATGCGCTACGCATCGCCCTGGCCGGCATCGTCCCCCGCCAGGTGGCGCAAGGTGAGGAGCAGGCCCCGGGCGGCCAGGTCGTCTATCGGCCACGCCCCTGGTCACCACCCGAGAAGGCCGGTGACCGCGCCGTGGCGGCGCTCGCCCTGGCCCGTCGCGGCGACGCCGCGAGCCTCACGGCCATTCGCAAGCTGGCCGAGCAAAGCAGCGGTGACGATCGCAGTGCCCTAGACGAGGCGCTGCGTCTGCTAGAGGTGCCGAAACGCTGACGCTCAGCCCCGGGACGCCAGTTCGCGCGTCTCCAGCGCCGCATACTCCTGGGCCAGCAGAGCGTATATGCTGGCGAAGTCCCGGCGCGGCATGACGGCTTCGCCGAGCTGCGGCTCGACCGCCTGCTGCACCAGCCGGTCCCAGCCGGCGGCCCGATCGATGGCGTGGGCGGCGCGCACCGCCGCGCCCAGCGCCGCGGTGTCGGTGACGTTCGAACGCCGCACCGGGCACTGGAAGACGTCGGCGGCGATCTGCAGGATGGCCAGGTTTGTCGCCGCGCCGCCGGTGGCGCGCAACGCCGACGGGGTGATGCCAGCTGCCTTGGCGCGCAGGCGCATGGAGATGAACTGGCCTTCGACCACGGCGCGGCAGTCGGCATCAGCATCACCCGGCTTGAGGTTGGCGCGGACCACGCCCGCTTTCAGTACCTTGGGCACGATCTCGGGACGGAACCACGGCAGCATCAGGCGGCCGCCGTTGCCGGGCGCGGTGCGGCCGAGGGCCTCGGAGAAGCCGGCCCAGTCGAGCTTGTGCTCGTCCTTCACCGCCTCGCGCGCGAGCGAGCCGTTGGCGAAGCAGAACAGCGCCATGTGGTCGCCCGTCGGGCTGAAGAAGATGTGTCCGGCAGGCGGCATGGCCGGACGGGCGGCGGAGATGGCGAACAGCACATCGCTGGTGCCCAACGACAGCGCGCAATGCCCATCGCGTGCCAGCCCGAGGCCGATGGCACTCGCCGGATTGTCGCCGGTCCACGGCACGATGCGGCAGGTGGCGACGAAGCCGTAGCGCTTGGCCAGTGCGGGACTGATCGTCCCCAGCACGGTCCATGGCTCGACCGGATCGCCGAGCCGGCGGGCGAGATCGGGCGACACCGCATCGAGCGCCGGCTGGTGCCAGCGCTTGGTCGCCAGGTCGAGCAGGTTCATGCCGCTGCCGTCGCCCCAGTCGGTGCCGACCGGTTTGCCGGCGAGCAGCGAGGCGAGGAACGACGAGACCAGGCGGACATGGCCGGTCGCCTGCCAGGCCCCGGGTTCGCTGCGGGCGAAGCGGCGGATCTGCGGTCCGGTGAAGCGCTCGTAGGCGGCCGAGCCGGTGACGCGCTGCGTCTCCAACGGTCCTCCGAGCGCGGCGTCGATGGCGCGGCAGTCCTCGGCCGTGCTGCTGTCCATCCAGATCGGCGCGGTGGCGCGGGTGAACACGCCGGCGAGCTGGTCGACCAGCGGGGCGTCGGGTCGCAGCCCGGCCAGCACCTCCGGGAAGCTGCCGCGCAGGTAGACCGAGCCGTGCTGCTGCGCACTGCCGGCGATGGCCGCCACCTGCGACAGGTCGACGATATCCTTCAGCTCATCGAGGATGCGGTCGAGCGCCGCCACCCACATCAACGGCGGGGCATGCACGATCGCGGCATCGGCATGGGACAGCACGCCGTTCCTGGTGCGGTACTGCGGGAAGTCGCGATCGAAGTTCAGCGCCCGCTGATGCACCACCCGCCCGCTGGCGGCGTCGAGCACCACGGCGGTGAGGGACTGGGTGGAGGAGTCGAGACCGAGGACGAGCATGGCGATGACCTGTCTGGAAGGGCGGATGTACGACAAGACGGAGGCGCGGAATGCCCGCACCTCCGCCTGGCTACAGCTGGCGCGGCTCAGCGCAGTCGGCAATCGTACAGGTACTGGTTCAGTACGTTCTCGAACTGCTCCTCGCGGCCGCTGATGCGCTTGGGCTCGCCGGCCTTGGCGGCGTAGGCCTCGCCATCCTCGAGCGTCGCCTTCCCTTTCATCACTTCGGCACCGAAGCCCTTCTTCCAACCGGCGTAGCGGTTCGCGAGCAGCTTCGAGCGGAAGCCGTCCTGGCGCATCTTGTCGGCGATGATCAGTCCACGGGCGAACGCATCCATGCCGCCGATGTGGGCGAAGAACAGGTCTTCCAGATCGAACGAGCCGCGACGCACCTTGGCATCGAAGTTCAGGCCGCCGTACTTCAGGCCGCCCTGATCGAGGATGATGTGCATCGCCCACACCGCGTCTTCGATCACGGTCGGGAACTGGTCGGTGTCCCAGCCGAGCATCGGGTTGCCGCGGTTGACGTCGAGGCTGCCCAGGCGGCCGGCCTGGCTGGCGACCATGAGGTCGTGGGCGAAGGTGTGCCCGGCCAGGGTGGCGTGGTTGTTCTCGATGTTGAGATCGACGAAGTCGATGTCGTGGCTCTTGAGGAAGCCGAGGACGGTGGCGGCGTCGACGTCGTACTGGTGGGTGCTCGGCTCCTTCGGCTTCGGCTCGATGAAGAAGCGGCCTTTGAAGCCGATCTTCCTGGCGTAATCGTGCGCCATGTGCAGGAAGCGGGCGAACTGGTCGGTCTCCTGCTTCATGTCGGTGTTGCCGAGCATGCTGTAGCCCTCGCGGCCGCCCCAGAAGACGTAGCCGGTGCCGCCCAGCTCGACGGTGGCGTCGAGGGCATGGCGCACCTGGGCGCAGCCGTGGGCGAAGACCAGCGGATCGGGGTTGGTGCTGGCGCCGTGGCTGTAGCGGCCATGGCTGAACAGGTTGGCGGTGCCCCACAGCAGCTTGACCCCGGTCTGCTTCTGCAGCTTCTTGGCCTGCTGGACGATCGTCTCGAGGTTGGTCGCGCTCTCGCCGACGGTGGCGCCCTCGGGGGCGATGTCGCGGTCGTGGAAGCACCAGTATGGTGCGCCGAGCTTGGCGAAGAACTCGAAGGCCGCGTCCATGGTGTCGGTGGCCCGTTGCATCGGATCGCTGCTGACGTTCCACGGGCGCTCATAGATGCCGCCCCCGAAGGGGTCGGACCCGGTGCCCTTCATGGTGTGCCAGTAGCAGACCGCGAACTTGAGGTGCTGCTCCATGGTCTTGCCGGCGATCTTGCGCTTGGCGTCGTACCACTTGAACGCGAGCGGGTTGTCCGACTCGGGGCCCTCGTAGGCGATCGGCTTGGGGACGGTGGGGAAGAAGCGGTCGGTCATGGGGGCCTCGGAGGGAGAGCTGACAGCGTGATCCAATCCTATCGGCGATTGTATCGTAGCTATAGGAGGAAAGGATCCCGATGATGGATAATTTGATCATTCATGCCGACAAACTTCCCCGCCATCACCCCTTCCCCCTGCCCGTCGCCCACCTCGGTTTCCTGCCCGGCAAGCGCTACCGGGTGCGCCATGGCTTCCGCAGCTGCAATTTCAGTTTCATCCTCGCCGGCCAGGGGACCTACATGTGGCAGGGCCGGATGCTGGAGGTGCGCGCCCCCTGCGTGCTGACCCAGCGTCCGGGCATCCCCTGCGACTATGGGCCGATCGGCAGCTGGGACGAACTGTTCATCATCTACCCGGCCTCCAGCGAATCGCAGCTGCGCGCCAGCCGCTTCATCGATCCCGACCGCCCGCTCTGGCATCTCGGAACCAACCAGCTGCAGCCGCTGCTGCTGGAACTGCGCCGGCTGGGCGGTCAGAGCCCGCCTCCCGCCGACCGCCTCGACCGGATCTGCGAACGCCTCGTGCTGGAAAGCCTGCTCGCGGCCAAGCCCGGCAGTGCACCCCAGGATGCCATCGCCCGCATCCGCGCCCTGGTCGAGGCCGACTGCCTGCGCGAGCACGACTTCACCGCCCTGGCCGCTGATGAAGGCCTGAGCTTCCCGCACTTCCGCCGGCTGTGGCGTCAGGCCGTCGGGCAGCCGCCAGAACGCTTCCGCTCCGGTCTGCGCATCGCCCTCGCCTGCCGCCTGCTGGTCGAAGGCGCCACGCCGGTGGCGGAGATCGCCCGCGCGATCGGCTTTCCGGACCCCCTGCACTTCGCCCGCCGTTTCCGTCAGCTGGTCGGGGAACCTCCCAGCGCCTACCGCGAACGTTATCGCCTTGCCCTGCCGACCGCTGACTAGCCCATATGGACCCATGGCGTGGCGGGCCGCGCTGTAACATCACCCACATGGGCGGCATTTGAACGTAGAATACACCATGCCTGCCCTCGCCTGCGATCCTCCTGCCAGCACCGTGGATGCCCTGCGCCGCATCGGCGCCGAGTCCGACGCGACAGCCTGGAGCTGGCTGGTCGAGCGCGAGGGCCCAGCCATGTTCCGCGTGGCGCAGCGCGCACTCGGCTCGGCGGCCGCCGCCGATGACGCCTGCCAGGAGGCCTTCCTCCACCTGCGCCGCGGGGCTCACCGGTTCCGTGCGCCGGACAATGGCGATGCCGAGGCAGCAGCCCGAGCCTGGCTGCTACGCATCGCCGCCAATGCGGCTGCGATGTACGCCCGCGGCGAACGCCGCCGGGCGCAGCGTGAACGCCGGCAGCAACCTGCGATCGAAGTGCATCCACCCGGCACCGACGAGGTCGATGCCCTGCGCTGCGCCATCGCCGAGCTGCCGGACAGCCAGCGTCAGCCGCTCGTCCTGCACCATCTCGGTGGTCAGGATTATGCCGCCATCGGCGCCGCCCTGGGCATCAGCCCCGGGGCCGCCCGGGTGCGCGCGCACCGCGGCCTGGAGAGCCTGCGCACCCGGCTGGCCCAAGCTGGCGTGCTCGTCGCTGCCACTGGCCTGCTCGGTCAGCTCGGCGCCGCCGAAGCCGTCATGCCCGCCACGGCGACCGCGCGCTGGGCCGCCATCCTCACTTCGACATCCACCCCGGCTGCCACCACGGCAGCCATCTTCGGAGGCATCAGCACCATGGCCAAGATCACCATCCTCGGCGCCGCCCTGTCGGCCGCCGCCCTCTGCACCTTCACTCTCGCGCCGATCCAGGCCGAGGAGCACCGCGAAGACAAGCCCAAGACGGAATCCCCGGCGCCAACCGATCCCAAGAAGGAGGCCCATGACTCCCTGGCCGAAGGAACCAAAGGCGTCAGCGAAGGCGTCATCCTCAGCATCGAGAAGGGCAAGCTGGTCCTGAACACGGCCGACGGCAACCTGCTGTTCATGCCGCACTGGCGCGGCGGCATGCCCAAGGACGGCGGCGGTCTCGACAAGGCCACCCTGGAGAAGCTCGGCGCCTTCAAGCCGGGCCAGCGCGTGCGCATCGCCTGGACCTGGTCGGAGCGCCGCCGCATCGAAGAGATCAGCGCGGCCAAGTGAACAGCCGGGCCGGGATGGCGGCACGGCGCCGCCATCCCGGTCCACGATCCGGTTGCCAAGCCGTCCGTGGCCGGAGGATGCGCGCTCCACCGGAGCACCCCATGCGCGCCATCATGCACACCCCCCGCGGCGACATCCGCCTCGACCTCTTCCCCAAGGTCGCCCCCAAGACAGTTGAGAACTTCGTCAAGCTGGCCAAGTCCAAGTTCTACGACGGCCTCGCCTTCCACCGCGTCATCGCCGGCTTCGTCATCCAGGGCGGCTGCCCCAACACCAAGGAAGGCGCCAGCGGCATGCCCGGCACCGGCGGCCCGGGCTGGAAGATCAAGTGCGAGACCAAGGGCAACCCCGAGATCCACACGCCGGGCACCCTGAGCATGGCCCACGCCGGCAAGGACACCGGCGGCAGCCAGTTCTTCGTCACCCACGCGGCGACCAAGCACCTCGACGGCGTGCACACGGTGTTCGGCCGCGTCGTCGACGACAGCGACCTCAAGGTCGTGCTGGCGGTCAAGCAGGGCGACCGCTTCAGCGTCGAGATCGTGGACGAGGCGAAGTGACCCCGGCGCAGGAGGCGTTCCTCGAGCTCCTGGTCACGCGCCAGGCGCTCAAGTTCGGCGACTTCACGCTGAAGAGCGGACGCAAGAGCCCCTACTTCATCAACACCGGCTGCTTCCACATGGGCGGCGACCTGGCGATGCTGGGCGAGGCCTACGCCGCCACCGTGCGGGCGCGCTTCGGCGACGGGGTGCAAGTGGTGTTCGGGCCGGCCTACAAGGGCATCCCTCTCGGCCTCGCCACCGCCGCGGCCTACGAAGGCCTGGTCGCCCGGCCGGTCGGCTGGACCTACGACCGCAAAGAGGCCAAGACGCACGGCGATGGCGGCGGCTTCGTCGGCCATCCGCTGACGCCGGGGCTCAAGGTGGTGATCGTCGATGACGTGCTGACCGCCGGCACCGCCCTGCGGGAAAGCTTGGAGAAGCTGAAGCCGACCGGCGTCGAGGTGCTCGGCGCGGTCGTCGCGGTCGACCGTCAGGAACGCGGCAAGGGCCAGAAGACGGCCATCGAGGAGATCCGCACCGAACTGGCGATCGAGGTCGCGCCGATCCTGACCATCACCGAGGCAGCTTCGTGGCTGGCGACCAACGACGTCGCCGGCAAGCGCTACCTGAACATCGGCGATCTGGCGCGCATCACTGCGCACCTCGCGAGCGCGGGATGACCGGCGGACGGGCAGCATGCTGATCGCTGCCCTGCTTGCCGCCTTCGCCTTCGGCGCCTGTGCCGGCTCGTTCCTGGGCGTGGTCATCTACCGGATGCCGCGCAACCTGTCGATCGTCATGCCGCCCAGCCGTTGCGGCGCCTGCGGTACGCAACTCGCGGCGCGCGACAACATCCCCATCCTCGGCTGGCTGCTGCTGCGCGGTCGCTGCCGGCACTGCGGCACGGCCATCCCGATGTCCTGCCTGTACATGGAACTCGCCGTCGCGCTCCTCAGCGCGCTGCTGGTATGGGCGGTGATCAGGCTGCCGGCGCTGCACAGCGCGTGGATCTACGCCGCCGCCTCATCCTCGGGCGAACCCAGCATCGCCTTCTGGCTGCCGCAACTGGCGGCGATGTCCGTTCTGCTCCTGCTGCTCTGGCTGCTCATCGCCGAGGTGCTGATCGACTGGTCGCACCTGATGATCCCGGATGAACTGACCAAGGGGCTGCAGGCGGTGGCCATCCCGCTGGCGGTGCTGGCCGGGACCAACCTCTTCTGGCCGTGGTCGCCGATCATCGAAAGCGCCGTCGTCCTGAGCCTGCAAACCGTGTTCAGCGTGAACGTCAGCTTCAACGCCGATCCACAGTATTGGTTCCGCAGCTGGGACGTGATGAATGGCTGGATCGGCACGCCGACCAAGGCTGCCTGGACCCTCGGTCTGGTCACGGCCGGCGCTCTCGGCCTGATCGCCCTGTCCCTGCCGCTCGCCCGCCGCATCTATGGCCGGCTGAAGGAGTCATGGGAGGAGCGCGACCACCTGGCCATGGCCAAGGGCGCCTGGTGGTTCATCGGCTGCACCGTGCTGTGGACCGTGCCCGCCATCATCTTCATCGCCACCCGCGACCCCGGCAGTTTCACCAACCCCTACAACACCGGCCTGCTGCTCGCCTATGCCCTGACCCAGGCGATCCTCGGCTCGCTGCTCGGCTGGTGGCTGCCCTGGACAGTCGGACTGGTCGGCACCATGGCGTTCAAGCGCAATGCCATGGGCTACGGCGATGTGAAGCTGTTCTGCGGATTGGGCGCCTTCCTCGGCCCGGTCGGCACCGTGGTCGCATTCATGTTCGCCACCATCGTCGGCACCCTGGTCGGCATCCCGGCGCGGCTGATGGGCGGCGGTCGCGAGATGCCGTTCGGGCCGTCACTGGCGGTCGGCGCGGTGCTGGCCGTGGCATTGGGGCCCTGGTTGGCCCCCCTCGTCCTGGGTCGGCTGCTCGGCTGAACCGCGGTGATGCAGGACGGATGAAGAGCCAGAGGGAGGAAACCCTCTGGACCCCAGCGGATTCCATGTAGATTCCGCCCCTCCATTCCTTCCCGGGAGCCATCTTGGTCGACGAAGCGACACGCAAAGCATCGGTGCTGATCGAGGCCCTGCCCTACCTCAAGCGCTTCCACGAGGCCGTGGTGGTGGTGAAGGTCGGCGGTGAACCGATCGAGGACCCGGCGGTCCTCGATCGGCTGCTCACCGACCTGGTGTTCCTCGAGCAGGTCGGGGTCTCTCCGGTGCTGGTGCACGGTGGCGGCAAGTCGATCTCCCGCGCGATGGAGGCCGCCGGCCTGACGCCGGTGTTCAGCAACGGCCGTCGCGTCACCGATGCCGCCGCCATGGCCATCGTCGCACGCGAGGTCGAGAAGCTCAACGCCCACCTGGTCAACCGCATCTTCGCCCTCGGCGGCGCCGCCATCGGCATGTGCCCGCCGCGCCACGCGCCGGTCTCCGGCGAGATCATGGATCCGGCCCTCGGCCTGGTCGGCCAGCCGACCACGGTCGACAAGGAGCGCCTCGCGCGCTACGCCACCCGCGGCCTCATCCCGGTGGTGCCGCCGCTGTCGGTCACCGCCGAGGGTCAGGCGCTGAACACCAACGCCGACGACATCGCCCTCGCCGTCGCCACGGCGATGGACGCCGAGAAGCTGGTGTTCATGAGTTCCGTCCCCGGCGTCCTCACCGACCCCAAGGACCCGTCGACCCTGATCAGCAGCCTGAGCGCGCCCGAGGTCCGCGACCTGGTCGCGCGCAAGGTCATCTCGGGCGGCATGATCCCCAAGGTCGAAAGCTGCATCGGCGCCCTGGAGAAGGGCGTCGGCAAGATCCATATCCTCGGAGCAGCGCAGGCGCACGCACTGCTGCTCGAGATCTTCACCGCCGAAGGCATCGGCACTGAACTGCGACTGGCATAGCATGAAGCACTTCCTCACCCTCGACGGCATGACCCCGGCCGATTTCCACGGCCTGCTCGCCCTCGCGTGCTACCTCAAGGATCGCCGCCGGAAGGGCGTGCAGGACCTCTGCCTGGGCGGCAAGACCCTGGCGATGATCTTCGAGAAGCCGTCGCTGCGCACCCGCCTGTCGTTCGAGGTCGCGATGGTCGACTTCGGCGGTCGCGGCATCTACATCCGTGGCGAGGAGATCGGTTTGGGCGAGCGCGAGCCGGTGCAGGACGCAGCGCGCGTGCTGTCGCGCTACCACCACGGCATCATGGCCCGCGTGTTCAAGCATGCGACCGTCACCGGCCTGGCCGCGCACGCCAGCATCCCGGTGGTCAACGGCCTGTCCGACGATTCGCACCCGTGCCAGGCCCTGGCCGACTTCCAGACCATCCTCGAGCACTTCGGCAGCGTCGCCGGCAAGCGCATCGTCTTCATCGGCGATGCCAACAACGTCAGCCGCAGCCTGGCCCACGCCTGCATCCTCGCCGGCTCGACCCTGGTGCTGGCCTGCCCCAAGGATTACGCGTTCTCCGCTGGCGATATCGCCGCCTTCGGCGCCCACTGGGGCACGTCGGTGGTCCAGCTGCACGACCCGGCGCAGGCCGTGGCCAACGCCGACGTGCTCTACAGCGACGTCTGGACGAGCATGGGCCAGGAGGCCGAGAAGGCGATCCGGCTCAAGGCCTTCCAGGGCTACCAGATCAACGAAAAGCTGCTGGCCATGGCGCCCAAGGCCAAGGTCATGCACTGCCTGCCCGCCCACCGCGGCGAGGAGATCACTGACGGCGCGATGGAATGCGCCCAGTCGATCGTCTTCGACCAGGCCGAGAACCGCCTGCACGCCCAGAAGGCCGTGCTGCGCGTGCTGATGGCGGCCGATGGGCCGGCGCTGCTCGCCTCGATGCGACCGAAGTCCTGAACCCGGAACACCCCATGCGCCAGATCTCCTTCCAACGCGGCTTCCAGGCGAAGCCCGCCGGGTCCTGCCTCGTCTCCTTCGGCCGTACGCGCGTGCTGTGCAGCGCCTGCATCGAGAATGAGGTGCCGCCCTATCGCCGTGGCAAGGGCGGCTGGCTGACCGCCGAGTACGCCATGCTGCCCGGCTCGACCGGCCCGCGAAAGCGTCGTGACGGGATCAAGCAGGATGGCCGCAGCGTCGAGATCCAGCGCCTGATCGGCCGCGCGCTGCGCGCCGCGGTCGACATCGACAAGCTCGGCGAGGTGACCATCGCGGTCGACTGCGACGTGATCGATGCCGACGGCGGCACCCGCACCGCGGCCATCACCGGCGCGTGGATCGCTGTCCACGACGCGCTCGCCGAACTGGCCACCAAGCAGAAGCAGAAGGCCGGAGCGGCTCACTACCTGCTCGGCCAGATCGCCGCCATCAGCGTCGGCATCGTCAAAGGCCAGGTCGAGGTCGACCTCGACTACGCCAAGGACTCGACCGCCGAAGTCGACATGAACCTGGTCATGCGCTGCCCGGTCGGCGGTGGCACCGGTGATTTCGTCGAGGTGCAAGGCACCGGCGAGCACGGCGTCTTCCCGCGCGCCAAGCTCGATGAGCTGCTGGTTGCCGGCACGGCGGCCATCGACGAGCTGTTCAGACTGCAGCGCACCGCCCTCGCCTGAGGGTCACGCGTCCGCCGGGTAGGTCACCCGACTGCGCTGGCGGCAGAATGCCGCCAGGCTAGGTTGAACAGGCGATGAAATCCCTGTTGCTCAGTTTGCTGGCTGTGGTGGCCTGCACGGCCGAGCCATCCGGCATCCTGGTGCTGATGAGCTATCACCGTGGCATGCCGTGGGAGGACGGCGTCGCCCTCGGCCTGCAGGATGTCCTCGCTGAAGACCACGAGCTGGTCTACGTCCACCACGACGTGAAGCGCTTCCCCGATCGTTCACGCGTTCCCGCCCTGATCGAGGCCGCCCGCGGCCTGGTCATCGCCTCTCGACCGAAAATGGTCATCGCAGTCGACGACTACGCCTGGGATCTCGCCAAGCAGCATCGCGCCGAGCTCTTCCCCGACCTGCCGGTGGTGTTCTGCGGTGTGAATTACTGGGATGGGAAGGACCGCCCGACCTGGAGCACCGGCGTCGTCGAAGGGACGGATCCGACCGCCACCGTCAGCCTCGCGCTGCGCCTGCACCCGGGCGCCACGCGGCTGGTCGTGGTCAACGACTCCACCGAAACCGGCCTGGCCAACCGCCAGCGGCTGGACGACGAACTGCCGGCAGTCCTCGCCGGCAGACGCCTGGAATGGCTCGGCCATGGGACCTTCGCCGAAACCGGCGCGGCTCTGGCCAGACTCGATCCGCGCAGCGACCTGGTGCTGGCGATGAGTTCGAACCTCGACTCCGCCGGAGCGGTCCGCTCCTACGCGCAGGCGGCCCGCGCCATCCGTGGCGCCTGTCCCGCACCGGTCTACGCCGCGTGGGATCTCTACTACGACCGCGGATTGGTCGGCGGCTACCTGCTCGACGCGCGCATCCATGGCCAGCGTGCCGGCGAACTGGCCCGGCGCGTGCTCGCGGGCGAGCCCCCCGCCTCCATCGCGATCGACCAGCGGCCGAGCGTACGCCTATCGCTGGACGCGAACGAACTCGAGCGCTTCGGCATCGACCAGACGCTCATCCCGGCCGGGGCGGAGATCCTGCATGCCCGGGTGTCGTTCTGGACGGTGCATGGTCCGACAGTGGCGATCGCCACGGTGATCATCCTGTTCCAAGGTGCGACCATCGCGGGATTGCTGTTCTCCATGCGTCGGCGCCGCCAGGCCGAGCAGGCCGCCCGAGCCGCCGAGGAGCGCATGCGCCAAGGCCAGCGCATGGACGCCATCGGCAGGCTGTCCGCCGGCATTGCCCACGACTTCAACAACATCCTCACTGCCGTCCTCGGCCACGCCGAACTGCTCGGCTTGCGGGTGAAGGGGCAGCCCGACCTCGAGCAGCACGCCCGCATCATCGTCGATGCTTCGACCCGCGCCGCCGGGACGGTGCGCAGCCTGCTGACCTTCGCCCGCGGGCACGGAGCACACGCCGGCGCCTGCGAACTCGACCGGTTGATCCTCGATTCGGTCGAACTGCTGCGCCACAGCATCAGCCGCCATATCTCCATCGCCTGCTTGCCCGGAGCCGCCTGCTGGGTCGGGCTGGGGGCCGACCACCTGCAGCAGATCCTGGTCAACCTGGCATTGAACGCCCGCGACGCGATGCCCGACGGTGGCACCCTGCGCATCGCATCGAGAACCGACTACCTGGATACGGAGACTGCCGGACGGCTCGGCATTCGACCTGGCAGGCACGCCGTGATCGAAGTCAGGGACACCGGCTGCGGCATCGATCCCGAGGTCCTCCCCCGTATCTTCGAACCGTTCTTCACCACCAAGGGGCCGGGCGCCGGCAGCGGTCTGGGACTCGCGATGGTGCACGGAGCCGTGCGCTCCGCCGGCGGAGCGATCAGCGTGATCAGTACCGTGAGGGAAGGCACGGTGTTCACCCTCCGCCTGCCAGTGGTGGAACGCGGCGTACCTGGAGCCGAACCAGCAGCGCCGCCGCGGCTGGGTCAGCGCGTCCTGTTGGTCGATGACGACCCCCTGGTGCTGGAAACGACCTCCGCCCAACTGCACGCCGCCGGCTGCGTAGTCATAACGGTCGGCGACCCGCTGGCCGCATTGAGCAGGCTCGACGAGAACGTCAGCATCGCGGTGCTTGACGGCGACATGCCCGGCATGCCCGGCTGGGAGCTGGCCAGACGGCTGTATGCGCTCCGCCCAGGACTGACCATCGTCGGCCTGACCGGTGTGGTGACCGATGCCAGCCGTGCCGCGTGGCGCGAAGCCGGCGTCGTCACCGTGCTCGACAAGCCGGTCAGCATCGAGGCGCTGACGCTGGCGCTGCGCACCGCCGGTATGCCAGGCTCATGCCCGGAGCCCGGTAGCGTCGGCTGAGACCTGCGGCAACATGCCGCCATGCGCCTGCAGCTCCGTCCGCTCGATGCTGTCGGCGGTTCCTGTCCGATCGCCGGCGGTCCGCCCGGATTGGCACTGTGGCATGCCCGCCTGACCTGGACCTGCGACGGCACGCCGCTCGACCTGCGCGTGCTGGCCGCCGAGCCGGTGGCGTTGCCGGAACCCGAAGCGAGCGAGCCGGTACCTGGCGCCCTAGCCCGTTGTGTCCGCGCCTGTGCCGGCAGCGGAGCCCTGCTGCTGCTGGCGAACCCGGCGGCCGCGCTCGGGACCGGGCACATCGCCCTGGCCGAAGGCGTCCGCCTCATGGCCATCGCCGATCCGACCGACGAGGCCTGCTGGGACGCGCTGCTCACCCTTGGCCAGCCCTGCTACGGCGTACGCGGCGAACTCCATGTCGAGGTGCTGCGCGCGCAGCCGGCCAGCGTCATCTCCGCCTTGTCCTTCGGCGTGTTCCACGCCAGCGATGGGCTGATTCCGGACATGATCGAGGAGAGCCCCCGCCATGTCGCCTGGCGCTGCAGCGAGCCGGTCGAGGCCGAGGTGCTCGGCCGTGCCGGCTTCCCCCTCGCCCGTACAAACGGGCTGGCCGGCCGCTACGACGACCGCGGCAACGAGGGCGTGGTCCGCGTCGTCCTGCGCGCCGGTGGACGCAGCTGCTGGACGCAACCCCGCTTCGTCGCGCCGCGCAAGGATGCCTGTGCCGCTCCCGCCTAGCGACTTCTTCGGCCGCCTGATCGTCATCAAGCGGCGTGTCCCCAGCCAGAACGCGTCGATGTACCGGCACTGGAGCGCCTACACCACCGAGCGCGATGCCTGGTTCATCCTGCTGCGCGCCCAGCTGCCGCCCAAGCTGCCGCCAAGCGAACCGGTGCGGCTGATCCTACGCAGCCTGCGCACCCGCCTGGTCGACTACGCCAACTTCGTCGGCGGCGCGAAGCCGATCCCCGACTGCCTGATCCGCCTCGGTTACCTCAAGGACGACAGCCCGCGCTGGTTCCATTGCGACTACTACCAGAGCGTGGTGCCGAAGGACCAGGAGCGCACCGAATTGCAGTTCGTGCCGTGGGCCGGCGAGGACGCTCCCGATCAAGGTTGAACCGGGCGCTTCAGCTCGTGGCCGACCAGCTGCATGCCGCGATGAACGGGACTCAGACCGTCCGCGTTCATCGTACTGGACGATGCGCTTCTCCATGAACGCCGAACGCCGGCGCGGGAGATCCCACGCCGGCGTCCGTAACGTATCGCACCGCCGTTCCCGGCGGTGCGCGGTTCAGCCGAGGCTCTTGACGATCATCGCGACGGTGGCGCGCTGAGCCTTGCCCAGAGCGTGCACGGCGACGGCGAGATCGTCGCCCAGCACCGCTTCAGCCTGCGAGATGAGCTGCATCACGTTGGCGGCGAGGCCGCTCTTGGCCTTGGGGCCCGGCTTGCGACCCGGCTTGCGGCCCGGCTTGCCCTTGGCGGCCTTCTTGCCCGGCTTGCGGCCCGGCTTGCCCTTGGCGGCCTTCTTGCCCGGCTTGCGGCCGCGCTTGGCCTTCGGCGAATCGCCGGCGAGGGCGTTGACCTCCTCCTCGGAGATGCCCAGCAGCTTGGCGTACTTCTTCAGGCCGCGTGCATTCGGCACGCTCTTGCCCTTGAGCACAGCGCGGAAAGAGGGAAGGCTGAGGCCGGCAGCCTTGGCTGCGGCAGTGGCGCTGACGCCATCGGCGGCCAGCTTGGCTTCAACGGCATCGGTAAGCTTGGACATAGGATCTCCGCACAGGAATGGTTAAGCGGAGATCATTCCGCTTCCTGCGCATGGCCGGAATGCTACAGGTATCATTCATGGAACGCAAGGCATCTATATTCATTGCCTTGCTGGCGTTCGCAGGTGGAACATTCCTTGCATCAGGGGAATCATCCCTGCCTGGCGATGCCGGAACATTCGTTCCGCCTGCCGGATGGACCCGGACCTCGGCTGAGATGCTGGTCCTGCGTGGCCCCGGCCGCGACGCCAGCGAGGCGCCGCGGCTGGCCCTGACCATCGCAGACGGCAATGCCGCTAGCGCCGCCAGCTCGCTGCGCGACGGCTGGAAGCGCGTCGCCGACGGCTGCGAGATGCTGGATGACGATGATGAACCGCTGGGCGGCCGGGTCTGGCGGCGCATGCGCGTGCGCTTCGCCGCCGGACCATTGGCGTTCGGCCAGACGGCCTGGGTCGGATCGGTCGCGGGACGGACCGTGGTGGTCGTGCTGTCGGCCCCCGACGAGCGCATCGGCCTCCACCTCGCGGCGGCCTCCGCGGCGGTCGCCTCGATCAGCGCGCCGCGCTGACGCTTTTTGCTCAGGGGCTTCGCCCCTGCGGTCCTGACGGGCCTGTCCCCACTGCCTTCTCTGAGCCGGGGAGTCAAGCAGGACGTCGTCCAGTCCCTGCCGGTCATCCCATGTCCAGACCCGCCCTGACCTCCGCGCGGAGCGTCAA
>JALHRW010000093.1 GCA_022841245.1 Planctomycetota bacterium
CCGCGCCCTGCGTCGCCGCGTCGTGGATACGGATCGAGCCGCCGCCGATCTCGTTGCCGTTGAGCACCATGTCGTAGCTCTTCGACAGCACCTTGCCCGGGTCGGTGCCGAGGAGGGCGACGTGCTCGGCGTAGGGCGAGGTGAAGGGGTGGTGGTTGGCGACGAAGGCGTGCGATTCCTCGTTCCACTCGTAGAGCGGCGCGCTGTGGATCCACAGGAACTGCCAGTCGTCCCATTTGGCGAGCTTGAGCAGGTTGCGGCCGAGTTCGACGCGCACCGCGCCGAGCACGGTGCAGACCGCCTTCTCGGAGTCGGCGCCGAAGAACAGCACGTCGCCGGCCTCGACGTTGAGGCGCCTGGCCAGTTCGACGCGGGCCTCGACCGTGATGTTCTTGGCTGCCGGACCCTGCCAGTCCTCGGCCTTGGACGGATCGGCGCCGATCTTGATCCAGGCCAGACCCTTGGCGCCGAGGCCCTTGGCGAACTCGGTCAGGGTGTCGAGGGTGCGGCGCGAGAGCAGCTCGTTGGCCTTCTTGGCGTTGAGCGCGCGGACCACGCCCTTGTTCTCGATCGCCTTCTGGAAGACGGTGAAACCGCTGGACGGCGCCCAGTCGGACAGCTCGACGATGGGCATGCCGAAGCGCAAGTCGGGCTTGTCGCTGCCGTAGGTCAGCATCGCCTCGGTCCAGGTCATGCGGCGGAACGGCTTGGGCAGGTCGACGCCCAGGACCTCCTTCCACAGCGTCCGGGCCATGCCCTCGCCGATGCCCATGATGTCCTCCATGTCGATGAACGACATCTCGAGGTCGATCTGGGTGAACTCGGGCTGGCGGTCGTTGCGCAGGTCCTCGTCGCGGAAGCACTTGGCGATCTGCACGTAGCGGTCGTAGCCGGCGACCATGAGCAGCTGCTTGAACAGCTGGGGGCTTTCCGCCAGGGCGTAGAACTGCCCGGGGTGGAGGCGCGACGGCACCAGGAAGTTGCGCGCGCCGCCGGGGGTGTACTTGCACAGCGAGGGGGTTTCGACCTCGACGAAGCCGTTGGCGTCGAAGTAGCGGCGGGCGCTCTGCATCACCTGGTGGCGGGTGATCAGCTTCTTCTGCATCGCCGGGCGGCGCAGGTCGAGGAAGCGGCTCTTGAGCCGGACCTCCTCGCCGACCTTGGCGTGCTCGTCGATCTCGAAGGGCGGGGTCTGCGCCTGGTTGAGCACGGTCAGGGTCTTGGCGAAGACCTCGATGGCGCCGGTGGCGAGGTTCTTGTTGGCGTTCTTCTCGCCGCGCGAGCGCACTTCGCCGACCACCTGCACGACCCATTCGCCGCGCAGCTTGTCGGCCAGGGCCTTGCCCTCGGCGCCGCAGACGTCCTGGTCGAAGACCACCTGGGTCAGGCCGTGGCGATCACGCATGTCGATGAAGATCACGCCGCCGTGGTCGCGGTTGTTCTGGACCCAGCCGCAGAGGGTGATGGTGGATCCGACGTCAGAGGCCCGGAGCTGGCCGCAGGTATGGGTGCGCATCATAGGAGGGCGGGACGATATGGCAGAAGGCGGACGGCGGAAGGCGGAAGAATCGCCAGGGAAAGTCCCATGACCGGCGGAAGGTCCCATGGCGGGGCCAGCTGATCGGACGAACCTGCCGCACATGCCCTGGCAGATCACCTCCGTCGTCGCCCTGGTCTGCTTCAGCGCGGCTTTTCTCGCGTTTCGTGCCGCGGGGAACGCCGGGGCCGGGACCTCGGCCATGCTCTTGCCGGTGATGCTGATCGGGGCGGCGCTGACTGCCGGTCAGATGGCCCTCAGTGGCGGCGGGCAGGCGATGAGCGGCCGGGCCTGGCTGCTGGTGGCCGGGGCCGCCCTGGCCTGCTGGGTCGGAAACCTCGCCCAGCTGCATGCGGTCAACCGGGCGCCCAATCCGGGAGCAGCCCTGGCGATCATCAACGCCTCGGTGGCGGTGGTGGCGCTGGCCGCCTGGCCGGTGTTCGCGGCTCCTCTCTCTGCCGGCAAGGGGCTGGGCGTCGCCGTGTGCCTTGTCGGTGTCATCCTGGTGAGCATCCTGCCATGACCCGGTCGAAGCGCCGGCGCTTCCGGCTTCCGCCTCGTCGTCCCATGGCCATACACGCAGCATGCGCTGGCTACTTTCCCTGCTGCTCCTGTCCGGTCTCGTGGCCGGGGAGTCCCTCGCCAAGCATGGGGTGACGGTCACCGTGCGCGTCGAGCAGGACGCTGTCGGGCCGGTGCTCGTCGCCGTCTTCAGACCCGAGCAACGCACGCCTGAGCTGCACCTGTACAGCAAGGATCTGCCCGCTGACGGAGCAGGGCAGGCGACCCGGCTGGCCCTGGCGCCCAGCGCGCCGATCCGTCCGCGCGGTCCGCTCAGCGATGACCAGCCGGTGCACGAACTGCAGGGTCTGGCGGTCTATCCCAACAGCGCCGCGGTCACCCTGCGCCTGCCGGTGACGGCTCCGCCCGGCACCGGGCCGGTGACGGTGCCCGTGCTGGTCTCGTACATGGCCTGCACCGCCGACTCCTGCCTGGTCCCGGTGGTCGATGCGCAGCTCGCGGTGGTCATGGCCGGCAGCGGAGCGGTGGCGGTGGAGCCCGTTCCCGACCCGGTGGTCCGGGAATCGGCCCCCAGCGCCGCCCAGCTGCGCGCCGTGGTGCGCGACGAACTGGAACGGGCCCTCGACCCGGCCGGCATCCGCTGGCGCCGTCCGGCCACGCCCGCCGACGCCGAGGCGCTGATCCGCGAGGCGCATGCCGCCGGCAAGGCGGCCCTGCTCGACTTCACCGGTCCATCTTGCGTCAACTGCCAGCTCATGGCCAAGACCGTGCTGCGCTTGCCGGCGGTGGCCCGGGCATGGAACGCGCAGGTGCCGATCGAGGTCGACACCGATCCGCCGCATGACGACCTGGCCGCGTGGCAGCAGGAGCGCTTCAAGACGCAGAGTCGACCGCTGTACATTCGCCTGGGTGCGGACGGCAGCGAAACCCGATGGGACCGCGTGTTCGAGCCGTCCGACAGCGCGACGATGCAGCGCTTCCACGGCTTCCTCGATGGCAGCGCGGCGGGCGACAGCAGCGGGACCGGCGGCGGTTGGGGTGAATTCCTGCTTCTCGCCGTCCTCGGCGGGTTGTTCACCCTGGTCATGCCGTGCACCTACCCGATGATCCCGTTTACCGTCAACGTCTTCACCAAGCAGGCGGCGGCCGGCGCCAAGCTGGTGCCGCTGGCGGCGTTCTATGCCCTCGGGATCGTCGGCTGCTTCATCGGCGTCGGCGTACTGGTCACCGGGGTGTTCGGCGCCTCGCTGACCACGTTGGCTGGCCATCCGGTCACCAACCTGCTGATCGGCGTACTGTTCGCTGTCCTCGGCCTGTCGCTGCTCGGCGCGTTCTTCCTCCAGCCACCAGCCTGGATGCAGGCGCTGTCCGGCGGTAGCCGCGGTGGCTACCTCGGCTCGCTGCTGATGGGTCTGACCTTCGCCATCACCGCGTTCACCTGCACCGCACCGTTCGCCGGAGCGGTGCTGGCGGCCGGGGTCAGCCAGGGGGCGTGGGGCGCGGCAGTGCTCGGCATGGCGGTGTACAGCGGCACCATCGCGCTGCCGTTCTTCCTCCTCGCCCTCGCTCCGGGCATGCTCAAGCGGCTACCGAAGGCCGGGGCCTGGATGAACGAGTTCAAGGTCGTCGGCGGCCTGGTTGAGATCGCGGCGGCGCTGAAGTTCCTCGCCATCTGCGACTACGCCTGGGGCTGGGGCCTGATCGGCCGCACCTTCAGCCTGGTGGCGTGGAGCGTGATCAGCCTGGCTATCGCCACCTACGCCATGGGCTGGTGGCGGCACGAGGGCGATGACCGGGTCGAACACGCTGGTCTCGGCCGGCTGACCGCCGCGATCATCTTCGCCGGCCTCGGTCTATGGCTGGCCAGCGGCCTGGCCGGGGCCAACCTCGGGCTGATCGAGAGCTTCTTCCCAGGTGACGCGGCGCCCTGATTCAGCGTCGACGGCGCAGGCCGAAGAGGGACAGGGCGAGGATCAGGCCACCGATGGCGCCGGCTCCACAGCCGCCACCGCCGCCGACATCGTCTCCACCGCCATTGGTGCCGCCTGCCGAAGCGACGCCGCGGATGGTGAAGTCGTAGGGGTTCTCGGTGGCGTCATTGGTGCCGACGCTGATCGAAGCGGTCCAGGTTGCGTTGGTGTCGGGCACGATACGGATAGTGAATGTGGTGCTGTCGCCGCCATTGAGCGGCGAGGACGGCGTCAGCTGCACCTGGGCGGTGCAGTTGACCTGGGTGCCGACCACAGGTGCGGCGACCGAGAGCGTTCCCACCCCCGTGCCGACGTTGGCCATGGTGAACGTCAGATCCATGGAACTGCCCGCCGTGCCACCGGGGCCGTTGTACATTGCACCATCGGCGATGGCCGCTCCGGCACGGCTCAGGGATGCTTCCGGGCCAATAGCGATGGCGGTGCCGCTGATGGTCCAGTTGTAGGGGTCCTCGTTGCTATCGTTGGTGGAGAATTGGATGGGGACGCTCCAGGCGCCTCCGCCGATGTTGGGCGTGACGGTCACGACTAGGCTGGTCGTGCCGCCTGGCGCCACGGTGGCGGCGGGCGAGGATGCGATGCTGGCCGTCGCGCCTGAGGTGCTGCCGAGCACGACGGCGGAGAGGTTGAGCTGGGCGCTGCCCCGGTTGAGGATGGTGTAGGTCAGCGTTTCCTGGACCAGGGCCGTGGTCCCCGCGAGCGAGTCAGTCGACGCGTCGGCGACATCCACACCGGCCCTGCTCATCGAAACCTCGACGGTGGCCGAGGCGTCAGCGGTGCCCGACACGGTCCAATTCATCGGATTCTCGTTGGCATCGTTGGTGGCAATCGAGACGGTGAAGGACCAGGCAGCCGCATTCGGCGTGATTTGCAGGACCAGCGAAGTGCTGCCGTTGGCCGCTACGCTGCTTGCAGGAGGCGTGGTCACGCTCACCGAGCAATTGGTCAAGGCTCCGATTGCCGGAGCGCCCAGGGTCAGCTCCGCTGCGCCCTCGTTGGCGATCGTCCAAGTCTGCTGGCTGAAGGCCGGGGTCAGGATCGTGCCGAATACGGTTTCGCTTCCGCCGTCAGGCACGTTGCTGCCATTGCGGGAAACTGCGATCTCAGGGGCATCGCCGGCGAATACCGTGGCGGATACGGCCAGAAGCAGGAGTAGCGGAAGGAGTGAATGCATGCAGGGATGCTGGTCGCATCCCCGCCCGGTCAACGCACGAGACCGCGTTCCTTCATCCAAACGGCGTAGCTGCGGTCCTCGACCAGTATGTGGCTGGCCAGCCAGTCCTTGAGGAACAGCATCACTTCGGCAGACAGCACGACGCGGCCATCCATATACTGGTTATGGAAGTCGAGCACGCGCGAGACGAAGGCGTGGTGCTGCATGCGGTGGTCGGGAAAGGACGGGTAGCCTTTCGCCGTCAGCAGCTGCTCCTCGCTCTCGAAGTGCACCTTGGTGTAGCTGATCAGCTGATGGATGGTGCGTTGCACCAGCTCGCGGTCCTTGCCTGACAGCATGGCATCATGCAGCTCGTTGATCGCGTCGACCAGGGTGAGGTGCTGCCGGTCCATCGCAGGGATGCCGAGTTCGTAGGTGGACGACCAGGTGAAGAGGGGCATCGCGTCAGGCCAGGGCGGTTGCTAGGGTGAGGTCGAGGGAGAACAGCTTGTCGAGGCGCAGGATGCGGAACACCGCCTTGATGTTCTCGCGCAGCCCGGCGACCCGCAGCTCGGCGCCGAGCGGACCGCTGCGGTGGCGCAACGCGACGATCTGGGCGATGTTGACCGAATTGATGAAGGTCACATTGCTGAAATCGAGGATCACGCGCCGTTTGCCGTTGCCCAGCCAGGGCTCCAGCGTCTTCCATAGCGCAGCGCAGTTCTCGGGATCGAGCGTGACCACGACCGCATCCCCATGTTCGATGGCCTGCATGCAGCCTCCGCGGGTCAAAACATGCGCCAGGGGTGGCGGCACGCAAGCTGCCAGGGACGGGCGTTTGGCGGTTGTCGAGCCGACTGTGTGATGCCAACATGCCGTCCGTGCTGCCATCACCCCGCCGACTCATCCCGCTCCTGGCCGCCAGCTTCGCCGGCGCAGCCATCGACAACCTGTTCCGCTTCGCCGCCGGCGCCGCGCTGACCGCGATGGCGCAGCGCACCGCCGCGTCGGATGCGGCGGCCGACACCCAGGCCGGGACGCTGACCAACCTCGCCCTGGCCCTGTTCATCCTGCCGACCGTCGTGCTGGCCCCGCTCGCCGGAGACCTCGGCGACCGTTGCAGCAAGCACCTGATCATGCGTTGGACGCGCCTCGGCGATGTCATCGTCTGCCTGCTCGGTGCAGCCGGGCTGATGACCGGCCAGGTGTGGCTGATCCTCGGAGCCCTGTTCCTGCTTGGCTGCACCACCGCGTTCTATTCGCCGGTCAAATACAGCGCCATTCCCGAACTGGTCGAGCGTGCGCGCCTGCCTGCGGCCAATGCCTGGATCATGGGCGTGACCATCGTCGCCATCCTGTCCGGCACCGCGCTCTCCGGGGCTTCAGATCCAGTCAAGCTGGCCGAGATGGGCATCAGCCTCCATCCCGCCACCATCGTGCTGATCATCTCGATGGCGCTGTGCGCTATGGGTCTGGTCGGCGCCTTCACCGTTCCGGCCCTGCCGCCAGCCAACCCTGCCCAGCCGATACGGGCCTGGGCTTTTCCGGCTCAACTGCGCGCCCTGTCCCTGCCCGGCGTCCTGGTGCCATCCTTCAGCCTGGCTGGGTTCTGGGCCATCGGGGCCGCCGCCACGGCGCTGCTCCAGCCGATGGCGGCGAGCGTGTGGGGGGCCGGCCCAGCGGTGCAGGCCTACCTCGGCCTGTCGATCGCCGGCGGCATCATCGTCGGTTGCTGCCTGGCGCCTGTGCTGGCCGCCGCCGCCTTCCCGGGCGGCCTGCCGATCATCGGCGCGACCTTGGCCGGTGGCGGCCTGTTCGCAGCCGGCATGCTCGGACATCTGCTCGGACCCGGTGGTGGCTCCGAGGCCAGCCTCTACACCTACGCTGCGCTGCTGGCGCTGACCGGCATCGGCACCGGCCTGTGGGACGTGCCGATGCAGACCCTGCTGCAGGTCCGCGCGCCCGACGCGCAACGCAACCAGGTCATGGCGGCGGCCAATGTGGTCTCCAACATCGCCATGATCGCGGCTGCCGGCCTCAACCTCGCGATGCTCAACCTGGTGGGGCTGTCCTCGTCGCAGACCATGGCGCTGATCGGCGGCATCGGCCTGGCCCTCGCGCTCGGCGCCATCTGGCTCTACCGTGGCCAGGTGCTGTGCTGGGCTGCCTCGCTGCTGGTCCGACTGCTGTTCCGCATCGAGGTGAGCGGCACCGAGCACCTGCCCAAGACCGGCGGCTGCCTGGTCGCCAGCAACCACCTCAGCCTGGCCGACGGCGTGATCCTGGCTGCTGTGCTGCCGCGGCGGGCGAAGTTCATGGTGTTCAAGGCCTATTGCGACATGCCCATCGTCGGCCATGGCCTGCACGCCTGGGGCGTGGTCCCGGTCGATGCCAAGATGGGAGCGCGCAACCTGCTGGCTGCGGTCGAGACGGCCATCGCCGAGGCCAAGTCCGGCGGGGTGGTCGGCATCTTCCCCGAGGGCAAGCTGTCGCGCAGCGGCGTCCTCGACACCTTCAAGCCCGGCATCGAGCGGATCGCCACCTCTGCCGGCGTGCCGATCGTGCCGTGCGCGATCAGCGGGCTGTGGCGTACGCCGTGGTCGTTCGCCCAGCGCAAGACCTGGTGGCCGCTGCTGCGCATCCCGGTCCAGGTGAAGCTGGCGGCGCCGCTGCCGCCGGAAACACCGGCGAGCGAACTGCGCCAGGCCGTCTGCGGCCTGAAGAGCGACCTGGCGATCCAGCGCGCCGAGCGCGAGACCCGTACCCTGGGCTCCATCGCCCTGGCGCGGTGCAAGTGGAAGGGGCACGAATCAGCCGTGATCGACGCCGGCGGCACCTTGCCCCGCTGGCAGCTTGCGGCCTTGGCCACCGCCTTGCGCCCGCGCCTGCAGCTGGCCAAGGATGAACGCAGCGTCGGCGTCCTGCTGCCGCCCGGCCGTGGCGGTTCGATCGTCAACCTGTGCCTGGCGCTGGCTGGTCGTACCTCGGTCAATCTCAACCACACCGCCGGGCCGGCGCAGTTGAAGCGCATGTGCGAGATGGCCGGCGTGCGCACCATCATCTCCGCCGCTCCGTACCTCAAGCGCATCGGCGGCGATCCGGGCCTGCCCGTCCGCATGCTCATGGTCGAGGACATCCTCAAGGCCATCCCCAAGGCGGTGGTGCTGTGGCAGTTCGCCCTCACCCTGCTGATGCCGGCGCGCTGGCGCGACCAGGGTCATCCGCACGACGTCGCGGCGCTGGTGTTCAGCAGCGGCTCGACTGGCGATCCCAAGGGCGTGCAGCTGACCCACGCGCAGATCCTGGCCAACAACGATTCGATCCGCCGCGCCCTCGATGTCGGGCCAGGCGACGTGGTGCTGACGCCGCTGCCGCTGTTCCACTCCTTCGGCCTGGTGCCGGGCATGTGGCTGGGCCTGGAGAGCGGCTTCGCCATCGCTGCGCACCCCGATCCGATGGACGCCAAGGGCCTGGGCGAGCTGGCGGCGAAGGCCGGCGCGACCTTCTCCATCGGCACCGCGACCTTCGTGCGCGGCTGGCTGCGCCGCATCGAGCCGGAGAAGTTCAAGAGCCTGCGTTTCGCCGTGGCCGCGGCCGAGAAGTGCCCGAAGGAGCTGCGCGACGCATTCAAGGAGAAGTACCACGCCGACCTGCTCGAAGGTTACGGCTGCACCGAACTCGCTCCGGCGGTGTGCTTCAACATGCAGACCGTGGTCAACCGCGGCGAGACCGAGGTCCGTTCGCGCGATGGCACCGTCGGCCGCGCCCTGCCCGGCCAGCACGTCTTCGCCACCGACCGCGAGACCCGCGCCATCCTGCCGACCGGGAAGGAAGGCCTCCTGGTCGTGCGCACGCCGGCGCGGATGCTCGGCTATCTCGGCCGCGACGACCTGACTGCGAAAGCGTTCCTGCACGGCGGCTACGACACCGGCGACATCGGTGTGGTCGACGCCGACGGCTACATCCGCATCACCGGCCGGCTCGCCCGCTTCGCCAAGATCGGCGGCGAGATGGTGCCGCTCGACACGGTCGAGGCCGCGGTCCAGGCGCCGCACGCCGATACCTGCGAGATCGCTGTCGCCGCCGTTCCCGATCCCGATCGCGGCGAGCGCCTGGTCGTGCTGGTCGCCGGCGAGAACCCGCCGGCCGCCGAGGCCATTGTCGCCGGAGCAGCGGAACTCGCTCCGCTGTGGCGGCCGAAGGCGAAGGACGTGCACCGCATCGCCGCCATGCCCCGCCTTGGCACCGGCAAGCGTGATCTGGCCGGGGTGAAGAAGCTCGCCGCCGAGAAGGCCGGTTAGTTTAGAACGTCGCGAGCAGGCCAGCGCGGAAGATCAACCCACTGCCGGACGAGTCGAGGTCGATCGACTGGCCCTGGGCCGAGATCGCCTCATCGCCACCCAGCGATTGCCACCACGACCAGCCGAGCGAGGCGCCGAGCGAGGCGATGCCGTCTTCCCATGCCGTCGAGACGCGGCCGGCGACTCCGATGTCACCGGTCATCTCGATGCGGTTGGCGGCGGCGAAGCTGTGGTCGGGGAACTCGACCGCGTCGCGGCGCAGTCCCAGGCCGAAGGCGGCCTCGGGGCCGAGGCGGACCAGCGGGGTCAGGTCGAAGGCCAGTTGCGCACGCAACAGGCCGTCGAGCCGCAGGGCATCGGCGGTCACTGCCCCTTCCGGCTCGCTGCGGTCGCCGACCAGGGTGCGGATCTCGCTGCGCAGCTCGACTGCGCCATACTTCTTCAACTGGTCGCCCGAAGCGATGCCAGCCGAGGTGCCGTTGTCGCCGCGCAGGATGACGAGTTCGAGGCTGCTGGTGCCGGCGGCGGTCGCACGCGGTGGATCACCGGTGCGCTCGACCCCGAGGGTGCCGACCGCGATGCCCGAGGCGAGATCGATCGAGGAGCCGACCTCGATCAACCAATCGCCGTGTGCGCCGACGCGCAGGGCACCGCCGCTGGCGAACCACCAGCCGCACTCCTGCTCGCTGACCGCCGCCAGGGCGAGCGAATCGCCAGTCGGCTGCGCCAGCCGCTGCCAGGTCAGACCGAACCAGCTGAGCGTGGTCCGCGAAGGCAGCACGACCAGCGTCTCCAGGCGCAGATCGAGATCGTTGTCGCCACTGCCGTCGAAGGGCAGGATGCGCGTGGCGCGGGCGTCGACGACCAGATCGACCGGTGCCTCGCGTAGCGGGTCGCTGTCGGTCAGCCGCAGCAGGCCGGTCCAGTGCGCGCTCAGGAGGGGATCGACGGTGTCCGGGTCCTCCTCCTGGCCCTCGTTCTGGTAGGTGCCGCCGCGCAGGATGCGGTGCTCGCCGCGATCCAGTTCTGCGGTGTGCAGGTCGGTGAGGACGCGCACGCCGCCAGTCAGCGCCAGGCGCCAGGCGAAGCGCTCGCCGGGCCGCTCCAGATTGCCACCGAGGCCGAAGAGGAGCTCGTCGACGCGGACCGCTGGATCCTCGCGTGCGGCGCGCACCGGCGACCACACGCCCTCGACGTGGACGCCGAGACCGCGCTCGGCATCGACCTGCTTGGCCGCGCCGATCACGACCTCGCGGCGGCGCGGTACCTGGGCTGCCACCGCCTTGTCGTCCGGCGCGACGTTGAACGTGAACCAGGTGCGCGGCGCGACGTCCGGCAGGCCGCCGAGATCGGCCGAAGGAGCCAGCTCGGCGGCGCCGAGGAGGCTGGCGACGGCCAATCCAGCGATTCGTAGCAGTGTCGGGGACATGGAAGCACGTTAGCGCGCCGCTGCCCGCCGTCACCCGGCGGCTGCTCGCCGCGGCGCGTTCAGGCGCCGTTCCGGCCCTGGCTGATCCGTCGCTGCACCGCCTCGCGCAGGGCCTCCAGCCGGTAGGGTTTGGCCAGCACCTCGTCGAACCCCTTCGCCGCTTCCGGATCTCCGATGTAGCCGCTGACCAGGATGGCCGGCATTCCAGGTCGCAGGGCGCGGATCCTGTTCAGGCAGGCGCGGCCGTCCTGGCGCGGCATGATCATATCGAGCACCACGACGCGGATACGCTCCTGCTCGCGGGCGAATACGGCGATGCCGTCCGCGCCATCCACGGCGGTCAGTACCGTATGCCCCGCCGCTTCCAGTGTCGCCTTGGCGATGGCAAGCGCGGTCGGTTCATCGTCCACTACCAGCACGCAGGCCGCGTCCGGACGGATGAACGGGGCCGTTGGACCGGCGGCGACCTCTGGTGGAGCGGGGCAACGGGGCAGGTCGAGAATCACGCTGGTGCCATGGCCTGGGGCTGAATCGATGCGCACCTGGCCGCCAAGCTCGGTGATCGCGGCGTAGACCATCGACAGGCCGAGGCCGGTACCTTTGCCGGTTGGCTTGGTGGTGAAGAATGGCTCGAACACGCGCTCCAAGGTGCCGGCGTCCATGCCGGTGCCGGTGTCGGTGACGGTCAGGCGCAACCAACCGTCAGCCTGCGACGCGCAGCCTGGCGGCGGCGGGTCGAGTTCGCTGCTGGCGAGACGCAGGCGCCCGCCGCCCGGCATGGCGTCGCGGGCGTTGAGGCAGAGGTTGATCAGTGCATTCTCGATAGTCCCTCGGTCGCCTGGAATCCAGGCGTGCCGGGCCGAGAAATCCATCTCGAGCGCGATGTTCCGATGGAGGGTGTGCTGCAGCAAGGCAGTGGCGGCCTCCATGCAACGGTGGATATCGCAGGTGCCGGTCCTCGCCGGCCGGCTGCGTGCCAGGGTCAGCAGCTTGCCGGTGAGCTCGGCGGCGCGCTCGGCGGCGTCTTCGACGGTCGTCGCCAGCTTGAGCGCATCCGGATCGCGACTGCAGCGCAACTGCAGCAGTTGGACCCCGCCGAGAATGGCGGTGAGCTGGTTGTTGAAATCATGGGCGATGCCGCCGGCCATGCGGCCGAGCGCCTCCATGGTCTGGGCGCGGCGCAAGCGATCCTCCAAGGCATACCGCTCGCTGACGTCGCGGAACACCAGTACGGATCCGACCGTGCGCCCAGCAGGGTCGCGCATCGGCGCGCCGCTGTCGGCGATATGCAATTCGGTTCCGTCACGGGCCAGCAGCAGGGCGTGGTTGCTCAGGTGCTGGGCCATGCCGGTGCGCATGGCCGGCCGGACCGGCACCTCCATCGGCGTGCGTTCGGCACCGCTGACCAGACGGAAGATCTCCTCGATCGGCCGGCCGCAGGCCTCCGCCAACTGCCAGCCGGTCAGACGTTCGGCCACCGGGTTGAGCGCGGTGATGCGACCGTCGGCATCGGTGGCGATGACGCCGTCACCCATCGAATGCAGGATGGTGCGCAGGTTCGCAGCGGCGGTGGCGGTGCTGGCCTGGGCGCGACGCCGGACCCGCATCAGCACCACCAGGACTGCGACCAGCGCGGCCAGCAGGACAAGACAGGCCAGGGCCATGGCCGCGATCGGCCGGGGGATGCGCAGGAGCGGGTCGGGGCGGTTGATGATCTCGGCGCCGGCAGGCAGGATGCCCGGATCGATGCCGTGGTGACCGAGTTCCAGCCAATCGAACAATGCGACGTTGGGGCTGTCCGTGATCAGCGGCAGGTCGTCGATGCGGGTGCCGGTCAGCACGGCCAGGCCGAGATTCGCTGCGGCGCGGCCCTGGCGTACGCCGCTGACGCACAGGCCACCCGCTTGGCCGCGGCCGATCGCCCACTCCGAGCGGCCGAAGACCGGTGCTGCGCTGCCCTGCAAGGCTGCAGCCATCTCGTCCGGCGAGACCGCCCGCCCGTCCGGCTCGCGCCAGTAGGCGATGAAGATGGCGAAGTCGTCCCGGGGGATGCTCGCGAGATGTGCGGTCAGCCGCTGCAGATCCAGCCCGGTGGGCACTTCGAGCGACAGGTCACCGGCGGCCTGGCGCAGCTCGACCAGGTTCTTGGCGGCGGTCTCGGTCCCATCGGTGATGACGTGGATGGCTCGGGCCAGCGGCCTGGCGCGTCGCGCCACCGCCAGGGTCTCGCCCCAGTCGACCTGTTCGGCCACGCCGGCGACCCGTGGCGGCCGGGCAGCGGCGACATCCCGCCAGCGGTTGAGGCCGCAGAACACCAGCGGTGCATCGGCAAACAGCTCCTTGCGACGCTGCAGGGCGAAGTTGTAGGCGTTGTCGTCCGATGTCAGGATGAGGTCGAACCTGACGGAGGCATATTTCGCCGCGTAGATCCCGGCCAGCAGGTCGAGATAGGCGGCGTCCTCGCGCCGCTTGGTGTCCATGTACTCAACGGTCATATCAAGGTCGGTACGGACCCCCAGAACCTCGCGGTAGCCACGCATGATCGCATCGGACCAGTCGGCCGGATGGTAGGAATGGAGGCACAGCACCTGCAGCCGATGCGGTTCGGCAGCGGTCATCGCCGATATCAACAGCACAGCGATGATCAGCCGACAGGATTCCATGACATAATATTGCACATCTGGCTCCGCGGGCCAAGCGGCAGCTGACGATCTGGCGACGGCTCAGGGAGCTTGGGGCTGGAGGACGCGGCAATCGCGCAATTCCAGGCTGCCTCCGGGCCTGACGTAGAAGCTGAGTCGTCCAGATCTCGGGGCGAGTCCATCCCCGGGTCGGGCGGTCAGTACGACGCCATCGGCGGTGCAGGTCAACAGCGTGCCGTGCTGACGCAGATGCAGGTCGGTCCAGCCGCCATTGCGGGCCGGGATCTCGAAGAACCAGTTGTAGTCGCCGACCTGGATCTCGGCCAGCTCGACACCGGCGACGCGTAGACGACAGGTCAGTTCGAGGTCGCTGAAGACGCGTTCGCTGAAGATCCTGACCTTGCCATGGTCCACTGCGGTGCCGCGCACGGTCACGCCATCGTTGGTCCAGGAGCCATATTGCTGCTCCCACCCATCGAGTCCCGTCGTCGGGAACAGCGGGTTCCAGGCTGCCAAGGGGTGGCCGGGTGCGATCGTGGCGCTCTGGCCCGGGGCAAGTTGAAGGCTGCGCCCATCGGCCAAGCGGGTGACGCGCACGGCCCCGGCGTGGAGGTCACAGCGCGTGCTGCCGGCATCGGCGGTGAGTCGGAAGCGGGTGCCGAGCACCTCGACCTGCGCTTCAGCGGTGGCGACGACGAAGGGCGCTCCGGCCGGCTGATGGGCGATCGATGCGTCGACGGAGCCGCGCTCCAGCTGCGGACCGGGGGATAGGCTGAGTCCGCTACCGGCCGCCAGCATCAGCTCGCTACCGTCCGGCCACAGCACGGTTGCGGTGCTGTCAGCGGTGACCCGGTCCCCGGTCAGCAGACGCGTCCCGACGGAAGCAGGCAGCGTGCGGCCCTCCCGCGTGATCGAGGCGGTGCCGGCGGCGAGGCTCGCGATTGAGGGCGTGCTGCCCAGCAGCCACCAGAGAGCGGCCACAGCCAGCAGCGCGGCCGTCGCCAGCATCCATGGCAAACGGCTGATCGGACGGGTCCGTCGCCGCGGGCGGATCGACCGCTGCACCGACCGCACCATCGCCGAGGCCGAACTCTGGGCCTCGATCCGCGCCAGCACGCTGCGCGCCACCGCGTCGCCGTCGGCCGGATCGAGGGCCTGGGCGAGCAGGCCGGCGAAGGCGATGCGCTCGACCGCGGCGGCGCGACTGCCAGTGCGCAGCGATTGGGCCAGCAGGATGGCGTCGTCGGCGCTGATCGTGCCGTCGAGGTACGCTTCGATCTGCCGGTCGAGGTCGGCGCTCATGCCGCCCCGCCGGTCGCGACGCAGCGCATCAGCACGGATTTCAGCCGCAGCAGGATCATCGACACCGCATTCGGGCTCTTGCCCAGTTCGCTGGCCAGGTCGCTCACCGCGGCGCCGTCGTGATAACGCCGTTCGAGCAGCCGGCGCTGGCCGGATTCGAGCGCGGCGAGGCAGCGGCGCAGGGCGTCCAGGCGTTCCTCAGGGGCAGGCGGCTCGTCGGGCGGGGCTTCCAATAAAGCCTCGTCGACTAGGGCCAGCTCGCGCCGCCGCCGCGGGATGCGGTCGCGCAGGTGCTTGCTCACCCGGTTGCGGCAGATGGTGCGCAGCCAGGGACCGAACTCGCGCTGCTGATCGAAGCCGGCCAGACCCCGCCAGGCATCGACGAAGCTCTCCTGCACCACGTCGAGGACGTCGTCGCGGTCGGCCAGCGAGAGGGCGGCCAGGGCGCGCAGCCGCGCTTGGTGCAGCCGGACGAGGTCGGAGAAGGCCTCGCGGTCTCCGGCCGCCGCCGCAGTGACGAGTTGAGGTTCGTCCATGGCTTCTGCATGGCTATAGCCTTCGGCCAAGGGATTCTCACCGTCTTTCTGCCATTCAGGCGTTACGGACGTGTTACCCACCCCCGATTGGGCCCGCCACGCTGTTCCCAGGCATGGATGGACGCCCACCAGCCGGCGGCTAAGAACCTGCAACCTCATCCGTTGGAACCTCTGTGGAAGAACC
Organism: Planctomycetota bacterium; assembly: GCA_022841245.1. Classification (GTDB taxonomy): domain Bacteria; phylum Planctomycetota; class UBA11346; order UBA11346; family UBA11346; genus UBA11346. Next base: position 15,595 of record JALHRW010000093.1, read on the forward strand.
TGTACCACCATCAGCAGTAGCCGCCGAGCCCGTGTCGGATGCCGAGCTGCTGAGCAGGTTCGCCCGGAGGCACGACATGGAGGCTGCATCGGAACTGATCGCCCGCCACCAGCGCGACTTGCTGCGCGTGGCCCACGCTCTGCTTGGCGACGCCCAGGCGGCCCAGGACGCCGCCCAGGAGGCGTTCATGGCGATGTGCCGCGAGCGCGAACGCCTTGCCGGCAACGCCCACAAACACCGCGGTGTCGGCGGCTGGCTGTGCACCGTGGTGCGGAACCACTGCCTCGACCAGTTGCGGGCCCGCGCCTACCGCCGCCACCTCGACGCCCAGGAGGTCGACCCGCCGGCCGATCCGGCCGATCCGGCTCATCCGCTCGCCGTCGCCGAGGGCGCCGACCGGGTATGGGCCGCGGTGCGCGCCCTGCCGCCGCTGGAGCGCGCCGCGGTGACGTTGCGCTACCGTGACGGCCTGTCCTACCAGGACATCGCCGGCCGTCTCGACAAGACCGCCACCCACGTCGGCGTCCTCCTGCACACCGCGATCAACCGCCTGCGCGAGCACGGCGGCCTCGCCTGCCTGGTCCCGGGAGGTGCGGCATGAGCCGTAACGACGATCATCTTGGCGTGCTGCTGACCGCCTACGCCGACGGTTCGCTGCCCGAGGAGGGCTGCGCTTTCATCGAACAGCAGTTGGAGGCCCACCCCGAACTGCGTGAGCGCCTGGGCGAGATCCGTGCCGCCCAGGAGACCCTGCGCGCCAGCCTGCCGGCCGCGCCGGAAGCGCTCAGCGCTGACCGCGTCGCCACGATCATGGCCCAGGCGCAGCGCCGGCCGGCTGCGAAGGTCAATCGCTGGCGCCCGCTGATCCTGCTTGCCGCCGCCTGCTTCGTGGTCGCGATCCTCGCCGCCATCGCCACGCCCAATCTGCTGGAGAGCCGGGTGTCGGCGATGGCGGCGCGGGACCGCTCACGCGGCTACTTCGGTGGGCAGGTCATTGAACAGCTGAACGCCGGTGGCGATGCCGGATATGTCGAGCTGCCGCCGTTGCGGGTCACCTCGATCCCGGCCCCACCGCCGATGAGCGCTCCGGCACCAGCGGCCTTGCCGGCTGAAGAGGCCGGCGAGAACGACAGCCCGCCGCTGGCCAAGGGACATGAGGAGGCGGTCGCCGATACCGAGATGGGTGGTCAGGGCGCCTTCATGGCCATCGGGGCAGGCGCTGGCAAGCCACTGGAGATGGTGCGGCAACGCAACGGCGAACTGAGCAACGTGGCCACGGTCGCGAAGGACAAGACCTTCTCCTCGGATGGGAAGCTGGCCGAGGTCCAGGACGACCTGGACGGACTCGCGTCGACTCCGGGCCAAGTCGTCGCAGGCATACCCGCAACCGGCTATGGTAACGGTGAGCGGAAGGCGGACGGCAAGGGCAAGGAGGCGGCGAAGCCGGCTACCGTGGTGAAGCCAGATCGCGGTCTGGCTGCGGCACAGACCGACTACAACGCGCTGAAGGAGAACAGGAATTACCGCAGCAGAGTCGGTGCGGCCAAGCAGGAGGGCGGACGGAAGAAGGCGGATGGGCCGCAGAACAAGGACGAGGTCCGGACCCGCTTCCCAAAGGTCTACGAGGCCCTGGCGGAGGAGGCGAAGCCGGCAGCCACCACGCCGTCCAACGGAGAGGAAGGGCGGAGGGGGCGTAGCGAAGACAAGCGTGCGCTTGACCGGTTGTACGACAAACCAGCGGGAGAATACGGCTATATCATCTCGGGCGATCAGGACGGGCTGCGTCGTTCCCTGCAACGTCAGACCGCCGAGGGCGAGGAACTCCAGCAGGCCCAGCAGGCGCTGGCGACGACCAGTACCGGCATCGGTTTTCTGCCGCGTGACCAGGCCGACCTGAATGGCATGCTGGGTGAACGGCAGATCGTGGCCCTGGAGAAGGCGCAGCGGGCCAGGCAGGCTGGCGGTTCGCCGCTGGCGGAGCATTTGCTCGAACTCCTCCAGCTCGACCACCAGGCCGAGCCGGGCGAGCCCATCGCTGTGCCGTTCCGCCTGCTGGTCGATCCCAACATGCCGATCCGCGACCGGGTGGCGGCCGGATCGCACGGCACGCCAGGTCAGGAGGTCCTCAACCTGTGCGTCGCCAACGGCCTCCAGGTCGTGCCGATGCCGGGCGGCTTCGAGGTGCAGGCGATGCGCCGGCCGCTCGATCCCACCGCCACCTTCGGCTGGTCGCGCGCGGACCTGCGCACCGTCTTCGGCAGCGCGCCGATGCAGCCGGTGGCCGAGGACGCGCAGCAGACCTTCGCCATCGACGCCTCGACCTCGTCGTTTTCCGCCGCGCAGGCCGCGCTGGCCGCGGGCCGGCTGCCCGATCCGTCGCAGATCGAACCGCAGCATCTGTACAACGCCGTGCCGGCCGACTATCCCGCGCCGACCGGCGACGACGCCTTCCAGATCCTGGCCGAGGCCGGGCCGTCGCCCTTCGCCAGCGGACCGCTGGCCTCGCGCACCGCGCTGGTCGCGGTCGGCGTGGTCTCGCGCCGGGCCGCCGAGGGAGAGCGCGTGCCGCTCGATCTGGTGGTTGCGCTTGACGCCTCCGGCTCGATGGGTCGGCCTGCCGGTCTGGCCAGGGCCCGCGCTGGGCTCGACGCCCTGCTGCCGCAGCTCGATGCCCGCGACCGCGTCGCGGTGGTCGCCTTCGGCGATGTCGCCCGGGTGGTGCAGCCGGCCCTGCGCGGCGACCAGCAGCAGCGTCTGGCCGAGGCCCTGGCCTCGGT
>JALHRW010000094.1 GCA_022841245.1 Planctomycetota bacterium
GTTGGCGGAGCCCGCCAGGGCCATGACCAGGCCGTCGGTGCCGGCCAGGCGGTCGGCCTCGCCGGCCAGCCGCCAGCGCGGGGTCGCCACAGTCAGCACCCGGGGCAGCAGGGTCAGCGGTGCGAGCGCAGCGGCGGCAGCGATAGCCGGCGCCAGCCAGCCAGCATCCGGCACGGCGAGGCGGACCACCGCGAGGGCAGTGGCGCCGAGCAGGCCGCTGAGCGCTGCCACGGGCAGGACGCGCGCCAGGCCCCGCTCGACGCGGTGGCGGCGGTCAAGCCGCAAGCACAGGTGGTCGATGGCATCCACTGCCGGCATGCTCTCCATCTCGGCTCCTGCCGCAACCGCAGGGTCAATGCACTTCACGCGGGCTTCAAGGTTGCTACGACCATGTCCGCCATGACCGAGACCTTCGACCCCGCCAACGGCCCCGCCCGCTTCGCCATCATCTTCGGTGCCGATCCGGCCCGGGCCGTGGTGCGCTGCAAGGTCCACGACTACGACCAGTCGATCGAGCTGTTCTTCGCCCCGACCACCCCGGCGACGTGGGTGCCGGACGAGGCCCAGCTGAAGTCGGTCTGCGCCCTCGGCTTCACCGCGGTCTACTGCGACTTCGCCGATGACACCGAGTACGTCGGCTGCTGGCGCACCCGCATCGTCGACGGCAAGAAGGCCGGCGATTACTGGGTGCAGAGTGCGCGGCGGGAGAAGGTCGGTTATCCGCGGTATAGCGCGGGTTGATGGATCTTTCTCGCGAACTTGCCGTCGCCCGCGCCGCGGCCCGCGCCGCCGGGGCCGAGGCGCTGCTGCTGCAGGCCGGCATCGGCTCGCGGCCCAAGGCCGATGGCTCGCCGGTCAGTGACGGCGATCTCGCTGCCGACCGCATTGTGCGTCAGGCGATCAACGTGCATTTCCCCGGCGACGCCATCCTCTCCGAAGAGTTGGCCGACGAACAGTCGCGACTCGCCAACCGCCGTCTGTGGATCATCGATCCGATCGATGGCACACGCAGCTATGTCGCGGGGGGCGGCGAGTGGTGCGTGCAGGTCGCGTTGGCCATCGACGGCGCGGTGGTTCTCGGCGTCCTCGACCTGCCGGCGCGCGGGATCGCCGTGTGGGCGGCGGCCGGTCTTGGCGGCGGGCAGGCCGACGCGGCGGGGGAACGGGTATTGACGCCGGTCGATGGCGTACGCGATATCCTCGCCGGCGGCACCAGCGAGCGGAATCGTCAGCACATCGCCAGGATCCTCGCCGCCCTCCCCGAATTCACCCATCTGCCAGCGCAGTCAGTCGGCGTGAAAGCTGCGCAGATCCTGCTCGGCGAGGCTGATTTGTTCATCCATTCGCGACGCATCGCCGAGTGGGACGCGGCGGCGCCGGCCGCGGTGATCCAGTACGCTGGCGGCACCGCCACCGACCTGGTCGGCGCAGCGCTGCGCTTCAACACGGCGTCCGGCAAGGTTCCGGGCTTCGTGTTCTCCCGCCGGACCGACCATGCCGACCTGGTGCGCCGCATCGCCGCGGCGGGGATCGCATGCGCCTGACCGTCCTGCTGGCGCTGGCGCTGCTCGTCGGCTGCGCCGCCCGTCCGGCCGACGCCTGGCAGCCGGAGCGTGCCGAGGCGGTGGCATGGTGGATCGAGGACGTCGCGCACGGCCTGCCGCGCGTGCCGGGCGAAGTCGGCATGATCGACGCCGGGCCGCGCGATGCCGCCATCGCCCGCTGGGCGGTCGGTTCGCAGTTCGGCGAACGCTGGCAGCCGCCGCGTCAGCTCGCCGCCCGGCGTGCCCGCTGGCCGTCGATCGCCGCGGCCCTGGCCGAGGAACTGGCGGTTCGGACGGGAAACGATGGCCTGCTCGCCCCGGCCCTGGGCGTCCCGCCGGTGCGTCGTGCCGAGATCGACGGCCTGATCGATGCCGAGAACGCGGACCGCCGCTTCCTCGACCAGCTGGTGCTGACGCTCGGTGCACCCGATCCGGCGGTGGAGCAGACCTACCGCGCAGCGGTACGGGCGGCGCGCGCCAAGCTGGACGTTCCCGCGCGTTGAACCGCGGCGCCGGTTCTCAGGCTGCCGGCCATGGCAGACGCCCCGCTCATCGCTTCGCTCCTCGAACTCATCCGCAAGACTTCGGCGGAGTTACCAGCCGACGTGCGCACCAGGGTAGCGGCCGGCGCTGCGGTCGAGGAGGCTGGCTCCAACGCCGCCTACGCCTTCCAGGTGGTGCAGGACAACATCGCCCTGGCCTGCGAGAAGAGCGCGCCGCTGTGCCAGGATACCGGCTCGATCCTGGTCTACGTGCATACGCCGGTCGGCTACGACCAGATCGCCTTCCACGAGGCCTTCGTCGAGGCGGTGAAGCAGGCGACCGCCAAGGGCTACCTGCGGCAGAACTCGGTCGACAGCATCACCGGCGCCAACAGCGGCAACAACGTCGGCCCCGGCACGCCCGACCTGCACTTCCACCAGTGGCGCAAGGACCACGTCGAAGTGGTGCTGATGCTCAAGGGCGGCGGCTGCGAGAACGTCGGCGCGACCTACTCCCTGCCCAATGCGAAATTCGGCGGCCGCGACCTGGCCGGGGTCGAAAACGCCATCCTCGATTGCGTGCTGCAGGCGCAGGGCCAGGGCTGCGGTCCCGGCATCCTCGGGGTCGGCATCGGCGGTGACCGGGTCAGCGGCATGGCGTGCGCCAAAACCCAGTTCCTGCGCCGACTCGATGACACCAACGCCGATCCGGTCCTCGCCGGTCTCGAGCAGCGCGTGGTCGAGAAGTCCAACAAGTCGGGCATCGGCCCGATGGGCTTCGGCGGGAAGACGACGCTGCTCGGCTGCAAGGTGGGCAAGCTCAACCGCGTCCCGGCCAGCTACTTCGTCGCCGTCAGCTACATGTGCTGGGCCTTCCGCCGCCAGGGCGTCGACCTGCGCGCCGACGGCTCGATCACCCGCTGGATCTACTGAGGTCGCCATGGCACTCGTGCAACTCACCACGCCCCTGACCGACGAGGTCGCCCGCTCGCTGCATCTCGGCGACACGGTCGAGATCACCGGCCGCCTCTACACCGGCCGCGACGCCGTGCATCACCGCCTGCATCATGGCGAGAAGCCGCCGGTCGACCTGCGCGGCGGTATCATCTACCACTGCGGCCCGGTGATGGTGCAGGAGGGGGGGAAGTGGGTGTGCAAGGCCGCCGGGCCGACCACCAGTTCGCGTGAGGAGCCGTACCAGGCCGAGGTCATGCGCGACCACGGCATCCGCGCCGTCATCGGCAAGGGCGGCATGGGGCCGAAGACCCTGGCCGGATGCAAGGAGCACGGCTGCGTCTACCTGCACGCCATCGGCGGGGCGGCCCAGATTTACGCCCAGCGCATCACCCGGGTCGACGGCGTCGACTGGATGGACCTCGGCAGCCCCGAGGCGATCTGGCACCTGTGGGTCGAACGCTTCCCCGCCATCGTGACGATGGACGCGCATGGCCGCTCGCTGCACAAGGATCTGCTGGAGAGCAGCGCAAAAGCGCTGGAATCGCTGAAGGCGTAGCCGTCGCTAACGCTTCGTCGGGACGGAGCTAGGTTCGGCGCCGTCCCCTCTGGAGCCGCCATGCGTTTCTGGATCGCCCTGGCCATCCTCGCCATCGTCAACCTCGCCGGCTGGATGGTCGACTGGCAGTCGCTGCTGCATCGTCGGCCGGCGTTCACCGCCACGCTGATCGACGTCGACGAGGACGGCGAGGTGATGACCAGCGCCGGCGGCACCGGGATCGAATTGCGCCTGCGCTTCAGCCGCGACATGGCCACCGCTGGCGCGCCGGCCGCCGGCACCTTCGTCCCGGCGCTGGCCGGCCGCTGGCGCTGGGATGACGAGCGCATCGCGGTGTTCCACGCCGAAGCGCCGCTTGCCGCCGCCACCCGCTACACCTTGAGTCTCGACCGTGAACGTCTGATCGCGCTCGACGGCGCCCGGCTGCCGGCGACCGAGCTGCGTTTCCACACCGAAGCTCTGCGCCTGCGCCAGGCGCGCTCGGTCGACCGCAGCGACGATGGGCGCGAGATCATCGAACTGGGCTTCAACCAGCCGGTCCTGCCGCAAGAGGCGGCCAAAGCGCTTAGTCTCAGCCACCCGGACGGTTCGCCGATGCCGGTCGAACCGGCGGGCGACGCTCCGACAGCGAACGTGCGCGTTCGTACCGCGCCGCTGCCTGATCTTGGCGATCTGGTGCTGAGCCTGATCCTGCCGCAGGGCTTCGCCGGTCCCTCGGGGCCGCTCGGCCTGGAAGCGGAGGCTGCGTTCAAAATTCCGATCTCGCGCGCCGTCCGCTGCACCCATGCCGGTTTTTCCGAGCGCAAGACGCCACAACCCTCGTGGGATCTGGTGCTGTCGTTCAACCGGCCGATCCGGCCTGATGCCCTGCTGCCCGGCGTGGCGGTGACCCCGGCGGTGGCGCTGACCTCGGCCAATGGCGATCCGACGGTGCCGAGCGGCAGCCTCGTCCTGCGCGGCGACTTCGTCCAGGGCGTGCGCTATGCCATCGCCCTGCCCGCCGCGCTCGCCGCCGGCCAGGTCGAGACGCTCTATGCCACGCCACCGGACCGCCATCCGTCGTGCCGCTTCGCCAGCCAGGGCGGGCATCTTGGTTCGCAGGGCAACCGCAGCGTGCTGATCGAGGCGATGAACCTGCGCCAGGTGCGAGTGCGCGCCTGGCGGCTGTACGACAGCAACCTGGTGACCTGGCGCACCACGCGCTGGATCCGCGATCTCGCCAAGCCGGCGGCCGAGCGCCTGATCCGCCTCGATGCTGGCGCCAATCGCGCCTGCGAACTGCGCCTTTCCCTCGATGAGCTGCTCGGCGGCCGCGCGGCTGACGGCGTCTATCGCATCGAGGTCACCGCCGACCGCCATGATGCGCTGATCAGGTTCGACGGCTGGCTGTCTGGCGACGACTGCGTCGTCTCGCTGTCCGATCTCGCGCTGTCGGCGCGCAGCGGGGCGGACGGGGTGACGGCGTGGGCGACCAGCCTGAGCAGTGGCAAACCGGTGCCCGAGGCGCGCATCACGCTGTTCAGCGCCAAGCAGCAGGAACTCGGCAGCACCGTCACCGGAGCCGACGGCCTCGCCCGGCTTCCGGCCCACGCTGATGCCGACGACCGGCCAGCGGTGCTGCTCGCCAGCCTGGGCGGGGCGCTGACCTGGCTCGATCTGCGCGACGAACGGCTGCGCGATCCCGACGCCGACACCGGCGGGCGATCCTGGACCCGGCAGGAGGCCTTCGTCCATCCCGATCGTGGGCTCATGCGGCCCGGCGAGACGACGCATTGGCGCGGCATCGTCAGAGCGGCCGATGGCGGGGTGCCGGCGCCGTTCCCGGTGCGCTGGCAGGCATGGCGTCCTGATGGCCGCCTGTACCGCAGCGTGGACGCGATGCTCGACCGCGATGGCTGCGCCAACCTCGATCTCGAACTCCCCGATGCGGCGATGACCGGACGCTGGCGCGTCACGTTGGCAGTGCCAGGTGGAGCGGAGCTGGGTGGGGATGGGTTGCTGGTGGAGGACATCATTCCCGACCGCCTGGCGGTGGCCTTGGAACTGCCGGTGGCGGGTGACGAGCCGCGTCTTCCTGCCGCTGCCTGCGATCTGACGGTGCGTGGCGATTGGCTGTTCGGCTCGCCCGCCGCCGGCTGCGCCGCGACGCTGGCGCTGCGCCTGGATCCTGGTGCGTTCAGCCACCGCGACTGGAACGGCTGGTGGAGCGCCGACCTGGCCGAGGTCGCCGATCGGGTTGGACTCGCTGCCGATGCCGTCGGCGGTCGCCTGCCGGATCCGACGGAGGCCAGGCTGGACGAAGCCGGTCGCGCCGTGTTCCGCGTCGATCTTGCGGCAGCGCTGGGCGAGCGCAGCGCACGCATGCCGGCCCGCCCGTGGCGGCTCAATGCCACTGCCGGCGTGCTGGAGGCCGGGGGCCGTGGCGTCTCGGCCGCACGCCTTGCGCTGGTCGATCCGGTGCCGGCGTACCTGCTGATCAAGCCGGCCACGGCCGCGGCGGGCGTGCCGTGCCGCATCGAGGTGCGCATGGTCCGGCCTGACGGCAGTGTCGACGCGGGAACGGCCAAGGCCGAACTGCGCCTGCTGCGCGAACGCTGGGAGACGGTGGTGGTGCGCCGCGACGGGCGGTATGACTATGATTCGAACCGCATCCTCGAACCGGTTGGCGCGATCGTGCCGGTCGAACTCGCGGCGGGCGTCGGTGCCGGCAGCGTGACGCTCCCCGATGGCGGCACCTTCGTCGTGCTCGCCAACGTGCCGAACAGCACGTTGGCAGTGTCCGGTCGCATCACCGCAGGGGCCGTGGCCTGGCAGGACAGCATCTCCCGTCGTCGGCCGGAGCGCGCCGAGGTCGCTCCGGCGGCAGAATCGCCTGCCGCTGGGGTCGCGCCCGGGATGCCGGTCGCGTTCGACGTGAAGAGCCCGTTTGTCGGCACATTGCTGCTGACCGTGGAAAGCGACCGGGTGCTGTCCGCCCGGACCATCGAGCTGACCGCTCCGGCCACCCGCGTCGAGATCGTCCCTGAGTCGTCGTGGGGCGGCACCGTCTACATCACCGCCACCATCGTGCGGCAGGTCGAGCCGGACCAGCCGTGGCGCGTGCATCGGGCGTTCGGCGTCTGCCCGTTGCGCCTGACCATGGAGTCGCGGCGGGCGGTGCTCGCGGTCGACGCGCCGGGCGAGGTCCGTCCGGGGTCGTCGTTCAGCTGCGCGGTGCGCGTCACCGACGTTGCCGGCCTGCCGCTGTCCGATGCCGCAGTGACCATCGCGGCGGTCGACGAGGGCATCCTGCGGCCCGCCGCCTTCCGCACGCCGGATCCCTTCGCCTTCTTCGCTGGCAAGCGCCTGCTCGGCGTGGTCGCGGTCGACGCCTACGCTGATCTGATGCCCGAGACGCCGCGGCCCGGCGGCGTCAGCGAACCCGGCGGGGATGGCGCGATCGGCGCCAGGCACCGTCCCCCGGTCTCGGTGCGTCGGGTGATCCCGGCGGCGTTGTGGTCGGGCGTCGTGCGCAGCGGCGCCGATGGGGTCGCCAGCGCGCAGTTCACCGTGCCGGAATCCTATAGCGGCCGCCTGCGCTTGATGGCGGTGGCGGTGGCTGGCAGCCGCAGCGGTTCGGTCGCTGCACCGTGCGCGGTCCGCGCACCGGTGCTGGTCCAGGCCTCGCTGCCGCGATTCCTCGCGCCCGGAGACCGCTGTCGTGTGCCGGTGACGGTGTTCAACCAGGGCGAGGCCGCCGAGGCCGTGGTCGCAGTGGCTGCCGAGGGGGCGGTGCAGGCCACCCCGGCCGAGCAGCGCGTGGCCGTGCCCGCCCACGCCTCGGCCGTGGCCTGGGTCGAGGTTGCCGCTGCCGACGCGATGGGAGCGGCGGTGTTCACCGCCTCGGCGCGCATCGGGGCGGAATCGCATCGTGAGCGCACTGAGCTGATGGTGCGGCCGGCAGTGCCGGTCGAGACGGTTGGCGGCTCACTCACCCTGGCTCCTGGGAAGGCGGTGGCGATCGCCGCGCCGGCCGGATTCCTCGCTGGCGGTTGGCGCTCGGCCCGCGTCACCATCGACCAGGCCCCGGATCTCGGTGTGCCGCTGGCGATCGAGCGTCTGCTCGCCTACCCGCACGGCTGCGCCGAACAGACCGCCTCGGCCTGTCTCGCACTGGTGCGTCTGCCCGAGTTCCTGCCCGCCGGATCCCGGCCGGCGGTGGCGACCCGCCTGGCGCATGGCCTCGCCAGGCTGGAGCTGCTGACGACCCGCGATGGCGGTCTGGCGATGTGGCCGGGTGGTCGTGAGGCGTGGCCGTGGGCCTCGGTCTTCGCGCTGCATCTGCTGCACGAGGCTTCGGCCGCCGGCTTCGCCGTGCCGGTCCAGCTGCGCGACGGCCTCATCGGCTACGCTCGCGCCCAGCTCGGACGCAACGACGCCGACCAGCTGGCGACGCGCTGCTATGCCGCGCATGTCCTCGCCCTGCACGGCCAGCCGCAGCCGTCCGCCCTCGCCCGACTCGCCGTCGAGGTGCGCGCACCACACGCCTGGGTGACGCCGGAATGCGCCCTGCACCTTGCCGCCGCCTGGCTCGCCGCTGGTGACCGCGTGCGCGCGGCGGCCCTGGTGCCTGATGCGATCGCCCCGCGCCTCGACCGTCGCGATGGTGGCGACTGCGGTTCCGGCGTGCGCGACCGTGCGGTGGCGCTGCTGACGCTGGCCGCTCTCGATCCGCAGCGTCCCGAGGCGGTGCGGCTCGCCCGCGAGCTGGCCGGCGCCTCCGACTGGGGCAGCACCCAGGACCTCGCCTGGACGGTGCTCGCGCTGGGCCGCTGGCGTGCGACGGTGCAGGCGGCGCCGTACGCCCGCGCCGCACTGGTCGCCGGCGGCAATGCTCTTGCTGCAGGTTCCGGTGCGGTGGCCTGGGAGGGGGCTGCACTGCCGGCCGGACTGACCGCCCGCATCGACGGCGATGCCGGAACTCTCGGCTTCCTCGCCTGGACCGCCGAGGGCATTCCCGCCGTCGTGCCGCCGCCGCTGTCGGCCGGACTCGCCATTGCGCGGAGCTGGTCGCTGGATGCGGCCGGGATCCGCCGCGGCGATCTGCTGACCGCGACCGTGACCCTGACATCGGCCGATGGGCGCGAGCACCGCAACGTGGTGGTCGAGGACCTGCTCCCCGCCGGCTTCGAGATCGAGAACCCGCGCCTCGCGACCAGCGCTGCGCAGGGCGCGCACCAGGACCGCAACGACCAGCCGTCGCATGTCGAGATCCGCGATGACCGCCTGGTCCTGGTCGGCGACCTGTCGGCGCAGCGGCCGCTGGTCCACCGCTATCTCGTGCGGGCTGTCGCCGCCGGCAGCTTCGCCCTCCCGCCGATCGTGGCTGAATGCATGTATGACCGCAGCATCCGTGCTCGGGCCGGCGCCGGCACGTTGGTGGTCACGGAACGCTGATGCGCGCCATCGGCCGGTGGATGGCGAAGCGTTGGCGGCGCATCTGCGTCGTTGCCCTGCTGTTGCCGGTCCTGCCGCCAGCCACGATCGAACTGGCGGCCCGCCTGCTGCCATACCCGACGCAGCAGGCCGCCCTGCCGCCGCCATCGCGGCGCGTGCTCGACCATGCGGGCGGCCTGCTCGCCGTCCTCGCCAGCCCGCGTGGCGAATTCCACCAGCCGTTGGCGGCCACGCCGGCACTGCTCGCCGCCGCCGTCGTCGCGGTGGAGGACCGTCGCTTCCACCAGCACGGCGGCATCGACTGGCCAGGCATCGCCGGGGCGCTGTGGCAGCGGGCCGGTTCCAGCGGCATCCGGCGCGGCGCCAGCACCATCACCATGCAGGTCGAACGGTTGCGGGCGGGCCAGGCCGACGCGCCGCGCCGGCGCAATCTGGCGACCAAGCTGATCGAGGCGGTGCGTGCCCGTCAGATCGAACTGCGCACCGGCAAGGACGCGATCCTGCGCGAGTGGCTCGATCGCGCGCCATTCGGCTCCAACCTGACCGGAGCCGAGGCCGCCAGCCGCCACTGGTTCGGGGTCGCCGCCGCCGACCTCAGCCTGGCCCAGGCGGCGCTGCTCGCCGGCTTGCCGCAGCGGCCGGAAGCCCTGCGTCCCGATCGCCATGCCGAGGCTGCACGAGCCCGGCGCGATCTGGTGCTGGCACTGATGCGCCAGCAGGGGGTCATCGACGAAGATGCCTGCCGGCAGGCCCAGGCCGAGCCCGTCGTCATCGCCGCCCCGGCGCGGCGCATCCCCGGACTGCGTGACGTCGCTACCGCCGACATCACCGCCCGCCGTGCAGATGGTATGGTGCTGACCACCATCGACGCCGCGCTGCAAGCGGCCTCTTCAGCCGCGTTGGAGCGGCTCCGGCCGGCCGATCTGGCTGGCACCCTGATCATCACCGACCTTGACGGGCGGGTGCTGGCCGCGGCTGCGGGCGGTGGCGATCCGTGGTGCGACCTGGCGGCGGCGCGACGCTCGCCGGGTTCGGCGCTCAAGCCGTTCATCTATCGTGCCGCCTTCGCCGATGGCGTGTGCGGTCCCGGCAGCCCGATCGGGGATGTTGCAAACGGTTGGGCCGGTTGGCGTCCGGAGAACATCGACTACGCTTGGCGTGGGGTGCAGAGCGCCGGCGAGGCGCTGGCCGAGAGTCGCAATCTGCCTGCGTTGGAACTGCTGCGCCGCATCGGCAGCACACGGGCCGGTGCCGAGCTGGCCAGCCTGGGCATCGCCGATGCGCCTGCCGCCGCCCGTCGCGCCGGGCTCGCCCTGGTCGTCGGCGGCATCGACGTCAGTCCGCGTGAATTGGCCATCGCCTATGCCGGTCTGGCCCGTGCCGCAGCCGATGGCGAGCCCGCAGCTGGCGATGTGCTTGCCTGCCTGTCGGTCCGCGAGCGCACGGCCGCGTTGTCCGGCCCGGCGGCCGGGCTCGGGATAGCGTGGAAGACCGGTACCAGCAGCGGTCAGCGTGACGCCTGGTGCTGCGCCGTCGGCGCCTCCCGCGTGGCGGTGCTCTGGCTGGGCGTGGTCCGGGGAGCAGGCGATGCCCGCCTCACCGGTGCCACGGCCGCGGCGCCTGCGTGCCTCGACCTGCTTGCGGCGATCGATCCGCTGCCCTCGGCCTGGACCCGTCCGGTGCCGAACGGGGGACCTCCCATCGCCGCTCCGGCTCCGCTGTGCATCACCGCGCCGAGCGACGGTGTCGAGGTGCTTGGCTCACCGGATGGCTCCCCCGCCCGCCTGCGTCTGGAGTGCAGCGGCCAGCGCGGAGCGGTGTGGTGGTTCTCCGGCACCGAGTGCATCGGTCAGGCGGACAGCGATGGCGGGCTGTGGTGGGCACCTCCACCTGGTCGCCACCGCCTGCGTGCCGTCGACAGCGCCGGTCGCTCGGCTGGGGCTTCGTTGGCGGTGCGCTGATTCGCGCAAGGACGTCGCATGGGGATGCGAGGTTGCCGGGTATTACCGCGGCTGATCAATGCGGACTCAACCACGACATGCGTCGCGGACAGAACCCCCGCGCCCTTCTGGCGAGCGGACCTCGTGATCAGATGCCGCGCCCCGGCACGGAGATCTCCATGAGCACCTACAGCACCTACAAGCCGATCATCCTCGGCAATCCGGCTGTCGTCGGTCTCGGCGGCTTCGGCCTGACCACCCTGGTGCTGCAGTTCCACAACGTCGGCTGGATGGAGATGGGCCCGGTGATCTGGCTCGGCCTGGTCTTCGGTGGCGTCGCCCAGTTCATCGCCGGCCTGCAGGAGCGCGCCTCGGGCAACAATTTCGGCTACTGCGCCTTCACCGCCTATGGCAGCTTCTGGATCAGCCTGGTGCTGATGCTGATCGGCAACAAGGCCGGCTTCTTCACCGTCACGCCGCACGAACTGGGCCTCTATCTGGTCGCCTGGACCCTGTTCACCGCCATCCTGTGGTTCGCCGCTCTACGCATCAACGGCGCCCTTGCCGCGTTGTTCAGCCTCCTGCTGCTTGGTTTCATCCTCCTCGACGTCGCCCACTTCGTCCCGCCCGAGCACGCCAAGTTCTGGTCCAAGGTTGCCGGCTACGAACTGATGGTCTGCGCCTTGCACGCCTGGTACCTGATGGCCCACCACATCTACAAGGACGCGTTCAAGCGCGACGTGCTGCCGGCCGGCAAGGCGTGGATCTGATGCCGGGAGGGTCGAGCGCCAGCTCGACCATGGGGCAATGGATGGATCACCCGCTGGTCGAGCAGGCGCTCGACCCTCCCAGGGTTTCGAGCAGCCGGGCGAGCGCCCGGCGCACCGACTCGACTGTATAGGGATCCTGCGGATGCGGAGGACTGCCCTCGCGCTCGAAGAACGGTCGCTCGCCCATGACCTGGCCCCACTGCATGTCGGCGGTGCGGACGAGGTCCGCAAGCAGCGACTCAGAGGCGAGGAGTTCGGCGACATGCGCCGCGAGCGCTGCGAGCGGCTGGTCGTGGTCGCGCAGCAGCAGCGGGCTGCCGGCGACGTCGCGTAGCAGCACGTCCTTCAGCACACCCGGAACATCGGGCAGATGCGTGCGGATGTGGTGGCCGATCGCGGCCTCGGCCTCCTGCCGACCTGCGACCGGCGATCCGCCTTTCAGACCGCCAGGGCCAGCCAGCCGGCCGATGGCCTCGGCCATCGAGTAGGTGCGGCCGGCACGGATCTCGCGCTGCAATTCCTCGTCTTCGGTCTGTCCCATGCACCACTCCTACCGCTCCATGAGCGGAGGCCAGCGCTCAGCGGCTGGCCAGTCCGGCGACGATCGGCAGGCGCAGGGCGCGCCAGCAGCTGGCTAGCGCGCCGCAGGCGCCGATCAGCGCGGCCAGGCCGAGAGCGGTTCCCGCCACCGCGCCATCGACGGTGAGGAAGAAGGCGTTCTGGTTGAGCGCCAGCGACCAGCCGGCGACCCAGTGGCCGGCGGCCAGGCCAGCAGCGCCGCCGATGACGGCCAGGAGCAACGCCTCGACCACCAGCCCACCGGCGAGATCGGCACGGGTGAAGCCGAGCACGCGCTGCGTCGCTAGCTCGCGCAGCCGGCGGCCGACCGCGGTCAGCATGGTGTTGACGCAGATCAGCGCCCCGGCGATCAGCACGGCGGCGAGCATCAATCGGGCGACCCAGAACAGCCAGGCCAGGCCGCCGAGGGCCTCACGGTAGTGTGCGCTTTCGACCCAGCCCTTGAACGAGCGTTCGACCGGGCCGGGGATGGAGAACTGCGTCAGCGCGGCCGTCGCCGCATCACGCGATGCCATGCGCGTCACCACCAGGCTGTAGGTGCGACGGCGCAGGCTGGTCAGCAGGTCAGCAGCGCGCACCCACAGTTCGCCCTCATGCAGTCCGCCGCCGGCGGCGAAGCGGCCGACCACGCGCCACTCCTGGTTCTCGAAGGACAGCGTGCTGCCGAGGGGCAGCGTTGGTGCGTTGAAACGGATGTGCGCAGTGGCACCGGCGAGGATCTCGAACGGCTGTTCGGGCAGGCGCCCCTCGACCACGCGGACGGCGGGATGGACGTCGTAGGCGACGCTCTCGACGCCGCGCACGTGCACTGGCGACTCGCGTTCGTTCAGGCGGGCCAGGGTGACGTGGTGCAGCTCGGGTGAGATCAGCGGCAGGCCGTCGACCCCGCTGCCTAAACCGGGCAGCTGGCCGAGATGGACGATCTCGTCCGACTCGATCGAGCTGAAGATCGTGCTCTGGCCCTTGCGCGAGATCATCAGCAGATTGCGCGGATCACCGGTCGCCTCCAAGCGCGTCTCGACCCCGCGCGCCAGGGCGGCGATGGCGGTGGCGGCGAAGACCACGGCGGCGATGCCGATGATGGTGAGCAGGCTGGCGATCGGCCGGCGCCACAGATTGCGCACGGCGTGCGAGGGGGGCAGACGCAGCATCAGTCGGCCATCCCCAGGGCGCGCACCGGTTGCACGCGCATCGCTCCCCAGGCCGGGATGAGCGTCGCCAGCAGGCCGGCACCGCCGATGGCCAGGCCGCTGGCCAGCCATTCATGCACACCGGGTTCGAGGGTCATCTGGAAGCCGCAGGTACTGATGCCCTGCAGCCAGCCGAGGTGGATCGACAGCTCGACCAGCAGGCAGCCGAGCAGGGCGCCGGCGATGGCGATGGCGATACCCTCGCCCAGGACCAGGCCGAGCAGGTGGCGCGGGCGGAAGCCGAGCGTGCGCATGATGCCGAATTCGCGGCTGCGTTCGCGGGTGCTGATCGCCATGGCGTTGCCCACGCCGATCAGCATCACCGCCAGCAGCGTAGCGACGACGACCTTGCCGATCTGGACCAAGTCGGCGAGCTGGGCGACGGCCGCGGCGTGGGCCGCGTGCTCGGGACGGGTCTGCGTCTCGACCGTCAGCGGCAGCGCGTCGATGGCGCGGGACAGGGCGTCGACGTCGGCGCCGGGCAGTGGCCGGACCAGGGCGTGGTGGCTCTCGCCCTGCGCCTCGTCGGCCTGCTGCAGGTAGTCGCGGCCGACGTAGATGACGAAGTCCTCGCCAGGATTGGCGGTGGCGAAGGTGCCGTGGATGGTGAAGGAGACGCCCAGCGCCGGCAGTTCGACCTGTTCGCCGACCTTCCAGCCGGAACGCCTGAGCTGGCGTTCGCCGACCAGAGCGCCGGACTGGTCGCCGGCGAAGGCGCGCCACTGCGCCGGATCGACGTCGAGGCGACGGAAGCGCGGCAGGCGTTCCTTGTCCACGCCATGGATCACCACCACGTCGGTAGTCGAACTGCAGGACGTCATCTTCAACCGGACGGGCATGACCTCCGCAACCTGCGGAAGGGCCCCGATGCGCTCGCTGTCGCTATCGGGGATGCTGCTGCTCGTCGGTCAGAATCGGTCGCGTTCCCCGACTTGCAGGACGACCTCGTCGCCGGCCTGACGCGAGGCGCGGTCCATCGCCGCCTGGGCGGTGAGGAAGAACACCACGACGGCGGCACCGATGGTGCAGCCGATCAGGGTGGTGGCGGTGCGGGCGCGGGCGCGCAGCACACTGCGCAGGATCATGCGGATGGTCGAGGATGGATTCATGCAGAGGCCTCCATGGCGGCTACCAGTTTGCCCTTCTCCAGCCGCAGCCGCCGGGTGGCGTGCGCTGCGGCCGTCGGATCGTGCGTCACCAGGATGACGGTCTTGCCGTGCTCGTCGACCAGGCGGCGCAGCAGGTGCATGACCTCCTGCTCGCTGGTCGCGTCGAGGTTGCCGGTCGGCTCGTCGCACAGCAGCAGGCGGGCGTCGGTGACCAGGGCGCGGGCGACGGCGACGCGCTGCTGCTGGCCGCCGGAGAGCTGCGCCGGGGTGTGGTGCAAGCGGTCGCTGAGCCCCACCAGTTCCAGCGCCGCGGCGACGTGTTCGCGCCGTTCGCGTGTCGACAGCGGCAGCAGCAGCAGCGGCAGTTCGACGTTCTCGGCCGCGGTCAGGGTGGGGATGAGGTTGTAGAACTGGAAGATGTAGCCGATGGTGCGGGTGCGCCAGGCGTCGCGTTCGCCGGAGCGCATCGCCTGCACGTCACGGCCGTCGACCACGCAGGTGCCGGCGGTCGGCTCGTCGATGCCGGCGGCGATGTTCAGCAGGGTGCTCTTGCCCGAGCCGCTCGGCCCCATCAGGGCGAGGAAGTCGCCCGGCGGGACGTCGAGCGAGACATCGTCCAGCGCGTTGACCACCTGGCCGCCGCGTTCATAGCGCTTGCTCAGCCCGCGGGCGGAAAGCATGGGTGTCATGGGGCCTCCGCTACAAGGCTGCCAGGTGCGACATCGTCGAGCACGACGCGCTCGCCGCTGTTCAGGCCCTCGGCTACCGCCAGCCATGGGCCGACTTCAGCTCCGGCGGCGAAGCGCACCGGCACGGCCCGGCCGCCGCGCTCGACCAGGACAAAGGTGCCGTCGGCGTCGCGACGCACCGCCGCGCGCGGCACCAGGGGCTTCTCGCCGCCGGCGCTGGCGTCAGGCAGGAAGCCGACCGTGCAGGTCATCTCAGGGAAGAGCATGGCGTCCGGCGCCTCGAGGGCGATGCGCACGGTCAGGGTGTTCTTGGCCTGGTCGGCGAGCGGTTCGATGCGCAGGACCTTGCCGGAGTAGGTGCGATCGGGCGCAGCATCGGTGCGCACCTCGACGGCTCCGCCGACCCGGATCGAGCGGATCTGGCGCTGCGGCACGTCGACCCGCGCCTGCAGCCGCGTCGGGTCGTAGAGCTCGGCGACCGTCCGGCCGCTGTCCGGCGCGATGGTGTCGCCGACCCGGTGCCACAGCTTCAGCACTCGCCACGGGCGTTCCGCCGGCGGTGCGGCGATGCTGGTGAAGGACAGGCGCAGCTCGGCCAGGGCGTGGGAGGCGCGGGCCTCGGCCAGGGCGGCGCGGGCCATGTCGACCTCGGCGGCCGAGCGTTCGCGCTGGTCGCGCGAGGCCAGTTCCTTGAGCTCGCCGATGCGGCCGGCGTTGGCTTCGGCGAAGCGCTGGGCCGCCTCGGCGTGGGCGACGCGGGCTTTGGCCTCCGCCGACTGCTTGGCCAGCTCGAGGTCGTAGAGCGTGGCGATCTCTGCACCCGGCGCGACCTGGTCGCCTTCCTTGACCAGGATGGCGGTGATGCGTTCGGCGACCTGGGCGGGCACGGCGACCGGCTGTTCCGGCCGAGCGGCCTCGATCCAGCCGCCGGCGACCAGGGCCGCCCCGGTGGCGGCCCCAGGTGGACGCACCACGGCAGTGGTCACCGGCAGCGGTGGGGCGGCGGTGGCGTGGGCGAAGGCCCAGTGGCCGGCAGCGCCGATGGCGAGGCCGGCGAGGCCGATGGCGATGACAGTCCAGGCGCCAGTTCCTTCGCCGGCAGCAGAGCGGATGTGCAGGCGGGACAGGTCGGGAGGCATCGCCGGAACACGATCGCAATCGCCACCGTCACTACCAGTGGCGATCGCTGGCGTGCATATGCCACTGCGTGTCTTGGAATTCGGACACTTCCTGATCTTCACAAGCCGTGCAGCGCTGGTACACGACCAGCTGGAGCCTCGCATGGCCACGATCGTCTCTTCCGATCCGCTGCTGCGCAACTTCGCCGGCCGCATCAGTCCGGTGCCGGTCTCACCGGGATACGCGCTGGCCTTGCTTGCCGTAGCCGTCCTCACCGTGCTGCTGCCGCTGGTCTATCTCGGGCTCATCGCCCTGGTCGGCTGGCTGACCTGGTGGCATGCGGTGAACGACGTGTCGGTGTTCCACGGCGTACGCGGTAGCGGTGGGGCCAAGATGGCCGTCGTCGCCTATGTCGGCCCGTTGCTCATCGGCTTCATCATGCTGGTGTTCATGTTCAAGCCGCTGTTCGCCCGCCCGCCTGAGCGCGCCAAGCCGGTGTCGCTCGATCCGCGTCGCGATCCGCGTCTATTCGCCTTCGTCGCCAAACTGTGCGAGTCGGTTGGCGCGCCGATGCCCAGCCGCATCGATGTCACCTGCGAGGTCAACGCTTCGGCCTCGTTCCGGCGCGGTTGGATCAGCTTCCTCGGCCAGGACCTGGTGCTGACCATCGGCCTGAACCTGGTCGCCGGGCAGAACCTGCGCCAGTTCGCTGGCGTCCTGGCGCATGAGTTCGGCCACTTCGCCCAGGGCTGGGCGATGCGCGCCAGCTATGTCATCCGCACGGTCAACATGTGGTTCGCCCGCGTCGTCTACCAGCGTGACGCGCTCGACGAGAAGCTCATCGAACTGTCGAACAGCGACATCCACTTCCTCTTCAATCTGGTCCTCTGGCTGGCTCGCGGCATGGTCTGGGTGACCCGCGGCATCCTCTGGGTGCTGATGATGATCGGCCAGCTGTTCACCAGCGTGCTCTCGCGGCAGATGGAGTTCGATGCCGACCGACACGCGGCCCGCCTGGTCGGCCGCGAGCCGTTCGCTTCGGCCCTGCGCGAGCTGCCGGTGCTGTGCGCCGCCGAGCAGGGGGCGCACGCCGATCTCGCCGGGGCCTGGCGCGAGCGCCGCCTGGCCGACGACCTGCCGGCGCTGGTCGCCAGCAACCTCGGCCAGATCCCGGTCGGCATCCGCTCGAAGCTGATCTCCGACGGGCTCGCCGAAGGCACCGGCATGTATGCCAGCCACCCCGCGACGCGGGATCGCCTGGTCGCCGGCGCCGCAGAACCGGCGGAAGGCGTCTTCGCTGCCGACGGCCCGGCCAGCCAGCTGTTCGCCGACTTCCCCGGCCTGTGCCGCCGCGTCACCCTGGCCTGGTACACCGACGAGGCCGGACTGCCGGTGCGCACGGCCAATCTGGTGCCGACCGCTCAGCTGATCGCCAACGGTCAGCGTGAGATGGCGGTGGCGCAGCAGGCCGAGCAGACGCTTGGACCGATCTGGATGGGCAGCACCCTGTTCAATCCTGATCACGAGGCCCGGGCGTCGGCCGATCCTGCCGCGCTGGCCAAGGCGCTGGAGGCTGCCGACGAGGAATGGCTGGAGGCCCACGCCGCGATCGCCATCTGCGCGGCCGGATTGACCCCGGACCCGGCCTCCTTCAAGCTCAGTTCCCCGACCCTGCCGGCCGCCCAGTCGAAGCGCGTCGTCGCGGCTGGCCGTCGCACCGAGCTGCGCGCCGATGCCGCCCGCGCCGCGGCCGAGCT
>JALHRW010000095.1 GCA_022841245.1 Planctomycetota bacterium
GCGGTCAGCCGGCGCGCATCGCGCAGGCAGCCGAGGTGGAGCAGCCGGTGCAGCCGCCGCGCCCATGGGCCGCGCGCCTCGACCACCGGGCCCCACGCCGCCACGTCCGCTTCAGCCGCGGCGAGGGCGAGGAGGCGCTCGCCGAGGTCGGCAGCGACGTCGGTGTCATCATCGAGGAACAATACGATGTCGGCACCGGTCGCCTGCAGCAGGACGTTGCGCGCCGCCGGCAGCCCGGACAGGTCGGGGCGATGCAGCACGGTGACGCCGGGATGGGAGAAGGGCTGCTGCGACTGGTCGCAGACCAACACCTCGGCACCGGCGCGTCGGACCATCGGCAGCAGCGTGCGCAGCGAGAGCGCGAGCTGCGCGTGGCGATGCTTGCTCGGGATGGCGATCGCGAGACTCACGGTTTGCCCAGGAGCCGTTCGACCACTGGGGTCCACGCCGTGATTGACTCCTGTCCGGAAAGACCGTGCCGGCTGCGGCCGGCCCATTGGCGGCGCAGTCCGCCATCCGCGATCAGCTGACGCAGGGCGGCGCCGAGTCCCTCGGCATCGCCGTGCGCGACCAGCATGGCGCTGCCACCGGCAGCCGTCTCGATGCCCGGCACGCGGCAGCCGATGCAGGCCAGACCGGCAGCGCGGTATTCGAGCATGGCGTTGGAGCAGCCTTCCGAGCGGGAGCAGAGGACTCCGACATCGCATGCGGACAGCAGGCCGCTGATGTCGTCGACCAGGCCCGGCCAGATGATCCGGCGTAGACCGGCGCCGTCCGCGTACGCGCGGAGCCGCGGCAGCTGGCCGCCATCCGCCCCGGGCAAGACCAGCCAGCCATCATGGCATGCCGGCTCGACGCTGCGCCACGCATCAATGAGCATGCGGTGGTCCTTGGCAGCCGAGAAAGTGGCGGCCATGACGACGAGGACGTCCGCTTCGCCAACCGCCAGCCTGGTGCGCCATGCGGCCCGGTCGGCCCGGGGCGGATCGGGGACGACGGCGTTGGCGATGCGCACGATGCCGCTGGCGCCGCGTCGGACGAGCCAGTCCTCCGCTCCCGGACCATTCGCGGTGCGCACCGTGGCGGCGTCGAGCGCCCGGCGCTCGGCCCGCGGATGCTGCGGGAAGAGGCCCTCATCGCGCTGGTTCCAGGCCGTCGGCGGTCCGCCATCGGCTGCCCACAGGCCGCAGAGCACGTTGGGGGCGCTGCAGAACGGCAGCAGGGCGTCGGGCCGCCAGGCGCGCAGGCTGGCGAGAGCCCGGCCTCGGCGGTACCTGGCGAGCAGCGCCCAGCGCGACTCGGTGCGGGGCAGGATGTGCAGCGGGATGCTGGCCTCTGCGCAACGGGCGGCGACGCCCGATCCGCCGGCCATCGCGAAGACAGCCAGGGTGTGGCCCGCAGTGCGCAGATGCATGGCCGCCAGCCAGGCCTGGCGTTCCGCCCCGGCGAATCCCGTGGAGGGGAGCACGACGGCGATGCGGGCCATCCCCGGCTCCGCCTCAGGCGCCGGTAGCCCGACGGATGGCGTCGCAGACGCGCCCGACGTCGGCTTCCGAGAGCAGCAGGTGCAGGGGGAGGCTGATCAGCTTGCGCCAGGCGGCCTCGGCGACGGGCAGCGGGCCGCGCCGTGCCGCGAGATAGGGCGCATACAGGTGGTTCGGCTTGTAGTGGACGCCGGTGCCGATGCCGTCGGCGCGCAGGCGTTCGGCCACCGCATCCCGGTCGGCCACCAGCAGGGCGCAGAGGTGCCGGGCGGACTCGGCGCCGGGCGTGCAGGCGACCGGCCTGGCACGTGTGGGATCGCGATCGGCGATGGCCGCCACGTAGCGCGCCGAGATCTCCCGACGCTTGGCGTTCCAGGCGTCGACATGCGGCAGCTGGGCGAGACCGATCGCCGCGGCGATGTCGTTCATGTGCTCCTTGAAGCCCAGCTCGGGGACATCGTACTCCCACTGGTACGATCCGCCGTTGCGGGCGTAGGTGCTGCGGTCGATGCCCATCCAGCGCAGCCGCCTGGCCCGATCGGCGACCGCCGCGTCGTCCGTTACCAGCATGCCGCCATCGCCGATCGGCAGGTTCTTCACGGCATGGAAGGAGAAGCACGCCGTGCCGGCAGCTCCGACCCGTTCGCCGCGGAATCTCGCCCCGCAGGCGTGTGCGGCATCATCGATGACGATCAGGTGGTGCTTGGCGGCGAAGGCCCGCAGCTCCACGAGATCGAGGGGGTTGCCGCCGTAATGCACGGCGATCAGGGCCCTGGTCCGCGGTCCCACCAGCTCGGCGGCGCGCCCGAGGTCGAGATTCATCGTCTGCGCATCGACATCGCAGAATACGGGTTCGGCTCCGACATAGTGGATGACGTGGCTGGTCGAGACGAAGGTGAGCGGGGTGGTGATCACCTCGTCGCCCGGGCCGATGCCGTGCGCGGCGAGCGCGATGCGCAGGGCGGCCGTGGCCGAATTGGTCGCCACGGCGTGGCGGGCACCGAGCCAGTCAGCGAAGGCCCGCTCGAATGCCTCGGTGCGCGGTCCGAGGCCGATCCAGCCGCTGCGCAGCACGTCGCTGGTCGCGGCGATCGCCTCGTCGCAGATGAACGGCTTGAACAGCTGGATGGGATCAGGCATCAGCGGACGGCCTCGGCACGCATATCGCGCAAAGGGTAACCATGGGACATGCCATCGCCGATGGTCACCGAGGCGAATCCCGCGTCCAGCAGCAGGCGGGTCATGGAGGCGGGAGTGTAGCCCCAGCGGTGGATATCCTCGGCCACGATGTGCGTGGACGGCTCGCCGAAGATGCCGCGCAGGCCGAAGGCGGAGCCCTCCAGCTGCACCGGATCATCGGCGAGCAGCAGGACCAGACGGCAGACCTTCGCCAGGTCCGGGACCTCCAGGATCAGCCTGCCTCCGGGGGCGAGCATCCGCACGGCGTTGCGCGCGAAGACGGCGGCATCCTCGCGACCGAGGTGCTCGAGCACCATCACGCCTTCGATGACCTCGACGGAGCCGTCGGGATAGTCGAGATCCTGGATGCGGCAGCGCCGGTCGGCCGCGGGATGCACCGCGTCGATGTTGATCCAGCCAGGGCGGAGGATGGCGCCGCAGCCGAGGTGGAGCTTCAGGCCGTGGGGGTCACTCATCGCGGTGCTCGATCGGATGCAGGACGAGGCGTTCGCTGGTGCAGAAGCAACGCAGCGTTTCGCAGACCTCGGGCCATTCCCAGCAATGGACCTGGCCGGCGGCAAGCGCGAGCATGTTGTTCAGGGCGTAGGCGCAGGCCACGCGGTCACCCAGGAAATAGAGCATCACGCCCCTGGTGTAGCAGGCGTCCCAGCGACCGGCGTTGCGGCGGATGAAATCGAGCGACTCCACCGCGACATCGTAGTGGAACACCTCAAGGCTCTTCGGGGCGAGTCCGAGCATGTCGTCGCTGACATCGCAACCCGCGATCTCGAACTCCGCCCCCAGTTGCGACATCAGCCGGCCCCAGCCGCAGCCGATCTCCAGGACGCGCTTCGCGCCGCCGGTACGCAGCGCAGCTGCGATCTCTGCCGCGGAGGGATTGTCGAGCAGGGGCTTGGCGCCACCCGCCCGCTGCCGCTCGTAGACTGCCCGGCGATACGGGATCCCGACCGGTTCGATCCACGTCTGGCGGTAGTCCCTGGTGTCAGCACGCAGCAGGCGGGAGGCCAGGCCCGGGGGCAGGGCCCGGACCATCGTCGCGGTCGATCCGCGCAGCAGCTTGCGCAGCAGGGGTCTGATCATGGAAGCCTGGTGGAAAGAAGGTCGAGGAGGGTCGGTCGCTGCGGTGCGGGTGCCGACAGGATCTGTTCGTAGGCGCGGATGGCGGCCTGGGCGACCGCGGCGGGGCTCCAGCGCTGCCACACCGCGGGCTGGGCCCGCTCCAGGTATGCGCAGCGGGCCCGGGCGGAGCGCAACCGTTCGATGGCTGGCGCCAGGCCGCCGGGGCCGTCGCAGACCGACTCCGGGACGCCGCACAACCCGGCGGTCTCGGCGTAGGCCGGTGTGCAGCTGACCAGGGCGGGCACGCCCCAGCAGATGCTGGTGATCTGCCGGTTGTTGCTCTTGCCGCGGTCGGCGGCTGCCCCGTCGTGCATGAGCAGGCTGAGATGGCAGCTGCGCAATACGTCGACGAACGTCTCGGCGTTCCACGGGACATGGCGCAGCATGGGCCAGCGGCTCCACAGCTGGGCTTCGGGCGGCGATCGGGTGCAGACGACCAGTTCGACGTCGGGCAGCGCCGAGACCGCCGGCAGCCACTGCTCCAGCAGCGCGATGTTGCTGAAGCTGCCGAACCACAGGATGCGCAGCGGCCGCTCCGCCAGCTGCGCGGGCAGCTGCGGGCCTGGTGGATCGTAATCCACCATGTCCGGGATGATCTCCGGCGGTCGGCCGCCGCACAGCGCCGCGAGCTCCTCGGCGTGCCCGGCCGTATCGGTGGTCGAGCCCGCGGTGAACGGCAGCAGCCGGGCGCGTCGCCTGGGCAGCGCCCAGAAGTCCAGCGCCGGACCTACGTCATCGGCATCCCACACCACCGCGTCGCCGCGCCGCGCCGCGGCGACGGCCTGGGCGAGATCGGCCCTGCGGATCCGCTTCTGCACGAGGAGGATGCGGCTCGGCCCGGTGCCGCCGACGACCGCCGCGGTGCCGGCTGCCGACAGTGCCTGGGCCAAGGAGATCGCACGCAGCCTGGCGCTCGCGACCTCGGGGCCGCCTGCCGGCAGGATGCGGATCGGATCAATCGGCCCAGGCATAGGCATCGCCGGCGTCGCATGGTGGCCAGGAACTGTCCCGGGCGTTGACCAGCGGAGCCGATCCGGCCAGCGGCCAGCGGATGGCGAGCAGCGGGTCGTCCCAGCGCAGGCCGCGCTCGGACTGCCGGTTCCACACGGACGACACCTTGTAGCAGACCTCGGCCCCATCGCTCAGCGCCAGGTAGCCATGGGCGAAACCGTGCGGGATCCACAGCTGGAGCCGATTCTCCTCGCTCAGCTCGACCCCGAACCACCGTCCGCGCTGCGGGCTGTGCCGGCGCACGTCGACGATGACATCGTAGACCCGTCCGCGGACGCAGCGCACCAGCTTCGCCTGGGGCGGATCGGCCTGCCAATGCAGCCCACGCAGGACGCCGAGAGCTGACCGCGCGTGGTTGTCCTGCACGAGGTCGGTCCGGATGCCGAGTTCCGCCATGCGGGCGGCGTTCCACGATTCGAAGAACCAGCCGCGCTCGTCGGCGTGGACCGTCGGCTCCAGCAGCAGGGCTCCGGCCAGGGCGGTGGCTTGCGAGCGCATGGGTCAGGCCCGGAGTCCGACGGGTGGTCTCATGGGTGAATCATCGGTCGCCTGGTGTTCCTGGCAATGAGAGCAGGGTTCAACCGGCGGGGCGGCGGCGGGCGCGGGCGGCGACCCGCTTGGCGATGCTCCAGCCTCTGACCGCAGCCTTCACGGCAGGCCAACAGCAGGAGCGAAAGCTGGTGGCGGCGGTCCGGCGGGCAGCAACATCCGCGGCTATCTGTGGCGGCCGCGAAGCGGGCATGTGCCGTTCGACCGTGTCGACCAGCCGGCGAAACACCGGCAACTCAGTGTAGTCCCGGCGCGCCCGACGGAAGCCGGCTACGGCGATCTCCCGTCTCTCCCGATCGTGCTCCAGGTAGTACCTGGCGAGGTCGATGCACTCGCGGACGCTATCGAATCCGACCGCCTCGGTGCCGTGTTCGTAGATCCTGGACAGGTGGTGCTTGTTGTCGCACAGCATCATCACGCCGTTTGCCGGGAGGTAGTAGGTGCGGTAGTTGACCGGTCCGGTCGACAGATGCAGGTTCGGCCCGATCTTCGCCCGTTTCAGGTGCGCAAGGAGCTGTGAGGGGGGCAGATGGCCTGCCGGCCAGCCGCGGCCGAAGTAGGCGCCGTGAGGCAGGGCGTTGGCAAGGAGGTCCAGCCTCTCTCGCCTGGACGGAGCGGCGGTGCGGTCGCCGATGAAGAGCAGATCGATGTCACGTCTGCCTTCGAGGATGTCCATTTCGGTGAGAGTGGGATCGTAGGCTTCAGGCTGGACACCCAGGGGCATCCATTCGGCGCATCGTACGCCCCAGGCGCGGTACGAGTCTACCTCGGCCGCGTTTCCCACCAGACAGAGATCGTAGGCTGCAGCGGCTGGACGTGACAGATTGTAGCTGTTCTCCGGGTCATCGAAGCACTGGAAGACGCGGAAGATAGGAAGTCTGGAAACGAACTCGGGGTGCAGATTGGCACCGGTGGAATTTATCATCACATCGCGATCGGACATCGCGCGCTCGAACCGTTCGTACAGCTGCAGCAGGCGGCGCTCGCCCCAGCGCCAGCGGCGGTCGAGTTCGCGCCACGAGAAGGCCTCCGCGGGCTGGTCGGGGGTGATGCAGAACCCGCGCACGTCGAAGCCGCCGGCCCGCAGTCGGGCCAGGTAGGACTCGGACAGCGCAGCTACATCGCCGTGTCCGGCCGACGGATAGGCGGTGTAGGCATAGAGGATGCGCAGCTGGGCGCTCATCGGTCGGCTCGCAACCGCACCAGGAGGGCGAACCCGGCCACATAGGCGGCAGTGGCGCCAGCGCCGGCCAGCACGAGGCCGCTCCAGCTTTCGTGGGGGATGCGTGCGGCGATGGCGCATGCCGGCAGCGATGCGAGGACCGCTGCCGACACCGTCCACCACGGTACACCGTGGGCTGGCGCGTGGCCCAGGGCGATGGCGGAGCGGATGTTCACTGTTGCGACGACGATCTGGCCGACCAGCACAGCGAGACCGGCCCCGGCGATCCCCATATGAGAGGTAAGCGCCAGGGCCGCGACGAGGTTCGCTGCGCAGCCGGCGAGCGTGGCGTTGCGGCTCCGTGCTGCCGCACCGTGCGCGCTGGTGACGTAGGACCACGGCATGGCCGCCATCTCGACGTAGGCGCCAGCCAGCAGCATGGCGCATGCCGCATGCACCCCGGCGAAGGGCACTCCGGCAAGGAGGTGGATGGCCGCGCCACCGAGGATGGCGCCGAGGGCCAGTACCAGGATGGCGGCAGCGTGGAATATCCGTCCGAAGCTGCGCGTGCTCTGGGCGGCGATCCGGGGGTGGCCATGAGCGACGGCCCGGGCGATGCGGGGATACAAAGGCAGCCAGCAGGCGCTGCCAACCGTGCCGATGGCTGATGCGACCAGGGCTGCAGCGCCGAACGCGCCGAGGGCGCTGGCGTCGAGACGGTTGCCTACGACCAGTCGTGCGCCCTGGGCCAGGGCCCAGCCGGCGATGGTCGCGGTCAGGATAGGACTGGCGCTGGCGACGAGGTGGAGGCACGCGGAGGGTTCGAGGCGACCACGAGCGGCCAGTTCGCCAGCGCGCAGCAGCAGCCACCACGTGATGCCAGTCTTCAGCAGTTGCGTCCCGGCGACGGAAGCCACCACCGCGACCACACCGCCTCCGGAGGCGATGACGGCGAGGATGGCAGCGAGCTGGAGCAGCGCCTGTCCGGCCTGCAAAGCGGAAATCGTGGTGAAGCGGTGCCGGGCACGCAGCCACTCGACAAGGACGCCATCCATCGCGCCGCAGACGATGCTTCCTGCCGCAGCGCAGAGGGCGGCAGCCGCGGCGGGATGCGGAACGAACGCCGCGGCCAGCCAGGGGGAGGCAGCGGCGACCACCGCTGCCAGGAGGGCACCGGACGCGCAGGTGATCAGGAGGAGCGAGCGGAGCAGGCGGGCGCTGCCGACGGTATCGGCGCCCTGCATGAGCCGAGCGACATGGAATGATAGGCCGAGACCGCCTGCCGACATGGCAAGGCCAGCTACGGCGCCGGTGCCGATGATGGCGCCGTAGCCATCCGCACCGAGGGAACGGGCCAGAATCGGGAACGAGACCAGCCCGCAGACGCGTACGACGCCTTCGGCCCCGAAGCGGACCAGTATGTCCCGGAGCGGTTTCACCGGAGGTCGCTCCTGGCATAGGCGGCAAGGCTCGCCCGGGCGAGCGCAACGGGCGAGAAGAGTCCGTCCAGCCTGCCGGTGCCGAGGGCGACCGTCCGCGCGCGCAGTCCCGCGTCCCCCAGCATGGCGAGCAGGGCGTTGGCGAATGCCGGCGCATCATCGACCGCCACCAGTGAACCGGCATCGCCAACCACTTCGGTCAGGGCGCCGCCGCTCGCGGCAACGACGGCAAGCCCGGACGCCCAGGCCTCCAGGACGACCATGCCGAAGCTCTCGAAACGGGATGGGACGGCCTGGATGGCGCAGCGCTGGCGCAGGGCCGCGAGAGCGGCGTCGTCGATGCGGCCATGCGCCACCACGCCCCCGCTGCCGAATCTGCCCAGGCAGGCCGCTCCGAAGCCATGGCGGTCGGCTCCGACCAGGTGGAGCGTCGAGGCAGGATGACGGGGATGCACCTGCTGCCACGCTTGAAGGAGGACGTCCACGCCCTTGCGCGGCTCGAGGCGTCCGACGAACAGTACATCCCGGGCATCGTCCGCCGGGCGGGAGCGCGGGCCATCCCAGGCGTGCGGGATCACCGCATGTGCATCGCGGCCGTAGCATTGGCGGGAGAGTCCGGCCATCGCGACGCTATCGGCGATCACCACATCGGCCTGCCGTACGGAGGCCAGTTCCGCCTGGTGGTGCAGGCTGCGGGCGATCCGTCGCCAGAGGTCCGGCGAGGCGATCGACGACACGGGTGTCGACAGGCGGATGGCGCGGCGCCATATGCCCGACAGCCCGCCGCCCAGGCCACCCCAGTTCGGATATTCGACCACCTCGGGAGCGAATGCCTGCAGCTCGCGGCGTATCCAGGCCCGAGCCAGGCGGGGCCTGAGCACGGCTGGCCCCGCCTGCGCGCCGAGGCGGCAGGGTTGACCATCGTCGATGCGCCATCGTCCTGCCCCGTTCACGACCAGGATGCGGACCTGGCATCCCTGGCTGCGCAGAGAACGGGCGAGAACGGCGACATACGTCCCGACGCCGTACGACGACCCGCATCCGGGCCACTCCGGTGTCACCAGGGCGATCCTCATCGCCCGATGACCTGCCGGCAGAGGTTGGCTATCAGTCGGAAGGCAGCCGCGGCAGCGTGCGTGCCGGGATGCGGTCCAGCGGACCAACGGCGCCACATGCGCAGATGCCTGGCGGCGAAGCGGACGTCGTTGCGCAGGTAGCTCCAGCGATTCCGCACCAGTTCGGCAAGTCTCCTGCTGCCGCGGCAGCCTCCGCCCAGGCGATGTCGGACATGAATCGCCCAGCAGCCGGGGACCAGCCAGCACGAGCCACCCGCGTGCCAGAGCCGGGCGTAGAGGTCGCTCTCCTCGCGGTAATGGCTGCCGGCGTACTCCGAGTCGTAGCCGCCGACGGCCAGCGCCGCCATCCGGTCAACCAGCGCGCAGGCGTGCAGGCTGGGCAGGGTCGTGGCCCGTGGAATGGCGACCGCCGCATCGATGCGCAGACGCCAGCCGTCGAGCACGTGGCCTATCGTTGGTTCCGGTTCCTGCGCAGGCAGGTCCCAGGATTCGCCGGGGCGCAGCTGTCCGGCGACGGCGGCGCAGCGCGGCAGCCGCCCCGCCCAGGCCAACAGCTGGTCGGGCACGTGTCGGGTGAACAGCACATCGTCTTCGCCGAACAGCACCCATTTGGTGCGTGCGGCGGCCAACCCGGCGTTGCGTGCCGCAGGCAGTCCGCGATGCGGCAGGCGCAGGACAGGGACGCCGAGGGAGGTCAGCCAGTCGGCCGTCCCATCGTGGGATCCGTCATCGACCACCAGCAACGGCCAGCGCTTGGCCAATTCGAGATAGCTGCCGATCGACCGCTCCAGGACATGCCGGCGGTCGTAGGTCGGCAGGATGATGGTGAGGGGGGCGCTCATGCGCGGGCCTCGGCGCGTCCATCGCGCACCGCCGCCAGCACGCTGGCGTGCCATGGCGACAACGGCAGGCCGGGCAGGCTCGGCCACGGCGCCCACAGCGGCACCACGCCGGGTTCGCAGCGGATCGATCTGCCGTCGAAGGGGCAGCGGAAGAAGCGCGCGATCCAGCGGCCGTCGGTGCCGCGCAGGTCGCAGCAGGCGGTCCAGCTCGGTGGGCGCCAGGCCAGTTCCTCGGACAGCTCGCGCAGCAGCGCCAGCTCGGCGGTCTCGCCGGGCTCGCGGCCGCCGCCGAAGCAGGTCAGGCTGGCGGCGGCGCGACGGGCATCGGGCGCGCGCAGCTCAAGGAGCAGGCGCCCATCGGCCTCGATCACGGCGCAGGCGTACGCCGGCTCGTTCAGCGGATGCCCGCGTCGTCGAGCATGCCCTGGATGCGGGTCAGCGCCTGGCGGGCGGTGGGCGGATGGCCGGCGATGACCTCGCATAGCGCGCCGAGCAGGACCAGTTCGTCCAATCCGCGCTGCTCCTGCAGCTGGGCGAGTCCGCGCAGCAGCACGCGTGCTGTTACAGGTTTGGCTGTGGCAGAGCGCTTCGCCTTGGCTTTGGCGGCTTTGGCCATGGGGATCTCCTGGGTGTGGCCATACCCGTGGCGCGGCGGGAGCACAAGCGGTTGAGCGCCCTGCTGCCGCGCTATACCGGTGTGGCCATGGCGGATCTGGTCAGCATCCAACAGCTCAGCGCCCTGGTCGAGGACCAGTACCGCCTGCTCAGCTGGCTCGAGGACAACCCCGGGCAGGTGCCGTCCTTCGACCCCATCTTCCCCGAGCGCAACCAGGTCGAGATCAAGCTCGGCGACGAGCCGTGGTCGATCACCGTCATGCGCACGCACTGGGAGTGCTGCCACCGCCAGGCCGGCCGCACCGTGCTGCTGCACACCGACCACCCCTCGCCGTTCGACTTCCAGCCCAGCGCCCTGCTGCACTACGTCCTCTCGCTCGACCAGGACTCGCGGCTCAACGACATGGTGATCGACAACTGGATCCTCAAATTCGTCATCGCCGGGCGGCTGGCGAAATCGCGGCACAAGCCGGGGTATTATACGTTCGCTTAGCTGGTAGCTGGTAGCTGGTAGCTGGTAGCTGGTCGCTGGTCGCTGGTAGCTGGTCGCTGGTCGCTGGTCGCTGGTCGCTGGCCGCTGGCCGCTGGCCGCTGGCCGCTGGCCGCTGGCCGCTGGCCTTCTAGTCGAGCCCCAGTTTCTCCAGCCCGTCCTCGTCATACCCGAGGTAGTGCCCCAACTCGTGGTGCAGGGTCTGGCGGATCTCGTCATCCAGCTGCCGGGTCGAGCCGCAGGAGTGCTCGTGGCTGCGCCGCCACACGTGGATGCGCGGGCTGACCAGGCCGTGGATGCCGCCGCGTTCGCCGCGCACCGCGCCTTCGAACAGACCCATCAGCTCGGGCTCGTCGTAGTCCTCGATCAGGTAAGGCTCGGCATAATCGGCCATCACCAGGGTGACCTCGTCGAGGGCGGCGCGCAGCTCAGGCGGCAGGGCGCCGGCCGCGGCCTTGACCGAGCGCTGGAAGCGGGCCCAGGTCACCCGCCACGGCGCTCCGACTGCGCGCTGTTTGGCGCGTGCGGCACGGGCGAAGGCGCGGTCGGCCTCGCGCAGGCGCCCGCCGCGCTCGAGGTTGCAGGCCAGGACGTACCACGACTCGCCA
Organism: Planctomycetota bacterium; assembly: GCA_022841245.1. Lineage (GTDB taxonomy): Bacteria > Planctomycetota > UBA11346 > UBA11346 > UBA11346 > UBA11346. The sequence goes on from JALHRW010000095.1 coordinate 11,596, forward strand.
TCGTCGCTGTCGGCCTCCACGGCGCGGCCGGCATGCTCGATGCCCTGCCGTGGCTTGGCCTGGCGGTAGGACTTCCAGGCGGCGTCGATGTGGTGCTGGGAAGGCATCATTGCCCCGGTTCGTCGTTCGTTGTTCGTCGTTCGTCGTTCCGCGGGAACATCCGCATGCACAATGCCGCGCAACATGATCTACGCCGACCATAACGCCACCACCCCGCCGTTGCCTGCGGTGGTCGCGGCGATGACCGAGGCGCTGAGCGGGGAATGGGGCAATCCCGGCTCGAAACAGCATGCTTTCGGCCGGCGGGCCTTGGCGCGGATCGATGCGGCGCGTGGCGAAGTGGCGGCGCTGCTCGGCGCCCGGGCGGAGGAGATCGTCTTCACCAGCGGCGCGACCGAGGCCTGCAACCTCGCCGTGCTCGGCCTGGGCGAGCGCCTGCTGGCGACGCGGCCGCGCTTCGTCACCTGCGCCACCGAGCACCCCGCCATCCTCGAGCCGCTCAAGCGCCTCGGCGAGGCCGGGGCCGAGATCGTCGAGCTGCCGGTCGACGGGCAGGGCCGGCTCGATCCGGCGCGGCTCGACGCCGCGCTCGATGCGCGCACCGGTCTGCTGGCCCTGATGCTGGCCAACAACGAGACCGGCGTGCTGCACGACGTCGCGGCGGCCGCCGCGCTGGCCCGCGCACGCGGTGTGCTGACGGTGTGCGACGCGACCCAGGCGCTGGGCAAGGTCGCGGTCGACGTCGCGGCGCTCGGGGTCGACGCCCTGGCCTGCACCGGGCACAAGGTCTACGGCCCGCAGGGCTGCGGCGCCCTGTGGCTGCGCCGTGGACTCGGCCTGTCGCCGCTGCTGCATGGCGGTGGCCAGGAGCGCAACCTGCGCCCCGGCACCCACAATCTGCCCGGCATCGCCGGCTTCGCCGCCGCCTGCGTCGCGGCACGGAGCGAGCTCGCGGTGCGCTCGGCACACCTCGCCGGCCTCACCGCCCTGCTCGAACGGCGGGTGCGGGCGCTGATCTCCGGCGTGGTGGTGCAGGGCGGCGAGGCCCCGCGCATCCCCGGCACCAGCATGTTCACCGTCCCCGGCCTGCCGCCGGGCTGGCTCGGCACGCAGAGCGAGATCGCGGTCAGCGGCGGCTCGACCTGCAGCGGCGGCCACGGCAGTTACGTGCTGCGCGCCATGGGCTGGGGCCCGGCCGAGGCCGGCAACAGCGTGCGCGTCGGGCTGGGCCTCGCCTCGAGCGCGGACGACGTCGAAGCCATTGCGCAGAGCCTGGCGCGTGGCGCGGCGGCACTGCGGCGCACGGCGGCAGGGTAGCCGGGGCGGGGATGTCACGCCCGTCCGGCAATCCCCCCGTGACAGGCCGTCCGGTGGTGTAGCTTCCCGCCCTCCAGGAGGTCCCACATGGTCCAGGTCCGCGACGGCATCCGGGTGGCGAAGTTCGGTGGCACCAGCGTGGCCACGGCGGCGCAGCTGCTCAAGGTCAAGGCGATCATCGAATCCGATCCGCGCCGTTCGTGCGTCGTGGTCAGCGCCCCGGGCAAGGCCCACGCCAAGGACACCAAGGTCACAGACCTGCTCTACCTCGCGCACGAACTCGGCGCCAAGGGCCAGCCGATCGCCAGCGTGTGGTCGCAGGTGGAGACGCGCTTCCTCGACATCGTCCGCGAGCTGAAGCTCGACCTCGACCTCAAGCCGGTGCTCGACGAGGCCCAGGCACGCATCCAGGCCGGCTCGACCGCCGACTACGCCGCCAGCCGCGGCGAGGCGATCCACGGGGTGGTCTGCGCCGCGCTGCTCAAGGCGGTCTACGTCGACGCCGCCGAGGTGGTGTTCTTCGACAAGGCCGGCCGGCTCGATGCGCCGCGCACCTACGCCGCGATCAAGTCGCGCTGCATCCCAGGCCGCCGCGTCGTCATCCCCGGTTTCTACGGCACTGCTGCCAACGGCGAGGTGAAGACCTTCTCGCGCGGCGGCTCCGACGTCAGCGGATCGATCGTGGCCAATGCGGTCGACGCAGCGCTGTACGAGAACTGGACCGACGTCAGCGGCTTCCTCATGACCGACCCGCGCATCGTCCCCGAGGCCAAAGGCATCGGCGAGATCACCTACGGCGAGCTGCGCGAGCTGAGCTACATGGGCGCCAACGTGCTGCACGAGGAGGCCGTCTTCCCGGTGCGCGAGAAGTCGATCCCGATCAACATCAAGAACACCAACCGGCCCGAAGACGCCGGCACGCTGATCGTCGCCGACCGCGACCCCGGCCACCAGGTGGTGGTCGGTATCGCCGGGACCAAGGGCTTCACCGTGGTGGCGCTGGAGAAGGCGCTGATGAACTCCGAGATCGGCTTCGCCCGCAAGGTGCTCGACGTCTTCGCCACCCACGGCATCTCGATCGAGCACATGCCCACCGGCATCGACACCATGTCGGTGATCGTCTCGGACAAGCAGCTCGGCGCCAAGCTCGAGGCGGTGCTCGAGGATCTGCAGGGCGCGGTGCATCCGGACAGCATCAAGGCGACCCCGGGCATGGCCCTGATCGCCACCGTCGGCCAGGGCATGAGCCACGCGATCGGTACCGCCGCCCGCCTGTTCGCCGCCCTGGCCAAGGCGCGGGTGAACATCCGCATGATCGACCAGGGCTCGTCCGAGCAGAACATCATCGTCGGCGTCGAGGAGGCCGACCTGGCGACTGCGATCCGCGCCGTCTACGCCGAGTTTGCTTAAGCCCGGGGGGCCCGGCCCCCCGAGCCCCCTGGCCGGGCCCTTCGCCCGGGACCCGCTCGACACGCCGCGCATACGCGCGTCGATTCGCCAAGCGATGTCGACTGTTCCAGTCTCGCTGGTCGCTCGCCGCAGAGCCAACCTGCGGGGTCGTCTCAGCGGCGGCTCGCTCCGGCGCTCGCTCGACGAACGATTTCTCCGCGGGCTCGCTCCGGCGCTCGCTCGACGAACGATTTCTCCGCGGGCGGATGTCCACGGAGGAGACCGTCCGCCGAGCGAGCGCAGGCGTAAGCCCAGCGAGACTGGAACGAGCCGTACCGCTTGGCGAATCGCCAGCGTCAGCGCAGCGTGTCGAGCGGGGGTTCCGGGGGAGAAGTCCCCCGGCGGGGCCAGGGGCAGAGCCCCTATGCCGACAGCGCCCAGATGGTCCCGGCGATGGCCAGGGCGCCGGCCAATCCCAGCACCAGCCACGGCAGGACCGAGCCGCCGGTGGTGCCAGAGGTCTCCAGCCGGCCGCTCCACTTGCTCACCGCCGAGGTCGCCACGCTGTTGCCCTGCCGGCGGGTGGTCGGCTTGCGGTGGGTCGAGGTGGTCTGCACCTTGACGATGCGCGAGGTGACGGCGGCGCGCAGGGCGTCGGAGCCGGTGCGCGGTCCGCCCAGGCCGAGCGACTCGGCGACCGCGGCGGCGCTGCCCTGACGGGCCTCCAGCGCGGGGCCGTTGCTGCCGAGCGCGGCCACCGGCTTGGCGGTGCTGCGGCTACCCGAGGCGGAACCCGTCTCCGCCTTGCGGATGGCCGCGGTCTGCGGCCTGGTCATCGGCTTCTTGAGGAACTTGCCGGTTGCCGGCGCGCCCTCGCCGAGGGCGGCGAGCGCTTTCTCGCAGGCGACGAGGAAGGCCTTCCAGTCGGTGAAGCGGTCGGAGGCGCGCTTGGCCAGGGTGGTCATCACCAGCTTGCGCGTCGCCTGGCTGATCGCCGGGACGAGTTGACCGGGGTCGGGCACCGCGTCGTTGAGGTGCGCCGCCATCACCGCGGCCGCGCTGCCGCGGGCGAACGGCACCTGACCAGTGAGCAGATGGAACATCGAGGCGCCCAGCGCGTACATGTCGACGTGCAGGGTCAGATGCCGTTCGCACGCCACCTGCTCGGGGGCGATGTAGTTCGGCGTGCCCATGATCATGCCGGTCATGGTCAGGCCGTTGCCCTCGTCCTCGGCCGGCTTGGCCAGACCGAAGTCGATCAGCTTGGCGGTGTCGCCCGGGTTGAGCAGGCGGTTGGGGTCGCCGCCAGGCGCTCGCGCCACCAGCACGTTGGCCGGCTTGATGTCGCGATGGATCAGTCCGGCCTGCTGGTGGATATGCTCGAGGCCGCGCGCCATCTGCACGGCGAGGTTGAGCACATCGCTCTCGAAGAACGGCCCGTGGCCGTTGAGCAGTCCCTCGAGGTCGGGGCCGTTGACGAACTCCATCGCCAGCCACGGCCGGCCATCGTGTTCACCGCCGTCGAGGGCGCGCGCCACGTTGGGATGGTCGAACTTGGCGAGCAGGGCGATCTCACGCTGGAAACGCTGCGTGAACGAATCGTCTCCGGCGTAGCGCTTGGCCACCAGCTTCAGCGCGGCGCGTTGCGAACCGCGCTGCGCCAGGAAGACCTCGCCCATGGCGCCGGCGCCGATACGCCGCTGCACCAGCCAGTCGCCGATCTGCTGCGGCGCGCTGGCTGCTGGCAGGGGGACGGCATCCAAGGCGATGGTGGCCGCGGGCTGGTGCGTCATGGCTTTCGGGAAGGCGGATGCCGATTCAGGAGGAAGGGGGTATGAGGCTAATATACGCCATTCCGGGCGGAACCGGTAACCGATAAACACTACGCACCTGCGAGGAGCGGCTGTCCAATCGTTGCAATTGATTCAAACGTTGCGCCGGATTCCTGCTTCAGGCAGATCCTCGATCACCACCGGTTCGATCTCAGGCTCCGGTTCTGGCGCCGGGCGATACGCCGCCGCCAGGCCGCGCAGCACGGTGTCGACGACCAAGCCAGGGTCCGGCGCATCGCGGGCGTCGATCAGCACCTGCCAGGTTTCCTCGCGAGTCAGCCAGCCTTTGGCCTGAGCTTGCCACAGGCGGTCGGTCCAGCTCATGGCGTCAGCCGGATCACCGGTACCAGCGGCTGGACTCGGCGCAGCTTCCATGCCGCCTCGCGGCTGCCAGCCGGTGCAGTCAGCCCGACCACGCCGTCGTTGGCGACGGTGACGGCGGTGGTCTCGGCGATGGTGCCGGCAACGACGTCCCAGCGTTCGCAGGTCCAGGCGCCCGCGGCCAGCCCAGAGATGGTGAAACGCCGTGCGGCTGGCTGCGCCGTGCCGTGCGCGGTCGAACTGGCGGCCGGATCGGCGGCGTAGATCCAGGCGCGGTCGGCGGCGAGCAGCGCGGCGACCGCCAGACCTTCGGCGCTGCTGCTGACCGTGCGCAGCGCGAGGCCACGCGGATCCTCGCCGGCAAGGTAGCGGGCGAACGCGGCGTGGCTGCGGGTCAGGTCCTGGTTCTGCACCTGGATGTCCCACCACCACGCCCAGCTGGATGCGGCGAGGCCGTGCGTCCAGCTCCACCACAGCGCCTGGCGCAGGTAGGCGCCGTCGCGCTCCGCCAGGGCCTGGCCAGGGCGCCAGTCCGATCCCGCCTCGGCGGCCCAGCCCGGCTTGCCCGCTGCCGCGATGTCGGCCGCGCTTGCGGCGATGGCGCGCAGTGGATCGCGCTGATAGCGGTGGACGTTGACCAGGTCGAGGTCGCCGAGGCGCCACAGCTCGGGCAGGTGGCCGGGTTCGGCGATGCTGGTGGTGATGGGATGGCGACGGCGGTCGACGCGCGCCAGGTGGGCTGCCATCTCGCGGTGCCACTCGACCAGGTCGCGGTCGCGGAAGCGCGGCGCCAGGTCGACCTCGTTGACCAGCTCCCATGCCAGCAGGCCGGGGTGGTGGCCCCAGCGCGCGCTGACGTAGTCGAGCAGGCGGCGGAAGCCGGCGCGGGCCTGACCGTCGGTCCAGAATTCACGCCCGTCGGCGACCGGCCCGCCGTTGGCCTTGTTGAACGGGTTGCGCGCCCAGTCGCTGCCGAACCAGCCGTGGTAGGTCAGGCACAGCTGCACCGCCAGCCCGCGCGCGGCGGCATCGTCGAGCAGGCGGTCGATCGCCAGAGCGCTCGCCTGGTTGACCGCCTGCAGATCGCCGGCGACGTCGAGCGGATTGTTCCACGGGCACAGCCACACGCGCAGCGCGGTGCAGCCGTCGCGCTGCAGCCGGTCGAGCCACGGCGTATAATCGCCGGCCCACGCTACGTTCATGCCCAGCGGCCAGACGAAGCTGCCGTCGGCACGTGTCAGCCAGCGGCGGTCGAGCGGATCGACGCGCACTGCGCCGGGCGATGCGGCTTGCGGCGACACCGCAACGGTGGCGGGCGCGGCCCAGGCCCAGCGTCCCGCTCCGGCTTCGGCCCCGGCCTCGACCGTCCAGCTACCGACGCGATCGGGAGCGAAGCGCACGGCGTAGCGGCCATCGCCCACGCAGGCGGCAGGCTGGAACCAGCGCTCGCCATCCGGCGCGGTGAGCCACGCGCCGGCGGCGACCTGGCGGCGCAGCAGGCGCTCGCCCGCGCCGGGC
>JALHRW010000096.1 GCA_022841245.1 Planctomycetota bacterium
ACCAGAGCATCGCCCTCGGGTTGTCCGAGGCGCTCGCCGGCGGTCTCGCCGCGCCGCTCGCCGAGGCCCTCGCCAATGGCCGCTTCGAACCCGGCAGCGCCGCCGCCCAGGCCGGACGCCTCGCCGCCCAGGCCGCCGCGGCAGCTGCCACCCTCGCCAGCATCGCCGTACCGGCGATCGGGGCCGAGGAGACCGCTGGCTGGGACCGCTCGCACGACCGCTCGGCCAGCGAGGCGGCCAGCGCCGCCGCCGCTGTCGACTTCCCCGAAGAGCACCGCGCGGCGATCCGCGCCTACCTGCGCCGCATCGGAGCCCCGCGATGAACGCCCTCCGCCCCCTCGTCGCGGCCCTGTTCGTCCTGGCCTGCCACGCCGGCGAGGCGGCGCGCAGCCCGGCCCGCGCGATCTCCAGCGGCCTGGCCTGGCTGCGGAGCCAGCAGCAACCGGACGGCGGCATGGGCGGCAGATACCCCACGGCCAGCACAGCGCTGACTGTCCTGGCGCACCTCGCCGCCGGTGTCACGCCCGGGCTGCCCGAGCACGGCCCGGCCGTCCGGCGGATGCTCGTGCGCCTCTGCGCCCTCGGCGACGAGCGCGGCTACCTCGGCGGCGAAGGCAGCCGCATGTACGGCCACGGGCTCGCCTGCCTCGCCTTGGCCAACGCTCTCGGCGCCACCCGCGATGACGACCTCGACGAGCGTCTACGCGTGACGTTGAGCCGCGCCATCGCCGTGACCATCACCGCCGCGCGCGTCGTGAAGCCCGCCAACCAGCAGGGCGGCTGGCACTACGCACCAGACGGCACCGGCAGCGACCTCAGCGTCACCGGCTGGCAACTCGCCTCGCTCTATGCCGCGCGTCGCACCGGCCTGACCGTGCCCGACGACGTGTTCAGCGGCGCCCTCGCCTACGTCCGGGGCCGCATCGACGCCGACGGCAAGGTCGGCTACGCCAACCGCGGCGAGGACCGCAACACCATGCGCGGCCTCGCGCTCTTCGCCCTCGACCTCGAGGCCGGCCCGCGCGACCCGTTGCGCGACCGCATCGTCGCGCGCATGCGCGCCGAACCGACGACCTGGTCCGGACCGTGGTTTTTCTACCGCATCTATTACGACGCCACCGGCCTGTCGCGCTGCGAGCCGGCGACCTGGGCCGCGGTACGCGATCCGCTCTTCGCCATGCTGGTCGCCAACCAGGGCAAGGACGGCTCGTGGCCGGCCCCGCCCGGCGACAACGAGCGCGAGCACGGCGCGGTGTACGCGACCTCGATGGCGCTGCTGGCCCTCACCGTCGATCTGCGGCTGCTACCGTCGAATTAAGTAGGTAGGTGGCGGGGTCCAGGGCTTGGCCGCAGCGTCAGCGAGGATCGGCCGCCGAGGGGCGAGCAGGTGCCGCTGAAAGCGGCAGCAGGCCCCGTTGGGCCTGCGTGCCTGCACAGCGCGAGCGCTGCCCCGCAGGCGAAGCCGAGGAGCAAGCGATGCCGGGGGTGGGCGGATACAATGGCGAAGCCATCCGCCCACGATTTCGACGGCATAGTCGAAGAAATCGAATCCCGACAAAGAAGCCCGCCAGGGCCGTGGGGCGAAGCCCAATGCTGTGAAGCTAAGCCTGGGTGCGAGGTTAAGGACTGTCCTTAACGCTGGACCGGCGAGCCTGTCACCGGGGAAGTGCAGGGCCGCGCGTGGCTCTTTTAGCGGGCTAATCGTTCGAACAGCAGGTCGGCCAGATCACGGCGGCCGTCGAGCACGGCCATGATCCAGACCTCACGGCCCTGAATCTTGTAGACCATCCGCCACGGCTTGTGGAAGACCTCCAGGTACGCTAGCACGCCGATCTTCCGCAGTTCCGGTACCACCCGGCCGCGCTCGGGCAGGGTCTGGAGGCTGTCGGCCTTCTCACCGAACTGGACGATGACCTTCTCAGCGTTGATCGGATCATGGAAGAACTCCACGATGGTGGCCGCGTCGCCTTCGGCTTCCGGTGTCCATCGGACGGTGTAGCGAATCGTCACGACGCGACGGCCTCGGCCTGGGCGCGAGCCCGTGCCCGCAGCCGGGCGAGGACATCCTTGGTGCTGGAGCCGCGCTTGGCGGCGACGCTCTTCTCGGATTGGAGCATCATCTTGAGCAGGGCGATGGCGTCCTGGGTGCCCTCATAGGAGGCAACGTCCTGGAGCACGGCCTGGGGCCTGCCCTTGCTCACCACCAGGACCGGACGCCGGTTCTCGCGCATCGAGCGGAGCACGGCCGGCATGGTCGCCTTGAGGGCGCTGATCGGTTGAACATCCATGGGGAACCTCACTGGACCGGATTCTGTCCGTTTACGGTCTCTGCCAAGTGGCAACCGGCAACATCGACCGGCGGCCCCCCACGCCGGTCTGGATGGCGCAGTCATTGACCCCGACCCGCTTCTGGCGAACCGGAGCGGCGCGATCGTCAGGAGGGATCGGCTGGGCGGCTTGCTTACCATGTACCATCGGGTTGCGGGATGCCGGTGTCCGGGCCGCGCAGGAGGTCACGCCGCAGGGCGAGGTACTTGGCCGCTGCTGCGAGGGTGTGCGCCAGCAGCGGCAGGATCGCGCCCACACCTATCATGCGGGTCATTCCCTATCCATCGTGTGCGATGTGATATTCTTGCGGCCGATAAACCTTTTATTCTTTTCGCTTCTGCTGCCACCATGGCCCCGTTTGGACGGTGGTCGTGCCTACGGTACGATTGAACATCGCAGCGCCGTGCGACCAATCTTTGTGCCCTTACTGAGGATTCGGAATCAGGCTGACATGGTGGCCAATGAACGCCAAAGGGGCTCACCTCCCCATCGCGTCAACCTGTATGCGATTGTTCAGTCGTTTCACAGCATTGGGCAAAGCCGCGAAGCCCCCAAGCAATCAGCTATTCCAGTCGCGGCGGAGCATCGGTGAAGCGCCATACCGCTTCGAGGCCTGCGAACCAGCCGGACTGGTCGATGGTCAGATCAGCGTCGCCCGAGAGATCGTGGCTGGCGATCAGCCAGCCGGCGAAGAGGCCGATGCCGAAGCGGCGGGTGACCAGCCAGTTGCCGCCGACGCGCAGGTCGTAGCCCATGGCCGTGCCGCTGGCGGCGAAGTCCGGAGCCGAAGCGGTGGCGGGCAGGGTCAGGGCCGAGAGGCCGTACTGCACGCCGAGCTCGGCCGCCAGGGTGACGCGGTCGTTGAGCGCGAAGCCGGGGCCGGCGCTCAGCCGCAGCCAGGTCGAGGCCAAACCGTCGGCCCCATCGTAGCTCCAGCCGTCGAGGGCGAGGTCGGCCCCCACCACCAGACCGAGCGCGTCGCCCGCACGGGCGAACGACCAGCGTCCGCCGGCCTCCAGGCCGAGCGCGGCATCGAAGCCATCGGTACCGTTGGAGGAGGTCAGCACGCCGGTGTAGGCGTAGTCGAATTCGAGCGGTCGGGTGCCGACGCCGAGGCGGAAGTCGCGTACGACCAGCTCGGCGGCGGGAACGGCGGCGCAGACGAGGAGCAGCAGGCCGGTGGATCGGATCATGGGACGAGCACGAGCCTCGCGCCGACCAGGGTGTGGTCCAGCTCGGCGTGGAAGCCCTGGTCGGAGCCGGTCACCGCCTCGCTGCGGCTCTGCCAGGCGCTGTCGCGCCACGATCCGCCGCGGGCGCGCGAGCCGCCGGAGACCATCTCCCAGACGTTGCCGTGCACGTCGAAGAAGCCCATCGGGTTGGCGGCCCGGGATCCCACCGCCAGCGGCCCGCCAGTATCGACTCCGCCAGCCGAGAGCCGGGCCGGGCTGATCACCGACTCGCGGACCACGGCGTTGGCGGCGAGCTGACCCTGGGTCGTCGAAGCTCCCCACCACCAGCCGGACGAGGCGCCGCAGGCCGCGGTCCACTGCGCGTCGCTGGGCAGGGCGAGATGCGCTCCGCCGGACAGGGCGAAGGCGCCCAGCACGCTGACCACCGTCTCCGGATCGAGATTGTAGGCAGGCCGGTCCGCGCCATGCGCCGTCGCGCTGTTGCTGATCGCATCCGGCACGTCCTGCCACGGCCAGGTGGCCGGAGCCGGCGAGCCCCACAACGTCTGCCACTGCGCCTGGGTGACCTCGAAGATGCCGACCAGGGCCTTGCTGCCGCCGACGTCGACGCGGCGGAAGGCCATGCGCGTGGTGCGCAGGCCGGCATCCGCTGGATCGATCGTCAGCCGCCAAGTGATGGCCCGCGTCGACAGATCGAGAACCGCGTAGGGCGCGGTATCGCCTGCGACAGCGCCGCCGAGGCCGCCGGTCGTGCCGCCTCCGCCGGCCGATACGCCGCAGCCGGCGCAGACGAGGAGGATGGCGAGGAACGGACGCAGGCTCATCCGGAGTACTCCGCAGCGATCTTGATGAGCAACGGCTGGTAGGCGGACCGGCCGCTCACCCGGTCGATGACCAGAATGCCGGTGCGCAGGTAGCCGCCCGGCGGTGCGACCGGGTTGGGAATGCGCAGGGTTCCGGTGGCGCCCGATCCGGTGGTGCCGCCGGAGAAGGTGTAATCCGCGGGATTCGCCAGCGCCGTGCCCGAAACGGCCTCCTGCAACGCCGGGACCAGCACATACTCGAGGTCGGAGCCGAAGCCGTCGAGCGCTGGAAGATAAGTGAACAGGGTCCCGGCCGTGATCCGCACAGGCGCCGCCGACACGATGCGCGGCGCGGTCGCATCCGGCACGGTCACCTGCACCTGGACGGTGGCGTTGGCGGTCTGGCCGCCAACACCGGCCTCGGTCAGCACAACGTTGAAGGTGTCGGTGAGCTGGCCGACGGTCTGGTGCTGGTAGGTGAACGAGCCGTTCGCCGCCAGGGCCACGACCCCGGCGCCGGCGGCGGGAGCGGGCGGGCCGAAGGTGACCGTCTCGCCCTCGGGGTCGACCGCGACGAGCTGGCCCGGCACCGTCAGGCCCGGCGTCATGGCGACGGTGTACGCCACCAGCACCGGCGGATCGTCGACCGGATCGACCACGATGGTGCGGACGCGGCCGGCGCTGTTGAGCGCGCCATCGTTGACCGTGACGGTCAGGGTGCGGTTCTCGGTCGCATCGGGATCAGCGCCCGGATTGTCGCCGGTGTTGGTCCAGGTCAGGCCGCGCACGATGGTCTGGGCGATGGCCGGCGTGCAGGTGGCGGTGAGTCCGATGACCAGCGAGGCGTTGCCGGTGCCACCGGACAGCGTCCCGACCACCGCTCCGCCCGCCCCGAGGGTCAGGTCGGCGCCGGAACGGACCAGCGAGCCGCCGACCAGGGCCGGATCGAAGTCGATGCGATCGCCGGTGCGGCCGCCGGCATTGGCGACGGTGATGCTGCCGCTGCCGAAATTGGCCGAGTCGGTGTCGTTGACGATCGCGTTGCCGTCGAGCTGCACCGCCGCCGCACCCTCGATCCAGGATGCGGACACCGTGTTGTCGATCGACAGCTGCGGCGGGACCAGGCCGGTCACGGTCAGGGTGATGACCTGGATGGTCTCGCCGCCGCCGGGGTCGCTCAGGCGGACGGCGAAGCCGTCGACGCCGGACAGGAGGCCGCCGTGGACATAGGTGATGCTGCCGGCCTGGACGTCGGCCACGGTGAAGGTGCTGTTGTTGTTGAGCACGGTCACGCCGTTGCGCAGGGTGCCCAGATTTGGCGTCAGCATGACGGTGTAGGTCAGCGTGTTCGCCGCGTTGTCGGCGTCGCTGGCGGTCAGCAGCAGGGCGTCCGGCACGATCGTCACGGTCGGCGCCGTGGTCAGGTAGCTGACGCCCGGATTGCTCACCGTGACGGCAGTGACGACACCGCCGACGATGGTGGTGGCGGCGATCGCCCCGTTGCCGTCGCCGCCGCTGAGGACCGCGCGCGGAGCAGAGACGTAGCCGCTGCCGCCGCCGACGACGGTGATACCGCTGACTCCGCCGCCGGAGATCGCCGCCGTCGCAGTAGCGCCGCTCCCGTCACTGGCGCGCACCTGCAGGGTATTGCCAAGGGCGAGGCTGGTCGATCCCCCGACGGTCAGCACGGGGTCGTCGTTCAGCGGCTGCAGACGCACCACGGCGAAAGACGCGGGTGCGGCCAGGGCGGTGCCGTCGTTCAGGGTGATCGCGATCATGCGGTCGTCGGCCGGAGCGGTCCAGGTCGGCGTGTCGCTGGTGTTCCGATAGGTCAGCGAACCGATGAGCTGCTGATATTCCGCCAGACCGGCCGCGCCGCTCAGGGTCAGCGTGCCGGTCGCAGGATTGTAGGCAGTCACGGTGATGCCGTAGCTCGCCGCCGCACCGGTGTTGACCGCCAGCACCTCGGCAGCGAGGTCGAGGCGGTTCTGCAGGACGATGCTCGCGCCGGCCAGGGTGGGCGAGTCGGGGTCGGTGACCTGCACGCCAGCGATGGTCACGATCTGGGCCGGGGCGCCTTCGACGTAGAGGCTCTGCACGTTCATGTCGATGCCGGCCGCTGGACCATTGAGGTCAAGCACCGGAGCATCGTTGAGCGCGCTGACCGCCACCGTGGCGAGCGCACTATCGGTTCCGCCAGCGCCGTCGTTGACCGTCACCTGGATGATACGAGCGGTGGTAGACGGATTCTGGCTGACGTTGCGGTAGGTCAGGCTGCGCAGCGCCGTCTGGTAGTCGGATACCGGGGCCACGCCGGTCAGCGTGAGCGTGCCGGTGGCGGCCGTATAGCTGACGGTGATGCCGCCAGGGGCGGCCGGAGCGGCAAGCTGCTCGTCCCCGGCATCGATCAGGTTGATGATCACGGCGGTGGCGCCGTTGGCGAGGTTCACGCTGTCCGGGTCGGTCAAGGTCAGACCTGCGGCGACGATGGCGACCGCTGCCGCGTCTTCGACATAGGTGGCGGACGAGTCGCTGCCACCCGCGGCCCCATTGAGATCGAGCACCGGTGGGTCGTTGCTGCCGCTCATGGTCAGGGTGGAGGTCGCGCTCGCCGTGCCGCCCGATCCGTCGTTGATCGTCACCAGGATATTGCGCGCCGCCAGGTTGGGGTCCTGGTCGCTGTTGTCGTAGGTCAGCGTGCGCAGCACCTGCTGATAGGCGGCGACGCTGCGCACGCCGCTCAGCGTCAGGGTCGGGCTGGTCCAGCTGACGACGATGCCAGTGGCACCGGCCGTGGCCGCCAGCACTTCGCTGGCGCCGTCTGGCACGGCCTGCAGCGTAGCGGTGGCGCTGAACAGCGTGGCGCTGTCGGGATCGCTGACCGCCAGGGTCGTCACATCGACCGCCGGCACCGCACCGCCGCCCTCGGTCCATGCACCGGCGTAACCCGTGCCGCCGGAGCTGCCGTCGAGGTCGATGGCCGGCGCATCGTTATCCGCCGCGACCGTCAGGGTCGCCGTATCCGCCGCCCCGTCAGCGGTGCCGTCGTTCAGCACCACCGCGATCGACCGCACGCCGGCCGTCGGGTTGTCGCTGGTGTTGCGATAGGTCAGCGTGCGCAGCACGGTCTGGAAGTCGGAGAGCGGCTGCGGGCCGGCGCCGATGATGGTGAGCACGCCAGTCGACGGATTGTAGGCCTTGGTCAGGAAGGGGAATCCGGTAATGGTCGCATCGAGCACCTCGGCTGCTCCGTCCGGATTCGGGCTCACGGTGACCGTCGCCGAATCGGCGGTGACGTTGTCGACGTCGGCGAGCAGCAGCGCGCCGCTGTCGACGACCGACATCGCCCCGTCCCCCTCGGTGAAGGTGCCGGCGGCGTACCCGTCGCCGGTGCTGCCGTCGCCATCGAGGTCGACCGTCGGTGCGTCGTTGACCGCCGACAGGGCGAGGGTGAACGTCACCGGGGTGCCGAGCGCGGTGCCGTCGATGGCCGCATCGTCGGTGACCGTGACCGTGACATTGGCCGTGCCGTTGGCGTGCAGCAACGGGGTGACGGTGAAGGTCGCCGTGGTTGCAGCGCCGCCGTCGTGCGGATTGGCCACGACCGCCGGGACGCTGAACGAGGCCAACGACGGGTTGTCGCTCGACACCGTGACGGTCAGGACCTGGGTCTCGCCGGCTTGGCCCGAGGACAACCCGGTGACCGTGACGACGAACGGGGCGACGTCCTCGAGTTGCGCCACCGGCAGCATGCCGTCGATCAATGGCGGGTCATTGGCCCGATCCACCGTCACGCTGATGTCATCGACGTCGCCATCGACCAGGGCGTCATAGGCCAAGTCGGAACCGGTGACCAGCGGCGCGCCAAGCTGGATGGTGGTCAGCACGCCACCGGCTCCGTTATCCACACCGTCGTCATCGCGACCGGTGATGGTGATGGTCTGCGGCACGTTCCAGTCGGCGGAGGTGAAGGTCAGGGAGGCGACGCTGGCCGAGGCCTGTGCCGGGTCGGCGACCGCGACCGGGATGGTGATCACTCCCGTGGGCTGGCTGTCGAGCTCCACCGTGGATGTGGCCTGGATCGCTCCGTTCTCGTCAACCGTCACCGAGGTGGGGGTGACGGTCACGCCGGCATCGTCGTCATCCAGGTTGTCGAAGGTGACCGTCGCCGCGGTCAGGCCGTTGTAGTAGGCGTCGGCGCTGAAGGCGGCTCCACTGGCGATGGTGAAGGCAATATCCCCGTCATCGATGGCGTCATCCTTGCCGACGACGTTCACCGAGCGCGGGACGTTCCAGGTCTCGGGGGTGAAGGTGATCGCCGAGGGGAAGAAGTCGCCCTCCGTGGTGTCGTCGCTGCTGAAGGAGAGGATGACCAGCGAGGTCGGCCGGCTCGCCAGGCGGATGGTGAAGCCGGCGGCGATGCCCAGGATCTGGTCGGTCGTGTCGTCGGTCATCGGCCCGACCACGGTCAGGCGTCTGCCGGGTTCGTCGATCGCGGTGATCGCGCCCCAGACCTGCTGGGTGCCGAAGTAGACGGCTTGGCCGACGAAGTAGGGATCGAGATCGATCGGGTCGCCCGGGGCTCCGCCCGCCGGATAGACCTGGACCAGCTTGTATTGCGCATCGGCGTTGCCCGGGTCATCGGCGATGCTGTCGCACACGATCACGTTCGACAACCCATCGTAGAGCTCGGAGGTCGTCCGGCTGCTGCCGGCCGGAGCCGGCGTGACGATGAATCCGGCGACGTCATCGTCGGCAATGGTGGCGTCGACGCTGGCGATGGTGACGCCGTCATAGCCGCCGCCGGTGGCGGCGTGGGTGATGCGGCCGGTGTGCGCGTCGCCCTCGTCGTTGTCGTCCGGGGCCGCACGCACCGCCACGGAGCGCGGGGTGTCCCAGTTGGCCGAGGTGAACACCAGGGTGTCCTGGTCGCCCGCCAGTCCGCCATCGGTGTCGACCAGCAGCTGGCTGCCGGGCTGGACGGTGATCGTCACGTCGCTGCTCGGCTGGCTGTCGAGGACCACGGTGTAGCTGTCCGTCGGGGCGCCATCCTCGTCGACCGAGACCGAGGTCTTGGAGATGGTCACGCCGACCAGATCGTCATCGAAAGTGGTGCAGCCGACCGACGGCACCGCGACGCCGGCATAGGCGGCGGAGGTCACCACCATGTCGATCTGCGAGGCGATCTGGCCGTCGTCGAGGAAGTCGTCGACGCCGCGCACCTGCACCAGCTTGGCTTCGTCGTAGTCGGTCGGGGTGAACACCAGCTGGATGCCGGCCGTGCCCGGATCATCATCGGGCGAGAGGATCAGCGCCTCCGTGGCGTCGCTCACCGTAACGTCGATGACGACGTTGGCGGAGGGGCGGCTGTTGAGCATGACGGCGAAGAAGGCGCCACTGCCGCTCTCGGTCAGGGTCAGGCCGCTGGTCGGGATGATCTCGACGCCCTCCGTGTCGTCGTCGGTGACCAGCACGTCGACCGTGCTGGTGCCGGCGACGTAGGCCGGAGCGGTGATCTGCAGCTGCGAGACCGCCACCGCCGCCTCGTCGACCTGGTCGTCGTCCGCCGACACCGAGACGTCCTGGAACGACGACCAGTTCCCGCTGTCGAAGGTGAGGGTTCCGCCGCCCAGCACGACCTCGCCATCGGCGTTGGCGATGTAGACCGAGACGCTGACCCCGACCGGCGGCTGGGTCGCGAGCCTGATCGAGACGAGGTCGCTGCCGCCCGCCTCGGACACCGCGGTCGAGCCTCCGCTTTCGCTGATCACCAGCGCCGGCGCGTCGTTGTCGGCGATGCTGGCGGTGAGGTCTGACACAGCCATGCCGTTGTAGCCGCTGCCCGGCCCGCTGGCTGCGTGGGCGACAACGCCGGTGTGGCCGTTTTCCGAAACCGCGTCGTCCACCGCCGTGACCGTCACAGCCTGAGGAATGTTCCAGTCGCCAGCGGTGAACAGCAGGCTGGCCGGCAATGCGGTCACCTGCGCGTTCGGCGATACCGTGATGGTCACGTTGCCGGTCGGCTCGGTGGCCAGACGCACGGTGTAGGTGTCGCTGGTCGGGCCGGCCTCGCTGATCAGGGTCGTGCCGTCGCTGGCGGCGAGGACCACCGCGGCGGTGTCGTTGTCGGTACAGGTGACGGCGACGTCGGCGGCATCCAAGGTGTTGTACGCGCCGTCCGCGGAGACCGCCGCGGCCAGCAGCACGCTGAAGGCCTGCGCCCCGTCGGCGATGGCGTCGTCCTCGCCGGTGACGGTGACGGTCTGCCAGACGTTCCAGTCGGCAGCGCTGAAGCTCAGCGTGACTGGCAGGACAGTACCTTCACCGGGATCGCCGCTCGACACTGCGATGGCAACCGCTGCGCTCGGGATGGTGGCCAGGCGGACCTGGAAGGTGGCGGTGCCGCCAGCCTCGTCGACCGTGCCGGAGATGGCGCTGACCTGGATGGACGAGACGTCGTTGTCGAGCACCACCACGTCGGCGGTGGCGATGGGCAGGCCGGTGTAGCCGCCATTGGCCGCGGTCAGGCTCACCACCGCGGCATGCGAGTCGCCCTCATCCAAACTATCGTCGACCGCGGTGACGGTGAAGTTCTGGGGCGTCATCCAGTTGGCCGAGGTGAAGGTGAGCGAGGCCGGGGCGACCGTCACCTGGGTATCGGGCGCGGCCGAGATGGTGACGTCGGACGTCGGCTCGCTCGCCAGGCTGACCCGGATCGTGTCGTTGGTGGTGCCGGCCTCGTTGACCACGGTCGATCCGCCGGTGACCGCAAGCACCAGGGCGGCGGAATCATCATCGAGGCAGGTGACCTGCGGGTCGGGAATGGGCAGGGCGAGGGGGTAGTTGGTCAGATCGCCGCTCGCCGAGACGGAGGTCAGGATGGAGAACACCTGGTTGCCGTCGTCGATGGCGTCGTTGGCCCCGGACACCGTCGCGACCTGGGGAATGTTGAAGTTCGCAGATGAGAAGGTCATGGTCAGCGGGCTGACCGTGCCTTCGCTCGAATCGCCGCTGGCCAGCTGGACGGTGACTGTGCCGGCAGCCGGGGCGGAGTTCAGCCGGACGGTGAACATCGCCACGCCACCCGTCTCGCCGCAGGTCAGGCCGCTGAGCGGGGTGATTGCGACGCCTGGGCCATCGTTGTCGAGGTTGGTGCCGGGCAGCGCCGTCACGGCCAGCGCGTTGAAGTTGCCGTCGCCCGAGGAGGTGGTGAAGGAGACGGCGAAGTCGTCGGGGCTGGCGTCGAGATCGTTGGCGTCGTCACTGCCCGTCACGGTGACGTTCTGCGGCACGTTCCAGTTGCCATTGGTGAATGTGAGACTGGCGGTGGAGAGGCCGACGGTGGCGAAATCGGGCCCGAAGGCCGGGGTCGGGTCGGTAATCGACAGGTTCACCGTGACGTTGGCGATCGGGCGCGCCGACAGCGACACGGTGAAGATCTGGCCACCGCCGTCCTCGCTCGTCTGCACCGATGCGACCGAGCGGACCAGTCCGGCGGTATCGTTGTCGGTGATCGATGGGGCGACATCGCTGATGCCGGTGAGGGCGCCGACGCCGCTCAGGCCGTTGTAGTTCGGGTCGGAGGAGGCTGCGCTGTGCTCGATCAGGCCGCTGTGCGCGCCCTCGATGTCCGGATCGTCGACCGCGGTCACCGTCACGCCCTGGGCCACGTTCCAGGCCGCGGGGGTGAAGGTCAGGGTGCCGGGCAGCACGCTCTGCTCGCCATCCGGTGCGAGGGTGATGGTGACGTTGGCGGTCGGGCGGGTATTCAACACCACGCTGTAGGCGCCGGTGGCGCCGGCCTCGGACAGCGTGTTGTCCGAGACGGCCACGGTCACACCGGCGACATCGTCGTCAGCGTTGGTCATCGCCACGTCGTTGGGATTCAGGCCGCCATAGTTGACGTCGCTGCTGGTGGCGGCACCGAGGACCACGGTGTAGCCAACCGCCCCGTCCACCATCGGCGGGGAATCGTTCACGCCGGTGACGGTGACGGTCTGGACGGTGGCGTAGTTGGCGCTGGTGAAGAGCAGCTGCAGGCCGGCGGTGCCGGCGTCCGCATCGGGGCCGGACACCGTGCCTTCGGCGGTGTTGGAGCTCGACACGGTGAAGACGACGCTCGCGGTCGGCTGGGTGGTCAGCCGCACGGTGAACGAACCGGTGCTGGCGTTCTCGCCAGTGGTCGCATCGAGCACGTTGATGGTAAATCCGGGGTTGTCGTTGTCGGTAACCGCAACGCTGACCGAGCCGGTGACCGAGCCGTAGCCGCCGGAGGCACCAGTGATCGACACCGAGCCGGCGTGGCTGCCTTCGGCGATGGCATCATCGGTGGCGGTGACGGTGACCGGGAAGGTGAAGTTCCACCGCCGCGGGTCGCCGATCGTGCCGGCTCCGGTCGTCGAGCCGGCGGCGGAGAACCAGATCACGCTCGGGCTGGTCCCGACCTGGGTACCGGCAAGCGAGACCTGCACCGGGGCGGTCGGCTGGGTGGCGAGGCGGATGTCGAAGCCGTCGCTCGCGCCGCCTTCCGTCACAGCGGTCGAACCCCCGCTCTCGGTGACGACGAAGGCGGCGGTGTCGTCATCGCGGCAGATGGCGCCGACGTCTGCTGGATTCAGGTTGTTGTACTTGCCATCGACCGAGGTCGCCGCCGCGGTGACGATGTTGAACGCGACATCACCGTCGTCGACGTTGTCGTTCACCCCGGTGATGGTCACGTTCTGGGTGACGTTCCAGTTCCCGTTGGTGAAGGTCAGCGGGCTCGGCGCGACCGTGCCTTCGGCTGGGGTGCCGCTGGACAGGGCGATGCTGACGTTGGCGGTCGGCTGGGAGTTGAGGCGGACGGTGAAGACGGCCGTCCCGCCCGCCTCGGTGACCGACAGACCCGAGGCCGGCGCGAAGGTGAAGCCGGCGGTGTCATCGTCGGTCACCTGCGCGGTGACCTGCACGGCGGCCACCGCGTCATAGACCGGATCGGTGGTGCTGCCGGCGTTGATCGTGTGGGTGGCGACCCCGGGGTGGAGGTCCTCGTCGACGCTGTCGTTGACCGCCGTGAGGGTGACCGTCTGCGGGCTGTTCCAGGTGCTGGCGTTGAAGGACAGCGAGGCCGGCGAGACGCCGATCTGCGCGTCGCTGGTCAGCCCGATCACCACCGTGCCGGTCGGCTGCGTCGCCAGGGCCACCGTCCACGTGTCGCCCGCGCCGCCCTCGGTCGCCGTGGCGCTGCCGCCGCTCTGGGCGATGATCAGGCCGGCGGTGTCGTTGTCGTAGGTGGTGAAGATCGGATCGGCGGCGTTGTAGCCGTTGTACAGCGGGTCGGCGCTGGTCGCCGCGGCGGAGACCACGCTCCAGGCGATGTCGCCGTCGTCGACCAGATCGTCGACCGGCAGCACATCGATTTCGAACTGCGTACCCCACTGGTTGGGCTGGATGGTCAACGATGTGGTCGTGACCGAACCCTCGGTGGCGTCGCTGCTGGAGAACGTGACCGTCACCGCCGCGGTGGGCTGGGAGTTCAGCTTGACGGTGATGCGGCCCACATCGCCGATCATCACCGTCTCGCCGACGTCGTAATCGGTCCCTTCGTCGATCTCGATCCAGTCGCCAGCGTCATCGACCGAGAGGATTGGCGCCTCCAGCTTGAAGTTCATGTAGCCGGCGCTGCTGAAGTAGAGCCGCATTCCTGGCCGGATCGCGGACAAGTCCGTGCCGGTGGGGAAGTAGATCATGCTGCCGCTGGTATAATCGGTGGTGAGGCTGACGGCCTCCAGCACCTTGCTGTAGTACTGGCCGACCGTGATCGACGCCGTGTCTTCGTCGGTGTTGCTGGCTGAGACGTCGGCCGGATTCAGGTTGTTGTACTTGCCATCGCTGCTGGTGGCAGCGCCGGTGCTGATGGAGTAGGCGACGTTGCCGTCATCGACGGAGTCGTTCACGCCGGTGACCGTCACGGTCTGGGTGCTGCTCCAGTTGGCGCTGGTGAAAGTCAGCGATGCCGGCGAGACGGTGCCCTCGGCGGTGTTCGACGAGGTCAGCGTGATGCTGACGTTGGCGGTCGGCTGCGAATTGAGGCGGACGGTGAAGGAGCCGGTGCCGCCCAATTCGGTGGTGGTGATCGAGGTGGTGCTCAAGGTGAACCCGGCGGTATCGTCGTCGGCGATGCTGCCGGCCACCGCCGTGGTGGCGCCGAGACGGTAGCCGATGCCGGCGGCCAGCGTCAGGGTCACCGTCTCGCTGTCCTCGTCGATGAAGTCGGACAGCACCGGCACGGTGACCGTGGTGGTGGTCTGGCCGGGCAGGAACGTGGCGGTGGCGGCCGGACTGGTGAAGTCGCTGCCCGCCACCGCCCCGGCGCTGCCGCTGGCGCTGACGTTCACGGTCAGCGATCCGGCGGTCGTGCCGGTGCGGGTGAGCTGGAAGCTGAGATTGGTCGGCCCGGTCTCGCTGCCCGTCAGACTTGAGCCCGCAGCGTTGATCTGCACCTCGGGCAGCCACATCGGCGTGGTGACGGTGGTGATGCCACCACTGCCGGAATTGACCCCGTTGCCGAACTGGTACAGGCCGTTGCCGCCCCAGCAGCGCACCGAGCCATCCGCCAGCAGGGCGACCGAGCCGGTGTAGCCGGCTTCGATGCCGACCACGTTGGCGATGCCCAGGACGTTCACCGGGAAGAGGCGCGGCGAGGTCAGGGTGGTGTCGCCAGCCTCGCCCTGGCCGTTGTAGCCCCAGGCGATGGCGGTGCCGTCGGAGCGGATCGCCAAGCTATGGGTGGCGCCGGCGCCGATGGCGATGATCCCGGTGAGGTCGGTCACGCCGACGCTCTTGACGAACACCGGGGTGTAGCGCGTCGTGGTGAAGCCGTCGCCGAGCTGGCCGCTGGAGTTCATGCCCCAGGCGATGACCCGGCCGTCGCTGCACAGCGCCAGCATGTGATAGCCGCCAGCAGCGATGGCGACGATCTTGACCGCGGGCAGGGCGACGCTGACCGGCGTGGTCTTATCAGCCGACGTCACATCGTCGCCAAGCTGGCCATTGGCGTCGTCACCCCAGGTCCGCACCGTGCCATCGGCCAGCAGGGCCGCGCCGAAATAGGCGCCGCCGACCACCTGGACGGCCGTGCCGATGCCCGAGATGGTGACTGGAGTGTACTTCTCTGCGAGGAGGGCGTCGTCACCGAGCTGGCCCTGGTCGTCACGACCCCAGCTCAACCCCGTGCTGCCGCTGTTGCTCATCAGGCTGTGGTAGTCGCCAGCCCCAAGCGCGCGGACGGTGCCGGTGCCGCTCACCGCGGCTGGGGTGGTGCGCGGTGTGGTGTTGGTGCCATCGCCAACCTGGCCGTTGCTGTTGCTGCCCCAGGCGATGACCGCGCCGCCCGGGGTCAGGGCCAGGCTGTGGTCGCCGTAGTCGCCACCGGCGGCGATCGCGTCGACCCGATTGCCGCCAAGCTGGACCTGGGCTGGGACGGTGACGTACGGATCGGTGTTGCCGAGGCCGGCCTGGCCGCTGGCATTGTAGCCCCACGCCCACGCGGTGCCGTCACTCTTGACCGCCAGCACGTGGTACTGGCCACGCGCCACCTTGGTGATGCCGGAAACCGGCCAGTTGGCCTGCGTGTTCACCGCCACGCTGCTGACCCCACCGGTGACCGCGTTGCCCAGCTGACCGGAGGCGTTGTCGCCCCAGGCCTGGATGATGCCGTCGGAAGTCTGGACCAGGGTGTGGTCGCCGTAACCACCACCGGCCAGGCGCAGCCCGCCGATATTGGTCGAGGGCGCGACGATGGGGGTGCCCGCATCGACGCGGCACTGCGACTCGGTGTTGCGACCGAACACCGCCAGGATGCCGTTGGCGCGCACCGCGATGGAATGGGCATAGCCGCCATAGCAGCGTTCCGCCGCGCTCGCTCCGGCAGATACCGGGGTGGGCTGGTCGGTCGGCGTGCCGGAGCCGCACTGGCCATCGGTGTTTCTACCCCAGGCGTAGAGCGTGCCGCCTTCGGTGACCGCCAGGCTGTGGTCGTAGCCGGCGCCGAGGTGGATGACGTTGGTGATGGTCGCGACCTGGGTCGGGACGAGCTTCGCCGTCGTTGGCGCATCGTCGCCGAGCTGGCCGAAGCCGTCTTCGCCCCAGGCGAAGGCCAGGCCGTCATCACGTATACCCAGGGAGTGCCGGCCGCCGCCGCACAGCATGCGCCAGCGGTGCCCGCCGGAGACCACCGCTGGCGTGGTCACCGGGTTGGTCGTGGTGCCGTTGCCGATGCCGCCCGTATTATAACCCCACGCCCGCGCCGTACCGTCCGCGAGCAGGGCGAGGATGTGGAAGCCGCCTGACGAGATCTGCTTCACCCCGCTGACCCCGGCCACCTGCTGCGGCGAGGCGATGTTGCCGCCGCTGGTGCCATTGCCGCGCTGGCCCCAGACGTTCTGCCCCCACATCCACACCGTACCGTCGGCGCGCAGGGCCACCGAATGCCAGTAGCCGGCGCTGATCTGGATGATGTTGGCGAGGCCGGGCACCTTGACCGGGATGTTGCTGTCACCACCGCCAGTGCCGAGCTGGTTGTTGGTATTCGAGCCCCAGGCCCACACCGTGCCGTCGTCAGCGAGATAGAGGCTGTGCTCCTTGCCGGTCGACAGCATCGGTTCGACGGCATGCGCAATGGCGCAGCACAGGACAAGCAGCAGAATCCGAATCACTTCGTCCCTTCCTGCGCCAAGCGCACCCGCCACGAGCCGACTCCGAACTCGACGCTGCGACCGGCGATGCCGGCGGCGGCACGGGCGAGCACCGCCGCGCCGTCCTGTTCGACCGCACCCCATTCGCCGTCGACCGCCAGGCGCACGCCGACATAGGCGCTGGTCAGCTCGGAACGGGCAGGGATGCGGTTGGCGCTGCGGCAGTACCACCACGGGTCGCCCCACGAACCGCCGCGCGCCACCTTGCGCTCGCCGCCGGCGACCGGCTGGACGACATCGCCACCGCCGGTGGGATAGGGCGCGTAGGCGTCGGCGGTCCATTCACTGACATTGCCGTGCATGTCGTAGAGGCCGAGCGCGTTGGGCAGGCGGCTTGCCACCGGCTGCGGGCCGCCGCCGGCATTGTCCGCCGACCACGCCAGGGTGCCGACTCCAGCCTCGTCGGCGACGACGTCCGCGGCCAACGGCCAGGGCGCTCCGTTGCCGCCACGGGCAGCCAGCTCCCACTCGGCCTCCAGCGGCAGCCGCGCGGGCAGCCGGTGCGCCTCGCGCAGGAGGGCGCAGAACGACTCGGCTGCAGTCCAGCTGACGCGCTCGACCGGCTGAGCGGCAGGATCACCCGTGCGTGCGCGCGACGGGTCGCTGGCCATCACCGCGCTCCACAGCGCCCGGGTCGTCTCGCTCTCGGCCAGCCAGAAGCCGCGCACCAAGCGCAGCTGCACGCGCAGTTCGTCGGGGTCGCGGCGCGGCTCGTCCTCGGGGCTGCCCACCGTGGCGGTGGCCGGCGGGATCCAACGCAGCCTCACACGCACCCCGGCGACTTCGGCTCCAGCCCAGCGCCCGGCGCGTTCACGCCCACCCGCCGAGGCCCACGACGGCTGCGGCGGCCCGTCGAGCTGCTGC
>JALHRW010000097.1 GCA_022841245.1 Planctomycetota bacterium
GCGCCAAACCACGAACCACGAACCACGAACCACGAACGGGGGCAATGTGCTGACCCGCATCGCCGGCAACTGCTTCTGGATGGCTCGGTACCTCGAACGGGCCGAGAACAACGCGCGGCTGCTGCGCATGGCCGAGCGCCACGCCTGCCTGCCCGAGGCGAGCGAGGAGTCGATGGGTTTGTGGAGCACGGCCCTGGAGGTCGGCGGCGAACTCGACGACTACAAGGATCGTGTCGGTGCGATCGTGCCGGAGGCGGTCACCCGCTTCATGGTCCTGGACCGGGAGAACGCCTCGTCGATCTTCTCCTGCCTGCGCTCGGCGCGCGACAACGCCCGCACCGCCCGGCACCTGCTGCCCGACGTGCTGTGGGACAACATCAACAGCACGTGGATCGACGCCCAGGCCCTCGATGAGGCGAAGCTGGGCGAACTGGCCACCGAAGGCGCGGTGGTGTGGGCGCTGTCGCGTTGCCGCATGATCGACGGCTGCTTCGGCGAGCTGTGGCGCGACACCGTGCCGCACGTCATCGACCTCGGCCGTTCGATCGAACGCGCCGACTTCATCGCCCGCATCCTCGCCGAGATGCTGCCCAAGCTGCTCGCCGATGGGCACGGCCGGCCGGTCATCGGCTCGCCGGAGTGCCGGCGCTGGAAGAGCCTGCTGGAGGGCCTCGGACTGGCCGAGAGCTGGCGCCGCGTGCACGCCGGCGCGCTCGATCCGTTGGCCGTACTGCATCTCATCCTGCTGCACCCGACGGCGCCGCACGGCATGCTGATCAACGTCCGTGCCATGGCGGCGGCGATCACCGGCTTCGCGCCCGGCCGCGAGGGCGCCGCGCTCGACACCGCGCGCGTGATCGAGGCCAAGCTGATGGCGGCCGACCTGGCGGCGATCGCCGGGCCCGGCATGGATGGCTTCTGCCGGCAGCTGACCGCGCTGACCAACCAGCTTGGCGCCGAAGTGCAGCGCGACCATTTCGCCTGAGCGTCCTGCGGACCTCATCATAACAGCCGCAAGGATCCCATGACCATCCGTGTCGCCCTGCATCATCGCACGAGCTACAAATACGACCGTCGTGTGACCATGTCGCCGCAGGTCATCCGTCTGCGGCCGGCGCCGCATGCGCGCACGCCGATCGACGCCTACAGCCTCAAGGTCACACCGGCCAAGCACTTCCTCAACTGGCAGCAGGATCCGCAGGGCAACTGGCAGGCGCGGGTGGTCTTCGCCGAGCCGACCGAGGAGTTCAGCGTCGAGGTCGACCTGGTCGCGCAGATGACGGTGATCAATCCGTTCGACTTCTTCGTCGAGGAGTCGGCCGAGAGCTGGCCGTTCACCTACGCGCCGGAGCTGGGCCGCGAGCTGCGGCCCTACCTCGAAAGCCTGGAGGACTGCCCGGCGGTCGACGCCTGGGTGGCGGCCGTGCCGCGCGACAAGCTCCGCACCATCGACCTGCTGGTGCGGCTCAACCACCTGCTGTCGCAGCAGATCCGCTACCTCATCCGCCTGGAGCCGGGAGTGCAGGCGCCGGACGAGACGCTGGTCAAGGCCAGCGGTTCGTGCCGTGACAGCGCCTGGCTGCTGGTCCAGGTGCTGCGCCGTCTCGGCATCGCGGCGCGCTTCTGCTCCGGCTATCTCGTGCAGCTGACAGCCGACCAGAAGGCGCTCGACGGGCCGTCCGGCACCGACAAGGACTTCACCGACCTGCACGCCTGGTGCGAAGCCTACCTGCCTGGCGCCGGCTGGATCGGCCTCGATCCGACCAGCGGCCTGCTGGCTGGCGAGGGCCACATCCCGCTCGCCGCCACTGCCGATCCGCAGACCGCGGCGCCGATCACCGGCTCGTTCGCCTACGAACAGGCCGACGAGGACGACGAGTGCGAGAGCGAGTTCGGCTTCGCCATGACGGTGGCGCGCATCCACGAGGATCCGCGCGTGACCAAGCCGTACACCGAGGAGCAGTGGGCGGCGATCGACGCCCTCGGCGAAGCGGTCGACGAGCGCCTGCGCGCTGACGACGTGCGCCTGACCATGGGCGGCGAGCCGACCTTCGTCTCGATCGACGACTACGATGGCGAGGAGTGGAACACCGGCGCTTTGGGCGAGAGCAAGCGCGAGCGCGCCAACGAGCTGGTGCGCCGTCTGCGCGACCGCTTCGCCCCGGGCGCCTTCCTGCACATGGGCCAGGGCAAATGGTACCCGGGCGAACAGCTGCCGCGCTGGGCCTTCACCGCCTACTGGCGCGCCGACGGCCAGCCGGCGTGGCTGGATCCGGCCCTGCTCGCGGACGAGCGCACCCCGTCCCGCCACGACCACACCCACGCCAAGGCCTTCGCCGAGGCCCTCGCCGGCCGCCTGGGCGTGCCGGACAGCAGCATCCTGCCCGGCTTCGAGGACGCCTGGTACCACCTCTGGCGCGAGCGCCGCCTGCCCAGCAACGTCGATCCGTTCAACAGCAGGCTCGAGGATCCGATCGAGCGCGAACGCCTGGCCCGGATCTTCCGCCAGGGGCTCACGCATGTCGTCGGCTACGCCTTCCCGCTGACCTGCGACTGGGGCGTATGGCGGACTGGGAAGTGGTTCCTGCGCGAGGAGCGCATGTACCTGACGCCGGGCGATTCGGCGATGGGCTTCCGCCTGCCGCTCGATGCGCTGCCGTGGTCGGCGCCGGGCGATCGCGTGCAGCAGCTGCCCGAGGATCCGTCTATTCCGCGCCAGCCGTTGCAACCGCGTCCGATCCGCGTGCAGGTCGCTGGCGATGTGCGGCCGAAGCCCGGCGAGAGCGCTGCCGGCATCGTCCGCACCGCCCTGTGCGTCGAGCCGCGCGGTGGGGTGATGCACATCTTCCTGCCGCCGCTGGCGCAGCTGAACGACTACCTCGCCCTGGTCACCGCGGTCGAGGATACCGCGCGCGCGCTCTCCATGCCGGTGCAGCTGGAAGGCTACACCCCGCCGTCCGACCCGCGCCTGGTCAGCCTGTCGGTGACCCCGGATCCGGGTGTGATCGAGGTGAACATCCATCCGCAGTCGTCGTGGAGCGGCATGCGCACCGTCACCCGCGAACTCTACGAGGAGGCGCGTCAGGCCCGTCTGGGGACCGAGAAATTCGAAGTCGACGGACGCCACACCGGCACCGGCGGCGGCAACCACATCACCCTGGGCGGGGCGACCACGCTCGACAGCCCCTTCCTGCGCCGGCCCGACCTGCTCGCCAGCATGCTTGCCTACTGGCACAACCACCCGTCGCTGTCCTATCTGTTCAGCGGCCTGTTCATCGGGGCGACCTCGCAGGCGCCGCGCGCCGACGAGGCGCGCACCGAGAACACCTACGAGCTGCAGACCGCGCTGAACCAGATCACCACCGGCCCGGCCAAGGCGCCGTGGCTGACCGACCGCATCCTGCGGCATCTGCTCACCGACCTCACCGGCAACACCCATCGCGCCGAGTTCTCGATCGACAAGCTGTACTCGCCGGATTCGACCAGCGGGCGCAAGGGTTTGCTGGAGATGCGCGCCTGCGAGATGCCGCCGCACGCCGACATGAGCCTGGCGCAGCAGCTGCTGGTGCGCTCGCTGATCGCGCGCTTCTGGCGTGAGCCGTACAAGGCTCCGCTCGCCGACTGGGGCACGCAGCTGCACGACCGCTGGATGCTGCCGTGGTTCGTGTGGGATGACTTCACCGACGTGTGCAGCGAACTGCGCGAGCGCGGCCTGCCGGTCGATGATCGCTGGTTCGCTCCGCATCGCGAGTTCCGCTTCCCGGTCTGCGGGGTGATGCAGAACCGCGGCCTGGAGCTGGAACTGCGTACGGCGCTGGAGCCGTGGCCGGTGCTCGGCGAGGAGGCCGGCGCCGGCGGCACCGCCCGCTATGTCGACTCGTCGATCGAGCGGCTTCAGGTATTGCTGCGCGGTGCAACAGGGAAGCGCCACATCGTCACGGTCGGCGGCCGCCCGCTGCCGCTGCATCCGACCGGGACCGAGGGCGAGTTCGTCGCCGGAGTGCGCTACCGCGCCTGGCAGCCGCCCAGCTGCCTGCATCCCACCATCGGCGTGCATACCCCGCTGGTTTTCGACGTGGTCGACACGTGGAACGCGCGTTCGGTCGCCGGCTGCACCTACCACGTGGTGCACCCGGGCGGGCGCCACTACGACGCCCGGCCGGTCAACGCCTTCGAGGCCGAGGGACGGCGGGTCGCGCGCTTCGAACGGCTCGGGCTTTCCCCGGGGGTGCGTGCGGTCCAGCTGCCGCAGCCCGATCGCGATTGCCCCTATACGCTCGACTTGCGACGGGGATAGTCTCCGCCGCAGCGGTCGCACATGTCCCAGTCCCAAGCGCACGTCTCCTCGACCTACCACAGCGAAGCCGGCCGGTGGGACGAATGCCACGGAGCGGACGGTGTTCCGCGTCCGGGCTGGAGCGAACTGCTCGCCCAGATCGACCGGCTCGGCGCGCGCGAGGTCAACCGCCGCTGGGAGCAGTGCCGGCGCATCATCCGCGAGAACGGCGTCACCTACAACCTGTTCCGCGACGGCGCTGCGGACGACCGGCCCTGGCAGCTCGACCCGCTGCCGATGATCCTCGGCCAGGCCGAGTGGGCGCGCATCGAGGCCGGCGTCGCGCAGCGCGCCATGGCCATCGACGGGTTCCTCGCCGACGCCTACGGCCCGCAGCGGCTCATCCGCGAGCGCATCATCCCGCCCGGCATCGTCTTCGGTCATCCGCAGTTCCTGCGCCCGCTGCATGGCGTCGGCGTCCCCGGCGGCTCACGCCTGCACTTCTACGCCTGCGAGCTGGTGCGTTGCCCCGACGGCCAGTGGCGGGTCGCCGCCGATCTCTGCCAGACCCCGCCCGGCGCCGGCTACGCGCTGGAGAACCGCATCGTCCTGTCGCGCGCCCTGCCCGAACCATTCCGCGAAATGCGGGTGCAGCGCCTGGCCGGCTTCTTCATCCGCCTGCGCCAGCAGCTGCTCTCGCTGGCGCCGCGCAACCGCGACAATCCGCGCGTCGTCCTGCTGACCCCCGGTCCGTACGCCGAGAGCTACTTCGAGCACGCCTACCTGGCGCAGTACCTCGGCATCTCGCTGGTCCAGGGCGACGATCTGGCGGTGCGCGATGAGCGCGTCTTCCTCAAGACCCTCGGCGGGCTGATGCCGGTCGACGTGGTGCTGCGTCGCCTCGCCGATGACTTCTGCGATCCGCTGGAGCTGCGCAACGACTCGACCCTTGGCGTGCTCGGACTCGCCGGAGCGGTGCGCGCCGGCAACGTCGCAGTGGCCAACAGCCTGGGCAGCGGTCTGGCCGACAGCCCGGCGTTGGTGCCGTACCTCTCGGCGATCACCCGCGCCCTGCTCGGCCAGGACGCGCTGCTCGAAGGCCTGCCGGCGTGGTGGGGCGGCGAGCGCGTCGACCACATCCTCGCCAACCTGCCCGACCTGATCCTGCGGCCGGCGTGGAACAACCGCGGTCGGCCGGTGCTGCCGGCGACCCTGCCGCTGCCCGAACTCGCCAACCTCGCCGCCGACATCCGCGTGCGTCCGCATGCCTACCTCGCCTTCCAGCGCGTGGCGCGCTCGACCGTGCCGTGCTGGGACGAGGGCAAGGTGGTGGCGCGGCGCATGAGCCTGCGCGTCTTCGCCGTGCGCGACGGCGACGGCTATTCGATCATGCCCGGCGGGCTGGCGCGCATCGACTCGCAGGGCGACGGCGGCCAGCTGTGGTTCGAGCGCGGCGGCGGCAGCAAGGACGCCTGGGTGCTGTCCGAGGGTCCGGTACCGGAAGTCAGCCTGCTGCGCGCCAACGACGCGCCGCTGGAGCTCAAGCGCGGCGGCATCGACCTGCCCAGCCGCGTCGCCGACAACCTGTTCTGGCTCGGCCGCTACGCCGAGCGGGCCGAGGACATCGCCCGCCTGGTGCGCTCCGCGCTCAGCTGCCTGGCCGAGGACGCGGGCGAGGCCGATCAGGCGCAGATCGCCGCCTATCTCGCCATGCTCGCCCGCGCCACCGGCGTGCGCGCGGTCGAAGGCGTGCCGAGCGCGGTGCTCGTCGCGCTGATCGGCGACGGCGCCAGCGGCCCGCTCAAGATGGTGCGCGAGCACCTGCGCCGCACTGCTTTCGGCGTGCGTGACCGCCTCTCGGCCGATACCTGGCGCGCGCTCACCGCACTCGACGCCGAATTGGCGGCGGAGGGGGGCGAGGACGCAAACCAGGCCCTGGCCCGCCTCAACCGCGTGGTCATCGCCTGCGCCGCCCTCGCTGGCATGGGCCGCGAAAACACCACCCGCGGCCCGGGCTGGCGCTTCCTCGATCTCGGCCGGCGCATCGAGCGGGCCTCATTCATGGTCGACTCGCTGCATGCCGCCTTCGCCGACGAGACCGTCACCCCGGCCGCGCTCGAAGCGCTGCTGCGCACCGCCGACAGCGCGATCACCTACCGCTCGCGCTACCTCACCACCATGCAGGCCGCACCGGTCGTCGACCTGCTGCTGACCGACCACACCAACCCGCGCGCCGTCGCTTTCCAGGCCAACCAGATCGCCGAGCACGTCACCAACCTGCCGCGCGAAGCGGTCGGCGCGCTGCTGACCCCGGCCGAGCGCCTCGCCACCCATCTGCAGTCGACGGTGCGCCTGGCCGATCCCAACGAACTGTGCAAGGCCGACGCCGGCCACGCCCTGATGGAGCTGCTCGACGACCTCGCTGGTACATTGGCCGCGCTGTCCGAGGCGGTCACCACCGCCTGGCTCACCCACATCGCTCCCAGCCGCGCCTTCGCGCGCGAAGACTGGCGGATGGCTGACGACGCCCTGCCGGGACAGGGCTGAGCATGCGCTACCGCGTCCGTCACCTGACCACCTATCGTTACTCCGATACCGTCACGCTGTCGCAGAACCTGGCTCATCTCGCGCTGCGCGGCTCGGCCCAGCAGCAGGTGCTGAGCCATCGCCTGGAGATCGAGCCGCAGCCGGCGGTGCTGCGCCGGCGCGACGACTACTTCGGCAACCCCACCGACGCCTTCACCGTCACCAGCAGGCACGACCGGCTGGTGGTGCTCAGCTTCAGCGAAGTCGACGTGGTGGCTCCGCCGGCGATCGATCCCGCTGCGACCCCGCCGTGGGACGACGCCCTGGTGCAGGGGGGCGGTGATGACGGGCGGGCCTGGGAGTATCGTTTCGATTCGGCGCAGATCCCCTGCGCCGCCGAGCTGCGTCGCTACGCCGCTGCGGACTTCCCGCCTGGGCGTCCGGTGCTGGAAGCGGCGTTGGCGCTCAACGTGCGCATCAACCGCGAGTTCGTCTACGACCCGGCGGCGACCAACGTCGCCACGCCGGTACTCGAGGCGCTCGAGCTGCGCCGCGGCGTGTGCCAGGACTTCGCCCAGGTGCTGATCGGCAGCCTGCGCACCTTCGGTCTGTGCGCGCGCTACGTCAGCGGCTACCTCGAGACCCAGCCGCCGCCTGGCCGCCAGCGCCTGGTCGGCGCTGACGCGACCCATGCGTGGGCGCAGGTGTGGTGCGGGCCGCAGGCGGGGTGGATCGACCTCGACCCGACCAACGCCTGCATTCCAGGCGAGCGCCACATCCTGGTCGCCATTGGCCGCGACTTCGCCGACGTCAGTCCGCTCAAGGGCATGGTGCTGGGTGGCGGTCGCGCAGAGGTCGTCGTCGGGGTCGATGTCGAGCGATTGGTATAGCCTGGTTTAGATCAGACTGGATTTCTTTGCGGATGTACATAGACTCCCCTCCCATTCGGAGACCCCCCATGAGAGTCGGCATCCCCACTGAAACCAAGATCAAGGAAAACCGCGTGGCCTGCACGCCCGCGGGCGTGCGCATGCTCGCGCGGGCCGGGCATCAGGTCCTGGTGCAGCTGGGGGCCGGGCTCGGCTCCGGCTACAGCGACGAGCAGTACCGCGAAGCCGGCGCCGTGCTGGTGACGACCGCAGCCGAGGCCTGGTCGGCTGACCTGGTGATCAAGGTCAAGGAGCCGTTGCCGGGCGAATACGGCTTCCTGCGCCCCGGCTTGCTGCTCTTCACCTACCTGCACCTCGCCGCCGACCGTGCTCTGACCGATCGGCTGCTCGCCAGCGGCACCACCGGCATCGCCTACGAGACGGTGCAGGTCGGGCGACGGCTGCCGCTGCTCGAGCCGATGAGCGAGATCGCCGGGCGCATGAGCACGGTGGTCGGCGCCCATTACCTGAGCAAGGCGCAGGGAGGCAAAGGCGTGCTACTCGGTGGCGTGCCTGGCGTGCTGCCGGGCAAGGTGGTGGTGATCGGCGGTGGTACCGCCGGGGTCAACGCCGGGCGCATGGCCATGGGCCTCGGCGCCGAGGTCACCATCCTCGAGGTCGACCTCGAGAAGATGCGCTTCCTCGACATCTCGCTCAACAGCGCGGTGCACACCCTCTACTCCAACGAGCAGAACCTGATCGAGGAGATGCCGCAGGTCGACCTGCTGATCGGCGCCGTCCTCGTCCCCGGGGCCAAGGCGCCGAAGCTGATCACGCGCGGGATGCTGCGCAGCATGCGCCCGGGCTCGGTGTTCGTCGACATCGCCATCGACCAGGGCGGTTGCGCCGAGACTTCGCATGTCACCACCCACACCGATCCGGTGTACGTCGAGGAGGGCATCGTCCACTATTGCGTCGGCAACATGCCCGGCGCATATGCCCGCACCGCGACCCAGGCGCTGACCAATGTCACCCTGCCGTATGCGCTTCGCCTGGCCGATCTCGGCCTCGAAGGGGCGATGGCGAAGTGCCCCGAACTGCGCGGTGGCGTCAACACCTTCCGGGGCGGTCTCACCTGTCCTGGGGTGGCCGAGGCGCACGGACTGCCGTCGCTGCCGTTGCCTGCCTGACGGTCCGGGGCGGTTGATTCGGACCGCTCTGCGGCCATCCTTCCGCACCCCATGGCCCCCCGCCGACGTCGCCTGCTGCTCATCTTGCTGATGGTCCTGGTCGGCGTGCCGGTACTGGCCGCGGTCGGGGTCGGCAGCTACCTGCGCAGCGGCGGCCTGGAGCGCGAGCTCGAGCACGGTTGGACCGCATACGGACTGCCTGGCCGGCTGGAGATCGGCAGTCTGCGTCTGGTCGGGGTCGACGAGGCCGAGGCCAGCGATGTGGTGGTCATCCAGGACGGGCAGCCCGAGCTCGCCCGTGCCGCCAAGATCAAGCTGCGCTTCGATCTCGTCGACCGTCGCCTGCTGTCTCTGCGCATCGATGGCGTGAAGGCAGGCCTCGACCACGAGCGTTATCGCTTCATGCTCGACATCATCGAGGCCGAGCAACGGCATCCGCCGACCCGGGCTCCACGGCCGGTGCGGGTGGAAGTGGTCGACGGCTCGATCGAACTGCCCGGTGGACTGATGGTGACCGATGCCGCGGTGCAGGTCGATGCCTTGGGCGCCCACGCCAGGGTCGAGGCCGTCGCCAGCGTGGCTGGCCGTCCGCTGCGCGTTGCCGTCGCCACTGACCGGGCGAGTCCCGAAGCGCCGATCATCACCACGGTCGATGTACGCGAAGCCATCGTCTCGCCACGGGCCGTCATCACGGTGTTCGAAGGCATCGGCATGATCAAGGAGGCGCCCGATGTGTTCGATCCGTATCTGCCGGCCTTGGCCGACTGCGCTGGCACGCGCATCCTGCGCGACGTGGTCTCCGACACCTTGCGCGGCGACGTGATCGCCAAGTGGCAGGGCGGCGAGGGTACGTGCGTGATCGATGCCGATGCCCGACGGGTGGTGCTGCGGCGGGTGGTGGTGCGCGATGCGAAGCTGGGCACGGCCAGCGGTGTGTTGACCGCCGACCGCTCCGGCACCACGGTCGCCTTCGACGCCAGCACCTGGAGCGCCGGTCCGGGATTGCCGCTGCCGTCGGGTCTGCCGATGACCGATGTCGCCCGGCTGCTACCCGAACTCCAGATACGCTGGCCGACGCCTGATCACCGCACGTCGCTGGCGGTGGTCGGACCAGGACGGGCCAGGCTCGAGGTGATCCTCGGCGGGACCACGCCACCCCGGCTGGTCGCCAGCGAACTGCCGCTGGTGCTGCTGCAGGGCCTGCTGCCGGCGCCGCTGCTCATCGGTGGCGGCCACATCGTGCAGGCCGGGGCTGTGCTCCATGAGGGGCGTCCGGAATTCTCGGCTCGGCTCAGCCAGGCGCGCATGCTCGCCCAGGGCTGGTCGCTCGGCCCGATCGACGGCCAGGTCGCCGCCGTCCTGGTCCCGGGCGGCACGGTGCAGGTGTCGGCCGACCTGCTGTCCGGCGAGCAGCCGATCGGCCGGCTATCCTTCGCCGGCAACGCCACCACGGCCCGCATCTCGGTCGAGTGCGGCGCGGTCGAGAGCCTCATCGCCCGCCTGCGTGGCCCGGCCCAGCTCCCCGACCTCACCGGCAGCGTCGTCGCCCTGGCCGACGTCACCTTCACGCCAGCCGTCAGCATCGATCTCACCAGCCTGGAACTCGACAAGGCAGCCTGGCGCCTGCGCAATCATGACTTCATCCGCTACCTCAGCGCCAAGTTGCGCGGCAAAGCTCGTATCGCCGAGGGCAAGGTCGACGTCTCGCTGGATGGCCACCTGCGCTCCTGCGAGGTGCGCATCCCTGGCGAATGGCTGGCGCTGACCCCGCCATCGCCGCGCTTCACCCTCGACGCCAGCGCTCGCCACGAGCAGGGTCAGCTCGCCGAACTGGTGCTGAGCCGAGCCATGGTGCGGGCCGCGGACGCGGCCGGCGAAGGCATTCCGGGCGGATATTCCGCGCAATTCGAGGGCCGGTTGGCCGGCGAACGCCTGGCTGGCGTGATCCAGGGTGTGGTCGACCATGCCGACCTGGCCAAACTCACGGCCTTCGTGGTGCCTGGGCAGGTCAAGGTCGGCGGTGAAGGCGCAGCGGCGCTGCAGATCCACATCGATGGCGGCGAGGTCAACCGCATCGACGGCGCCCTGCTGCCGCTCGGCGCGGACCTCGATATCGAACGCGGCAAGCTCAAGGTCGGCGGCATCACCGGCAGCGTGAAGTTCACCATCGGCGGCGGAGGTGCCAAGCCATGATCGAAACCCTCAATGGCCAGGAGCACGTCGAGCAGTTGCTCGCCGGTCCCGCTCCGGCCTGGATCCTCAAGCATTCCAGCATCTGCCCGACCAGCGGCGCCGCCCTGTCCGAGGTCGAGTCCTACCTTGCTGCCCATCCCGGCGAGGCGGCCGGCATGGTCGTGGTGCAGACGGACCGTCCGTTGTCGAACTGGATCGCCACCCGCCTTGGCCGGGTGCACCAGAGCCCGCAGCTGTTCCTGGTCAGGGCCGGCACGGTGGCGTGGAGCGCCAGCCACTGGTCGATCACTGCTGCGGCGATGGCGGCCGAGCGTGCCCGCCTCGGCTGAGCCGTACGCCGTCGGCCAACTGGCCGAGCGCGCTGCGCAGCGGCATCTCGCCTGGCGTGGCTGGCGCATCTGCGCTCGCAACTGGATCGGTGGCGGCGGCGAACTCGACATCGTCGCCAGCCGTTGGCGCTCCCTGCTGGTGGCCGAAGTCCGTCGTCGCATCGATCACCAGGTCGCCGGCTGGTCGGTCGACGCGGCCAAGCTGGAACGCACCCGGCGCGCCGCGCATGCCCTCATCCGCCAGCACGGTCTGCAGCGCTACCGCCTGCGCATCGATCTGTTCCTCTACGATGCCCAGGGGCGGTTGGAACGACGCCGGG
Source organism: Planctomycetota bacterium (assembly GCA_022841245.1). Lineage (GTDB taxonomy): Bacteria > Planctomycetota > UBA11346 > UBA11346 > UBA11346 > UBA11346. The sequence continues at coordinate 11,704 of JALHRW010000097.1, forward strand.
ACATCGATCGGTAACGTCGATCAGATGCCGAGTTTGAGCTTCATCCGCGGCTCCTTGAGCGCCTCGGCCTCGCCGTCGGCGAGCTTCACCACCACGCCGACGTGGGCGATGATGCCTACTTCGATGCGGGCCCGGGCGTTCTCGCCCTTCTCGGTGGCGGCACGAGCCTCCTGACGCGACTTGGCCAGCGACGAGCGCGCCGCCTCGTCGTCTGCGATGGCGCGAGCGGCTTCCAGTTCGAGCAGGCGCAGGCGCTCCTGCATCTGCTTGGCCGCCGCCGGATTGATGAAGGCGGCGCCGTTCATCCGCGTGGTCGTGCTCAGGGCGCGCTGCACGTCGGATTCGGCGGATTGGCGCTGGCGCATGATCCGGGCCCGTTCGGCGTCGGCACGCTTGGCCGCCAGTTCGGCGATCTTCCCCTCCTCGGCGCGGGTGAGGTGGTGCCCCGCCCACAGTACGGTGGTGGTGCCATCGTTGTCGCCGACCACGTCGAGGCGGACGTTGCCGCCGGCGGTGATTCCACCGCCGATCAGCTTGCGTACGCGCACGTCGCCGGTGGCGCGCAGCTCGCAGTTGCGCACCTCGCCATCGATGCGCAGCGAACCGGCCATCAGGGTGCGGCTCTCGCCGCCACCCCGCAGCACGATCTCGCCACCGGCTTCGATCGGCGCGCCGCTGCCGACGGCGCCGTCGATCTCGACGTTGCCACCGGCCGAGATGGTCGCGTCTTCGAGGTCGCCCATGACCACCACGTCGCTCGAACTGGTGATCGAGGCCCCGGCCTTGACCGAGCCGCGCACCACGACGACATCATCGGTGACGATCGGCGGATCGTCAGGGCCGAGGTCCCCCTCGACCGCGAAGATGCCGACGACACGGACGCAGCCATCGGGTTGGCGCTGGACGAAACCGGAGACGCGCGCGCGCAGGGCCAGCCGGCCATCATCGCTACGCGTCATTTCGGTGCCGGCTCCGGCCGCCTTCTCGGGCGTCAGCGGCTCCAGCGGTGGGGGAGCGATCTCGCGCCCGAGGACGTCCATGCCGGGATGCGGTGGCATCCCGTCGTCCCACCAGGCGATCACCTCGCCGGAGGCGACCTTGCGCAGGTTGCCTTCGCTGGCCAGGTTCTCGACCGTGGTGTTGGTGATGTCGCCGGACAGCAGATAGCCGGCTGCCCGACCCGGGTCGGCGGGCCGGCCACGTGCGACCACCACCCGGCCGCCGGGCAGAGGTGGGCCATCGACCAGCCGACGCAGCGCCTCCGGGTCGAGGCCGAAGCGCAGGCTGGCGTCCTTGATCACGCGCTCGAGATCTTCGCGGCGGGCGAGCTGGCCGGGCCTGGTGAAGGCCACCGCCTGGAGCTGGTCCGGAGTCACATCGAGGGTCACCGAGCTCTGCACCATGTCGAGCGGCTCGTTGCGCACGCTGCGTCCGGCGATGCCTGGTGACGAGGGCATGCCGCGCGCCAGCACCAGTCGGCGCGGCACATCCTTGGGGAAGGTCGCGGCATGCAGCGAGGCCTCGACCAGACCATGGCAGACGCCGGCCGCGGCCAGGATCTGGTCGAGCATCCAGCGCGGGAAGCTGGCTCCCGGGGCGAGCGCGAGCGAGGCGCGCAGGCCGCCCTGGTCGACGATGATGCGCTTGACCAGCACGGCCAGCTGCGCCGGGTCGATGTTGATATTCACCGGCCTGACCACCGACCCCGTGGTCTGCTGGACGGTCGGCTTGTGCACATCGGTGGTCGCCGGCTTCGACTGGACCGGCGAGCGCACGGACGTCGTCGGCTTCGCCGCAGGGGGCACCGTCTTGACCGGCGATGGGCGGCCTTTGCCGTCGAGCAGGTTCGCCGCCTGGCTGAGCGCCGCCCGGGCGTTGGCCGGCCGTTCGTTGCGGTCCTTGGCCATCAGCGAACGGGCGAGCCAAGACACCTCGGCCGGGCAGCCCTGGGCCACCGCGGAGAGTTCCGGCAGCGGATCATTGAGCACCGCGACGAGCACGCCCATCGGATCGTCGCCCGGGTAGGGAGGGTGGCCGGCGACGAGGTGGAAGAGGGTGGCGCCGAGGGCGTAGATGTCGGCGCGGATGTCGAGGTCGGCCACCGCCCGGGCCTGCTCCGGTGCGATGTAGGCAGGCGTCCCGACGACCATGCCCGGCATGGTCATGTCGGCTCCGCCGGTCGGCCGGGCCAGACCGAGATCGGCCAGCTTGGGCAGGCCGTTGGCGTCGAGGAAGATGTTGCCGGGTTTGATGTCGCGATGGATGAGGTGGGCATCCTCGATTGCCGCCAAGCCCTGCAGGCAGTCGTGGATCAGCCTGACCGCGCGCCAGGCGTCGATGCGTCCGCCGGCCTGCGCCAGAACCTGGCGCAGGTCGCCGCCGGTGACCAGCTCCAGGGCCATGAACAGCTGGCCGCCCGCATCGCCGGCGTCGTGGCAGGTGATGACGTTGGGGTGCACCACCCGGGCGCTGATCTTGGCTTCGCGCAGGAACCGTTCGCGCGCGCGCTGGTCGCCGACGAGGTTCGCCGACACCACCTTCAGGGCTACCGGCCGGCTGAGCGCGATCTGCTCGGCCTTCCACACCGTCGCCATCCCGCCCTGGCCAAGCTTGCTGATAACCCGGTAACCCGGGATCGACGGAGGTACATCGGCTGGCATGTGCCGGTCAGGATAGTGTACCAAGGCCGGGATTGCTACCCTCTGGTGGCGGCGAACGGTGCGCGGTCGAGCCAGGGCAGCAAGGGTGCGGCTTCCTGTAGCAGGGCGGCATGGAGGGCCTGCGTGCCGGCGCTGACGATCGAACGGCGCTGCAGCAGGCCGTCGGTCGAGCCGCGGAAATCGGTAGCCACGCCGCCACCGCTACGCACCAGCAGTTCGCCGGCGGCGGTGTCCCAGGGGTAGATGCCGAGCTCGTAGTAGGCGTCGAGACGCCCGACCGCGACGTAGGCCAGATCGAGGGCGGCCGAACCGCTGCGCCGCTGGTCGTCGCAGCTGCGCTGGATGCGTTCGAATACGAGCAGCGCGTCCTGGTGCGCTTCCGGGAAGCGGAAGGGCAGGGCGCTGCCGACCAGGGCGCGGTCGAGTTCGTTGCATGCCGAGGTGTACCTGCGCTGGCCGTTGAGCCACAAGCCGGCACCGCGCTCGGCGGTGAACAATTCGTCGCTGATCGGCTGATAGACCGCGGAGAAACGCGGCTGTCCTGCGTCAAGGAAGGCGATCGAGATGGCGAAGGCCGGGAGTCCGTGGATGAAGTTGGTGGTTCCGTCGATCGGGTCGATGACCCACAGCGGCCGGTGGGGTTCCCATTGCGCGGCGGTCACCGTGCCGGGACTGCTCTCCTCGCCGAGGATCTGGTGATCGGGATGGCGGGCGCGGATGCGGCGTACCAGCTCGACTTCGACCTGGCGGTCGACGTGCGAGACGTAATCGCGGCTCCCTTTCACCGTGATATCCTGGTCCTTGACCAGGGAGAAATGCTCGCGCGCGATGCGTCCGCCGGCCTTGGCGAGTTCGCTCAGCAGTCCGATCATGGACATGACGCTAGTGCCTGGACCTGGACGGCAATCCGTCCCGGGCTGGACGGCCGGGGGCGGACGGCATCAGGCGGTTGGCGACCAGGACGAGGAACGGCGTGACCAGCGCATAGAAGACGCCGACCACGATCAGTCCGGTGCGGTTCGTCTCGATCGCGCCGAGCGAGCTGCCGCCCAGGAAGGCCAGAGGTCCGCCGATGGCACCGAGGATCCCGGCAAGGATCGGGCTGGTCAGCAGGCCGCGGGCTGGCAAGGCCAGGGTGGCGGCGAAGACGAGCCACAGGCTGATGATCCATGCCGGCGGAACCGGCAGGGCCGGATCGGCGCCAGCATAGCGGACGAGCTGGATCTTGATCAGCGATCCGTCGACGGTGAAGGCGCACATCAGCCCGACGGCGAGGATCACCGCCACCCGCCACCACTGGCTTCCCGCCCGCCAGCAGGCGGCCAGCAGAACGGCTGCGGTGATCGCGGATGGCCACCAGAGATGGCCGGCGCCGGCTCCCCACGTCAGCAGGATCCACAGCACGGGCTGCAGCAGGAGGTAGGCGGCGATCTCGGAGCGGCGCAGCGGGGTCACACCCTTCCAGTACCGACTGCCGACGCACGCGCCAGCGGGGCTTCTGATCCGCCATAGCACAAGGTTCGCAGGGGACTTAGGAGGTCGCCTCGGAATCCAGGGTCGACCGCCACCCGCCGCGCGTGTGTCAGGGTTGGCCGGGACCGGTCTTGCGCCTGCCGCTTCTGGCGCCACACGATGGACGTATGACGGATGCGGACAGCGCAGTAGTCGCCCAGATCGTCGAGGCGGCGCGGAGGTATTTCCTGCGCTTCGGCTATTCACGCGTCTCGACCGAGGAGATCGCCCGCTCGATCGGCCGCTCGAAGAAGACGCTGTACAAGCACTTCGAGACCAAGGAGGCGCTGCTGCATGCGGTCCTGGCCCGGGTCGACAGCGAAGCCGAGCGCGAGATCGGCGGTCTGCTTGCCGAGCACCGCGGGGACCGCCTCGCCCGCCTGCGCGGCATCCTCACCGCGGTCGCCGTGCATCTGGCGAGCACGCACCAGGTGCTGCTCGCCGATCTGCGCGCGTGCTCGCCGGAACTCGGCCAGCAGGCCTGGCAAGGACGTCGACAGGCTCTGGGCCTGCTGCTGACCCCGGTGCTGCGCGAGGCTGCTGACGAGCACGTGGTCCGCGCCGACCTGGCGACCGAACAGGTGCTGGCGATCTTCTTCTCATGCGTCGAAGGCCTGGCCGCGCCGCAGGATCTGGCGCAGGACGCGCAGACTCCGGGGGACATGTTCGGTACGCTTGTCGGCCTGATGGTCGACGGGATCCGGACTCGCTGAGCCCGAGGACCGCGGGCTTCAGCCCGCAGTCCTCAATTCAGCCCGTGGCGGCCGCCACAGCCGTGGCCCGGGTCGGCAGGATCGGGAAGACGCGGTCGAAGCGGGTAAGGGCGAATATTTCACGCAGGGCCGGGGCATCGACCCCGGTCAGCACCAGTTTGCCGCGCGCTTCCTGCACTTCACGGAGCTTCTGGACCAGGGGGCCGAGAGCCGCCGAGTCGAGGGCCGGGACGCCAGCGAGATCGAGGACCACGCGATTCCAGCCGTGGGTGTGCTCAAGCATCATGGATGCGAAGTAATTGCGCACGATGTCGAAGCCGACCATGCCCCTCTCGTCGCGCTGGAAGGACACGATCCGCACGTCGCCTTGCACGGCGACGTCGACGTGGGAAACGATGCGGCGGCGCTCGGAACTGCCCGTGCTCGGCGTGGAGATGTTCGCAGCCATGCAGGGGATCCTTGCATGGAAGTGTCGGAGCGCCACCCTGTCGGTGCAACGGATTTCACCCAGCACCCCGGTCGCCTGATGCCCAAGACCATCGATGTCAACCTCCTGAACCCCTTCATCGGGGCGACCCTGGAATGCCTCCGGCAGATGGCGGGGCTCAAGCCCGAGCGCAAGCGCGTCTTCGTCAAGACCGATCCGCTGATGCACGGCGACATCTGCGGCATCATCGGCATGACCAACGGCATCACCGGATCCTGCGTGGTCTCCTTCCCTGACGCCCTGGCCAAGCGCATCGTCGCGCGCCTGCTCGGCGACAACGAGGACACGATCAGCGCCGGCATGGTCGAGGACGGCATCGGCGAAGTCGCCAACATGGTCGCCGGCGGCGCCAAGCGGAAATTCGTCGGCACCGCCTATCGCTTCGACATTTCCACTCCGACGGTGGTGCACGGCGAGCCGGTCAAGCTGTTCAACCCGGCCGACACCGTCTCGATCGCCTGCGAGTTCCTCGGCGACCCGGCGTGGCCCGAGACCTTCCTGATCGAGATCGCGCTCAAGCCGACGGACAAGTAGGCTTTCAGCTCAGGGGCTTCGCCCCTACGGCCTTTCAGGCCTACCCCCCGGGCTTCTCTGAGCCGGGGAGTCAAGCAGGACGTCGTCCAGTCCCTGCCGGTCATCCCATGTCCAGACCCGCCCTGACCTCCGCGCGGAGCGTCAAGGCGGGGACCCGCGC
>JALHRW010000098.1 GCA_022841245.1 Planctomycetota bacterium
AGCCCCGAGCACGCCAGATGCAGCGCCACCAGCGAGGACGAACAGGCCGTATCGACCACCAGGCTCGGCCCATGCAGATCCAGCACATGGCTGACCCGGTTGGCCGCCACGCAGCCGGCACCGCCGATGTTGGTGAACCCATTGACACTGGCCAGGTGCGCCATGCCGATGTCGCCGTACTCGTCCCCGCACATCCCGATGTAGACGCCGGTCTGGCTGCCGGCCAGGCGGCTGGGCTTCCAGCCCGCGTCTTCCAGCCCCTCCCAGGTCATCTCCAGCAGCAGGCGCTGGTGCGGGCTCATCCGTTCGGCTTCATGCGGCGAGATGCCGAAGAAGCTGGCGTCGAATCCGCTCAGCGCGGACAGCGGCAGGAACGCCCCCGCCTTGGTGTACGAGGTGCCGGGATGGGCCGGATCGGGATGGTAGAATGCATCGGGAAGCCAGCGCTCGGCCGGCACCTCGCCCACCGCATCGACCCCATCAGCAAGCAGCGACCACAGGCGGGCCGGGGTATCGGCGCCACCCGGCAGGCGGCAAGAGAGACCAACGATAGCGATGGGTGGTTGGGTCATATCACGCTGAGTAGGGGATGGATGGGAGCGCCACGCGCTGGGCTGCCGTGCACGCTGTTCGATACAGGGCCGGGAACAGCCCGGGACAGGCCGAGAAATCGACGCTGTAGGGTGTGCGCTGGCCGTGGAAGACGGTCGGGGTGCCGATTGGGATCAGCTGCACGCCGATGGCACGCGATCCTGCCGCGAGCCAATCCTCCATCACTGCATAGATCGACTGGATGCCGGCACGCCGGGCCACGGCCGCACAGAACAGCCCCATGGCGATCGGCAGCACCGGCCGGGCCCGGTTCTCGGTGTCACTCAGGCCGACATGGTGGCGGCACGCCCCGACAATGGCGTAGCGCGACAACTCGGCGATGCCCCGGCGGCTGACTGCGTCCTCCGGTACCGCCCACGGATGCAGCGTGTCGCTGCACGCCTCCTCGAAGGGCAGAGGCTCAGTCGGAGCGGCGGGATTGGCCAATACCAGCCGCGACGTCGCCACCGGCGTCCCGTCACTGCGCCTGGTGACCAGCATGTGCAGGCTGTGTGCATCCGACGGATTGCGCTCCAGATGATCCGGGAAACGGGCCTTGGGCTCGTAGCAGGTGAACTCCTCGCAGTACACCTGATAGCGCACCGCATAGGCCGCGGACCGCTGGGCTTCGCTCTCGGCCAACTCCAGACGATAGACGGCATCGAAGGCGGCGGCCTGCAGCTCGGCCATGTCCTGGTGGCCCAGGTCGTGGGGTGGGACGAGGGCCGTGTCAGAGCGGGTCATGCCGAGGCACTGAGGCACTGTCGCAGAAGGCTGGTACAAGCGGTGCATCCTTTAGTTGTGTTGACCGTCAGGTCACAGGCGTAGACCCTTGGTTGGTTGAATGTTGGGCTTGCTGTCGCCTTCGCCTGTTAGTCATGACCTGGACGGAGTTTTTATAACAGATTTGCAGGTCCGCAGACCATGCAGCCATCACACGTACCTTGCGAGCGGGCTGACTATACGGGAGGTACTCTGTTGGCATAGGAAGCGGTCGTCACTCCAAGCTGACCATCGAAAGCCCCGCGCGTTCCCAAAAGAGTTTTATAAGAATTCGGTCCAGCTCGTGACCAGCACACGAAGACGTACTCAAACCCGATCGTCACGAGGAGAGCGGATGCTCAGCGATGCAACAGTGCCAAGGGTCGATCGTTCCTTGCCGCGAATGGCTGAACCGGAAAGCGGGCCCAGATGGACCACGGCCGCAGGCCATCCCCGGCGGTGCGGGGACGAGGACACCGCCGGGCAGTCCACCTTCCGTAGCGGGCCAACCTGCGCTGAGGGCGCCTTCGATTATGACACCGCCTTCAAACGCAATCTGGGTTGGATCACCACATCGGAACAGAACGCCCTGCGTCACAAGAGGATTGCCATCGGTGGCCTGGGCGGGGTTGGGGGCAGCTATCTGATTGCTCTGACCCGGCTCGGCATCGGATCATTTGCGCTTTCCGATCTCGACGGCTTCGATCTCAGCAATTTCAATCGCCAGTACGGTGCCTCCACCGCGACTTTGGGTCGGTCCAAGCTTGAGGTCATGGTCGAAGCCGCCCAGAGCATAAATCCGGAAATCACGGTTGAGGTCTTCCCGCGGGGACTGGACGAGAACAACTATCAGGAGTTCCTCAAGGGCGCGGACGTATATCTTGATAGCCTGGACCTCTTTGCCACCCCTCTGCGCTGGAAGATATTCGACTACTGCCATGCCAATGGCATCGCTGTCGTGACCGCAGCACCCATTGGCATGAGTTCCTCGCTGCTGGTCTTCACGCCTGGCAGCATGAGTCCACGCAAGTACTTCGGCGTCTCCACTGGCGAGAGCGTGGAGCGGCAGATCGCACGCTTCCTGATTGGCGTCAATCCTCGCATGAAGGCGCGCCGAGGCTTGGTCAAGGAGGACGGTCTGGATGTGCACGGGCGGAAGCTGCCATCGCTGGTACTGGGCATCGAGATGTGCACGGCTGTGGCCTGCTCCACAGTGCTCAAACTCCTCATCGGGCGCGGCAAGGTCCGATCCGCACCCTGGACGTGCCACTTCGACGCCCTTGCCAACGAGCAGTACTTCACTTGGCGGCCCTTCGGCTTCCGCAATCCGCTGCAGAAGCTCATGTTCGCATTCATCTGCCGCCGCTATCTCGGCGCGAAATCCAACCCTGCCCCGTCTGCCGCCAGGAGAGCGGAGCGATGAGGCGGCGCTGGCCCTGGATTGTGGCAGCAGCCTCAGTCGTACTCCTGCTGCTCGCAGCGGGAGCCCTGCTGACCGTTCGGCAGCGACTGGTCTACGGCGCAAGGGCCTACCCGGCGGACGCCGCCGACCACCTGCCCCCTGGCGTCGAGCAGAGCATCTTCAGCACCGCCGAGGGTCGTCAGGTCGCCTTCTATCGGCCACCGGCCTCGGGCCAGGCGGCTGAACGCATCTGGCTGGTGTGCTACGGCAACTCCAACCTCGCCTTGGACTGGGTCCCGCTCGTCGCCAAAGTCGACGATCCAGATGCGGGCTGGCTCATCCTCGAGTACCCCGGCTTTGGCTTTTGCGCAGGTCGGAGCAGCCCGGATAGCATCCTCGCGTCCGCAGCAGCGGCGGTCGAGACGCTCCGCCTCCGCCTCAATCTCGCCCCAGAGGCGATGAGCGAACGGATTGGCGTCCTCGGCTACTCCCTCGGCTGCGCCACCGGCCTGCAATATGCTGCCCGGCATCCGGTGCGGCGCATCGTGCTGATCGCGCCGTACACCAGCCTGGCGGAGATCGGTGACCGGGTCTGCTGGCCCTGCGGCAGCCTGCTCCCCCGCTTCGACAACACCGCCCGCCTGGCGGAGATCGCTCTGCAGCAGACACGACCGAGCGTGCTCATCCTCCACGGCGGTCGGGACGAATGCATTCCGCCGGAGATGTCGGCCCGATTGCAGGCGGCCCATGCGGAGTGGATCGTCCGAGAGGTCGTCCCCGACGCGGACCATGGCAGTATCGTCGCACGCTCGCTGCCGCGGCTCGTCGCCAGCGACACCGTCCACGGTCACCACATCGACACGGCCAGTCAGCCGGCGGCAAGGGCGAGCAGCGGCCACGGTGACAGTGCTGCCGCCAGATAGACGGCGGTCGAGGCGGCGGCAGCGTTGCGACTTGCGACCTTGCCCCGAGCCTGCTGCCGATCAGCAGCGGGCTGAACGCGCAGAGAACGGGGAAACTGCGTCCTATTTCACCGAGGCGGGCAGGGCCAGGCTCTTCTTGTCACGGGCGACGGCGATCTCGCGGAAGCGCCACTCCGCCTCGCCGCCAGGATCCACCCGTAGGAAGAGACGGATACGGACCACCTCGACCTTGGTGGACCGAATATCGACATCCGCGCCGCGGAGTACGACGGCTGGGGATGCTTCGCCGGTGTGGTTCATGATGCAGTACCCATTACAGATCAGGCGCGGCATATCCTTGCAGATGCGGTCCCCGACGTCCGTATTGTCGGCGACTGTGCGCTGGCGGATCGTGTACCGGCCATCTGCCCGCTCCTGGCTGACACGCACGCGGTTGGACATGTAGAGGCCAGTTCCATTCATGATATCGATCCCGCACGAGAACGCCCCCTTGCCGACTGGCGCTGGGGGGGCGATCTCCCAGTGCAAGTCCCATTGCGCCATGGGGATGGGCATGGACTCCAGTTCGATCTCGATCGGCTCACTGCCGGTGAGGTTCGAGGCGCCGAGGAGCATGCCTCCACCATCCACCGGGAAGGTGATGTGTTCACTGCCCTTCACGACTGCCCAGAACGGGTGCAGCCGGCGGGACGAGAAGTCATCCTTGTAGATCAGACCATGCTCGGGGATGGCCGGAGATGGGACGGCAGGCACGGCTGGGACGGATGGATCACCTTGCCGGTGCAAGGTGGCGTAGAAACCGACGCAGAGCAGTGCCGCCACGCCAACCACCAGCGTGAGGGCGAGGGTGTTGGACGGGGATGCGGTCTTGGCCCGGGCGGGAGCGGATGTGGCCGTCGGGCTGGAGGTGGGAAACGAGCCGCCGAAGGACTCTGCTGGCAGTCCCCCGAAGAGGCCGGGCAAGGCCGTCAGACTGCACGCGAAACCCCGTCCGGCGAGTTGGCGCTGCAGCAGCGCGAGACCACGTTCGACCCGTTTGCGCAGGGTGATTTCCTTGGTCGCTAGCGCCACCGCAATTTCGGCGAAGGAGAGATCCTCGAAATAGCGCATCCATACCGGCAGGCGCAGGTCTTCCGGAAGGGCGTCGATGGCGGCCTTGAGTTCGTATTCCAGTTCGCGCCGGCCATCCTCGTCGTCGGCATCCGTCACCCCGGCCTTGTCCAGCTCGCCACTCGCAGACTCATGGCGCTGGCGGAGGGTGACCTCGCGGCGCAGCAGGGTGCAGCAGTTGTTCAGCACTGCGCTTATGACGTAGCTCTTCACGCTGCCCCGCACGACCATGGCGCCCCCTCCCCGTTCAAGGAACTGGGTGAACGTGCGCTGCACGGCTTCTTCGGCGTCGGCCAGGTTGCCGGTTTGGCGCACGGCCACGCGGAAGGCGGCATCGGCGTGGCGCGAGAATATCTGTCCCAGAGCGTCAGTGTCGCCGCATTCGCGGAAGCGCGTCACCAGGGCGAGGTCGTCCTCGAGGGGCTGGGGGTCGGACGTGGGTGGTTTCGCCGTGCTCATGATTCCACCTCCTCAGTTGCAGGATGCAGGCTGGGCCTGCCAGGAGACTGGGCCTGCGGCAGAGCGTGCGTGGCACAGGATCTGCAGCAGGCGCGCGGATTCCGCGTGATCAAGGGTAATTTTGCGGCAGCGTCCCTGACGCACCAGCTCCCGCATCTCATCGCGGGTGAGCCGTATCACCGGCGGGGTGGTCGCGTGCTGATGCTGAGTGGGCAACCCGGAGACACCGGGTTCTTGATCCTGGCAGGCAAGGCTTCCGGGGGCGCCGCCCTGGTGGCGATGCTGGCCGCTACACGGTCTGGTGTTCCAGTCTTGTCGCATGGTGACACCTCCCTCCATGTCATCATATAGTCGCAGCCAGTGGCGGATGTTATAAAACCATGTTCCGAGCATCTATGGTTTGTTCGACGCGCCTACCATATCCTGCTGTTCCACCGGCGGACCATCTCGCCGCCAAGCCCGCTGAGGGCACCGCGATACCGTAGCCACGCTCCAGGTAATTGCCGAGCAGGCTGGCGGTGGGTCCGGCGTCGGAGACGGGGAACGTCGCCTAGACGATGTCCATGGCCGTGAACAGGAGGTTGAGCACGACCGCCAAGGCTAGTTCCCGGAGGCTGAGATTGCGCACCGTCAGCGACCATCAGGCGAGCAGAGCGAGCAGCAGGACCAGCGTGGGCAGGGCGCTGAGCAGCAGGGCCAGTGTCCCGAGCAGTTGCGGTATGGCACTGCTCAGGCGCTGAGCGAGAGTCACGGGGGCGGGCAGAAGGCTTTGGGAGTGAACGAAGGTGTGTCACTGTTGGACATGACTGACTTCGGCATGGCAGAGGGTGAGGGAGGCTTCAATCGATCAGTGGGTGGCCGCCAGGATTGCCTGAACTTGGGGGTGAGACTCGTCGTCTATCAACGGTTGTGGAATCGGCGCATAGCGACCCGGTGCGATGATGCATTTCGGGTCGATGGCCCGCTTGATCGCCGCGACCATACGCCAGCACGGATCATCGCGGTCGTACAGCCAGTGCTGGTCGTCGGTCGCAACGCGGTAGGGGACCCAGCCATGTTCGCAGCCCTGGTCACGCAAGAGCTGGTGGCAGGTGACGGTGCGCGCGGCGGCCGCCCGGTCGTTGCGATCGAAGAGCAGCGGCACGGTGCTGTCGAAGCAGCGTTCCGACAGGGAGGTCAGGGTGATCAGTGGTTCGACGCCATGCGCGGCGGTGAGCCGGGTCACCATATCGACGTAGCGCACGACGCTGGTGGGATCCATCGGCACCAGCGGGGCGTACCAGCGCAGGCCGCAGCCGTCACGGGCCGGATCGTAGCCGCGTCCGCTCTCCGGTTGCCGCCCGCTGCGCCAGTAGCATAGCGGCATGGCGGTCTCGTTGGGGATCCCGTCGACCAGTTCCAGCCCCGAGGCCAGCACTGTCGCCTGCCGCGCCAGTCCACCGATCAGCCAGGACGGCAGGGCATTGGCGATGCGCGCGATCCTCCGCGCCCCGGACGGCGAGAGGAAGATGGGTCGCCGGGTGCGACCGCGCAGGCAGGCGCGGATCTCGGCTCTCGCGGCGGCCACCATGCGGCGGGTCCCATAGAGGGTGCCGAAACCGGTCCAGGCGGTGATGCCCAGGCGCTTGGCCTCGTGGCGCAGGAAGTCGTCCGGCAGGACAGCGTCCGGGGCGACCAGGCCGACGGGGTACGGTATCGCCATCGCCAAGGTCCGGTGCCGATTCATCAGGTTGATGCCGCCCACCACCCCAGGCAGGCGGCGGAGGATCTCCCGCACCCCGAGCACAGCATCAGCCAGGCCCTCATCATCGACGCGGAAGAGGAAGGCCTCGACCCGCTCCGGCCGTCGCGACAGGGCGATGGTACCGGTGATCACGACGCCGAAGGCGCCCTGGGTGAACAGGCCATCGAGATAGGGGCCGATGCCCCATTTGAACACCCGGCTGACCATCTCGCCGCCAAGCCCGCTGAGCGCGCCGCGATACAGGCTGCCGTCGGGCAGGACGACATCGAGGCTGTTGACCGCCGCGAAGTGGTCGGCGTTGGGGGTGATGCCGTAGCCGCGCTCCAGGCAATTGCCGAGCAGGCTGGCGGTGGGACCGGCGCCGGAGACGGGGACGAGGAACGCCGCCTGTTCACGCTTGAGGAATTCCGCCAGCTGCCCCTGGGTCACCCCGGGCTCGACCGTCACCGTGCCGGCCTCGCGGTCGAAATGCCGGATCCGATCGAGACCCGAGAGGTCGAGGATGACGCAGTCGTCGCTCGCCGGTTGGCTGGAGCCATACCCCCAGTTCCGTCCGGTGCTGATCGGATAGAGCGGCACGCCATGCTCGGCGGCAATGCGGACGATGTTCGTCACCTGCTCGGCATCGACCGGGCGCAGCGCCCCGGCGATGCAGCGTTGGCTGCCGGTGGTGTCGTCGCCGAAGCGGCGTTGCGCCTCCGCGGGCGGCATCACCCTGTCAGGACCGAGCAGACTGCTCCAGGCGCGCAGTGCAGACTGGGAATTCTTCATAAACCGGCTTTCCTTCAGAATCCTTCGGACATGCAGGACTGTCGATCAGGTAGACCCGGCCGACCGGCAGAAAACCGATCCAGCATAGAGTGCTCGCCGGGGACCGACCTAAGGCACTGTTGCATCGCCGATGAACATCCGCTTCCCCCTCGTGAGTGTCGGGTTTGAGTCGTCTTCATCTGCTAGTGATGAGCTGGACCGAATTTTATAATATTTTTTTCGGAATGCGGTGGGCGTCGACCAGCTTGGAGCGACGCTCGCCTCCTCTGCCAGCGGGCGGATGGTGCCGGTGGATGTGGACACGACCGTGCTGGAGGAGCCGTGCGGAAGAAGGAGGGCGTCGGCTGCATCTACCAGCCTACACAGCGTGTCCTGGGCTATACGTCGTGGTTCGCCTGCATCGATGCCGAGTTGCGTCAGCACAGCCAGAAGGGCACGCTGGAGGCGATAAGCTGCTCTTGCCGGCGGGACGCGTTCGTTGTCCGTGGTGACCAGCTGCTCTGGCGCATCGACGGCGGCTGCGATGCAGCTGATATAAGCCGCTGGGATCGGGCACGCCTACCCACTCCAGGCTGTCGCCGTACTCGCGCCGCGAGCGCATGAGCAACGGCTGCCAGGCGAGACGGCTGCGTCGTATCGCGGATAGCTGTCCGTATCCCGATAACAGACACTAGGGAGTCGGCGGTTCCGTCTGCCCTAAACAACTAGAAAATGAGTACGATATGAGTTTGGCCGTCGTCGTTCCCGTGACCGCCATGGTTAGTATGCACGGATCGTTCTGACCAAACATCACAACGGCATCCCTGCCACCACCAGGATTCATCGTATATTGATGGATTGGCCCAGATTGGTTCCAGCCGATCCGCCTCATGCGACTCACCAGATGTATAGTTGACATGAATCCGGCTTTCCCAGGCCCCCTGCTGAGATTGATGCCCCGAGCAAATTGGGGCCAGTCCGGATCACCGATCGCAGCATCCAGATCGAGGAAAGACCCGAGTTCGAAAATCCAGCCTTTATCAGACGGATAGTTCATGCCTATCTCTGCACGGAAACTGCAGAACTCCCCAACCAGCCCCATGGGGACACTCTTCGTTTGGCCCTGTAGAATCTGAACCCCAGCCGTGTTGGAATGATGATCCAACGCAGCCTCGTTCATCATTGATGATGCGGGGGACGTCCGCTGTCCCTTCCGAGCACTGGCCAGGACCGTGCGATCGATCCACACCTCCCCGTGCTGTTCCAGATCCAGCTTCCCCTCGATGCTTCGGCCTTGTCCATCGATAACCAAGCTCGAGCTGGCGCCAAGTTGCCGACCGAGAACCAGGGAAGATCCCTCCAGCACAACCACCTCGCTGCTATGCTCTCCGATGCTCAGCCAGGCCAACCCCGATATCTCCAGACGGCCAAGCCTTGGAGCCTCGACGGTCAGAGTGGCGCCGACACCGGCCCAAACACCGACCACACCGCACTTGAGGGAATGGATGCCGTCCCGTTCGGCCAAGTTCACCCTGGTCAGCGGCCGCAAACGCAGTTCACCGCGGCCATCGAGATCGATGGTCGCCCCATTCTGCGGAACCATACCGGTTTCAAGCATGGTTCCGGCAGCAAGTGCCTCTTGCGGCGCGACCAGACGGGATTCCCCACGAATCCGGAGCCCCTCGGCAGCCGACACGATATACTTCTGAGGCGGTCGAAACCAGTCTGCGATGAAAAGGATCACCGCTGTCACGACCATGGCTCCGGCCAGCAGCCAAACCATCGATCCAACCCAGGTGCGTGGCCGAGTCCTCGGGACTGCCGTTCCGCAACCGGCGGCGTGCGACGAGCTCGAAGCGTGCCTGCGCCTCACTAGATCGTTGGCAGGGGACGGCTCGACCTTGGTCGTCGTGCTAGCGTTGGAGGCGGGAAACGTGCCGGTAAATTCCTCCGCCGACAACTCCGAGAAGAGGACAGGCAGGGCTGCCAATCCGCAGACGAATCCGTGTGCGGAGAGGTGGCGTTGCAGGAGAGCGAGCCCCCGCTCAACCCGTTTGCGCAGGGTGATTTCCTTGGTTGCCAGCGCCGCTGCGATCTCGGCGAAGGAGAGATCCTCGAAATAGCGCATCCACACCGGCAGACGCAGCTCTTCGGGCAGGGCATCGATAGCTGCCTTGAGCTCCTGTTCCAGCTCGCGTCGGCCCTCTGCGTCATCGGCATCCACCATCCCGGCTTTGTCCAGTCCACCACCAGCGGACTCATGGCGCTGGCGTAGAGTGACCTCCCGACGCACTAGGTGGCAGCAGTTGTTCAGCACTGCGCCTATGACGTAGCTCCTCACGCTTCCCCGCACGACCATGGCGCCACTTCCCCGCTCAAGGAACTGGGTGAAAGTGCACTGAACAGCCTCCTCGGCGTCGGCCAGGTTGCCGGTATGGCGTACGGCGACGCGGAAGGCAGCACCAGCGTGGCGCGAGAATATTTGCCCGAGAGCGTCAGCGTCGCCACATTCGCGGAAGCGCGTCACCAGGGCGAGGTCGTCCTCGGCGGGCAAGGGGCCAGAGGTGGCTGGTTTAGTCGTGTTCATGCTTCTCCATCATCAGTTGGAGGATGCAGGCTGGGCAAGCCGGGTGACCGGACCGCCAGTAGGACGTCGGCAGCAAAGCAGTCTCAGCAGTCGTGCAGATTCAGCGGACTCAAGGGTGATCTTGCTGCAACGCCCTTGGCGCACCAACTCTCGCATCTCCTCACGTGTGAGCCGGATCACTGGCGATCTGACTCCCAACCTGTGATAAGGGATTGCCGCGCTCGGCGTGGCGATTTTGGTCGTTGCACAGTTCGATGTCCCCGTGTTGTACCATTGCTGTGGCCTCCTAATCCGTGTCGTCCTATAGTTGCGGCAAGCAGCGGATTTTATAAAGCCTCTTCCCGAGCCGCTACGGCTTGTTCGAGGCGCCGGTCAGGTCCTGCGGGGTCAGCGCTTCGCCTGCCAGCCACTTGGTGCGGATCTCCGCCGCCAGCTCTGGCGTCGCATGGCGGTCAAGCCAGGCCTGCCAATCGACCGGCTCGGCCCAGCCGAAGCGGTGGGTGTCGGTCCACTCGCGCAGGGCGGCAAGGAACTTCGCCTCGCCCAGCTGGCTGCGCAGGCGCTGGTACATCAGCGCGCCGCGGCCGTAGACCACCGCACCGTAGGCGAGCTCGTCGTAGGCGCCGGCCGGCAGGGTCAGGGCCTGCCGCGGACGCTGGCGTTCAGCCATGGCGGTGAACACGCTCATGCTCCAGACCGGGCCGATGACCGCGCCGTACTCTCCCTCCATCACCCATTCGCCGGCCCAGTTGGTCAGCGACTCGTCAAGCCAGGGATGCAGCATGGTGTCGCTGCCGACGATCAGGTGCCACCACTGGTGGCAGGTCTCGTGCGCGCTCGCCTCGACCAGCATGCGGGCGGTCAGGCCGATCGGCGGGACGGAGGGATCCAGCTCGCCGACCATCTCGCAGAGGTCGCGGCCGATCAGCACCACGCCGCTCGCCTCGACTCCGCCAACACCGCCTTCCAGCGGGGCCTCGACTGCGTCGAACTCGCGCCAGGGATAGGCACCGAACGCGGCCGAGCAGCGGCGCATGGCGGCAGCGCAGGCGTCGATCGAACGTGCCGCCGCGAGCGCG
Source organism: Planctomycetota bacterium (assembly GCA_022841245.1). Taxonomy (GTDB): domain Bacteria; phylum Planctomycetota; class UBA11346; order UBA11346; family UBA11346; genus UBA11346. Next base: position 11,408 of record JALHRW010000098.1, read on the forward strand.
ACTACCGGTCGGTGCCACATGCGCAGCTGCACCCCGTCGACGTCGCGCTTGGTCTGCACCAGACCTTCTCCAACGATCACGCAGAGGTTGCGCACCAGCGGCGCAGCCAGCACCACCTCACTGCGGCCATCGCCGAGATCGCGCCGTTCGAGTTCGCTGCCAGGACCAGCCACCGCCGCGGCGGAAGGGACGCGTAGGCGCAGCAACCAGTGGGCGGTGCGGGTGCGCAGCGCATCAGCCATGCCGGCGAGGGGGTCCTCGCGCCAGGCGCCGGCGATGCGCACCGAGACCTCGGGGGTGAAGGCGCTGAACACCCACACGCCGTCAGGCGAGCGGGTCATCAGGCCGTGATAGCCGGTCGCCGAGGTGATCGCGCTCAGCTTCGCCGTGATGACCACGCTGCCGCCGGCCGGCAGCGGTTGCGGCAGGCGGAGGCGCATCCGCTCGCCGCCGCCTTCGCTGAGCGGCTCGGTCGGCACGCCATCGAGGCGAACCTCGCTCAAGGTCAGCGAGGCGCCGCCGAAGGCCCGGGCGTTCGGCCAGCAGTTGAGCAGCACGTCGGGCACGGCATCCGGCCCCGGATTGGTCCAGTGCAGGGTCATGGTCCCGCGCAGTCCGGGCAGAGCCGGATCGAGGTCGAGATCGAGTTCGCCGCGCGCGGCCTGCGGTACGCGGGCCAGGTCCTGCTCGCCCGCGGCGGTCAGAGCCGGGCGCAGCCGGTCGAGCCACAGCGGGTCGGTGAGGTCGGCGGCCTGGACCAGGCCGAGCAGGCATAAGCACAAGCAGGAACGCAGCATGGAGGGAGTGTGCGAGGCCCGTCCGGTGGCGCCATGGCTCCGGGTGTCGGGTTTTCCATACACCGATTCCTGCCGGGAAGCCCGCCACTTCCGTGTCGGATTCTGCGAATCCCCACACGGAAGACCCCCTAAAGCCTTGGCACGGCGGGCGCTTCAATGATCCCTCAGATCACCCACCAATCCTTCAGGAGGTACCAGCCATGACCAAGATCCTCGCCATCCTCGCCGCCACCCTGCTCGCCCTGCCCGCTGCCGAAGGCGCCACCGCAGGCAAAGGTCAGGGCATGCACCGCGGCCAGATCCGGCAGCACCTGCTGGAGAAGTTCGACGCCGACAAGGACGGCAAGCTGTCCGAGGCCGAGCGCGCCGCCGCCAAGCAGGCCTGCAAGGAGAAGGTCGACACCGACAACGACGGCAAGGTGTCGGAAGCCGAGCGCGATGCCGCCCGCGCCGCGCTCAGCGCCCGGCTGAAGGAGAAGCACCCCGAGCTGTTCGCCAAGATCGACAAGGACGGCGACGGCACCATCTCGCGCGACGAGGGCCAGGCTGCCCGCACCTGGCTGCGCCAGCACCGTGGCCAGCACGGCAAGGGTGCCAAGGCCGACTGATCGACTTCCACCGCCAACCACCTAGCATCCCACCAGGACCACAGTCATGCATCGTACCATCATCGCCATACTCGCCTCGCTCTCGGTTGCCGCCGTCGGTGCCGCGGAGACCCCCAAGACCATGCCGCCGGCGAAGCGCCATCCCGAGCTCGCTGCCAAGCTCGATGCCAACGGCGATGGCCGCGTCTCGCGCGAGGAGTTCATCGCCGGGATGGAGAAGCGCGAAGCCTGGATCAAAGCCAACAAGCCCGAGCTGTACAAGAAGCTCGATGTCGACGGAGACGGCAACCTCAGTGCCAAGGACCGCCAGGCCCTGCACGAGCGCTGGCAGCAGAACCATCCCGAGCTGAAGGACCGGCTCGACCGCAACGACGACGGCAAGATCGGCCCCGGCGAGCGCCGCGCCGCCGACCGGGCCGAGGATCGCCACGACCGCCGTGAGGACGTCCGCGACAAGGCCGAGGACAAGCGCGATGCGGCGCATGATGGCGGACTGCTCGATGACCTCGAGGACGCCCTCGACCACAAGGAAGACGTGCGCGACCGCCGCGAAGACCGCCGCGACCACGCGCCGGGCCGTGTCGGCGGACCGGGCCGGCAGTAACCACCACCATCACCAGAGGAGCCTCCCATGCGCCACATCCCACTCGTCCTGCTCGCCGCCGTCCTGTGCGCTGGCGAAGGCGAAGGTCCGCCGCCGCTCGGCGGCGACAAGCGCCCGCCCGGCCCCTCGCCCGAGGAGATGTTCCAGAAAGCCGACGCCGACAAGGACGGCAAGGTCACGCTCGCCGAGCTGACCGCCGCGGTCGAAGCGCGCATGAAGAGCGAACGCGAGGCCATGTTCGCCAAGATCGACGCCAATGGCGACGGCCAGGTGTCGAAGGAGGAGTTCCTCGCCTTCGAACCGCCCGGCCCGCCCGGCCAGGACGGCGACGGCAAGAAGAAGCGCCGTGGCCCCGATCCGGCCGAGATGTTCAAGCGCCACGACCGCAACGGCGATGGCGTCATCACCGCCGACGAGATGAAGCGGCCGGAACCGCGCGAGGGCCGCGAAGGCAAGCCGCCCAAGGAGGGCAAGCCGCCCAAGGGCGACGACCTGCTCGCGCCCTGAAGGGGATCCGCCGGAGGATCGCGGGGATCGCGGGCTACGCCTGCGGTCCCCGCTGCCTTTTCGACAGGATCACATAGCAGGCCGGTACCACGACCAGTGACAGCACGGTCGACAGCACCACGCCGCCGAGCACCGCCACCGCCATTGGCTGGCGCAGTTCGGTGCCTTCGCCGAGGCCGAGCGAGATCGGCACCGCCGCCGCCGCGGTGGCGCAGCTGGTCATCAGGATCGGGCGCAGCCGCACGCTGCCGGCGCGCAGGATGGCCCAGCCGGCGGTCAGACCGGCGGCGCGGCCGCGCTCGGCATAGTCGACCAGGATGATCGAGTTCTTCTTTACCAGACCCATCAGCAGCAGCACGCCGATGAAGCTGAAGATGTTCAGGCTGAAGCCGCCGATGGCGAGGCTGAAGGCGGCGCCGGCGAGGGCCAGCGGCAGGATGCTCAGCACGGTGAAGGGGTGGACCAGCGAGTTGAATTGCGCCGCCAGGATCATCCAGGCGAAGAGGATGCCGAGGACGAAGGCGGTGGTGAACGCGGTGATGACCTCGCGGAAATAGGCGCTGGCGCCCTCTTCGGCGAGCTCGACGCCGGCGGGCAGCGGCTGCGCCTGCATCCACGCCAGGCCTTCGCCCTGACCCTTGTCGCTGGTCATGTTGGCGAACACCGAGATGGCGCGGTTGTGGTCCTTGCGCGTGATCTGCTGCAGCACCGGCCGCTCGGTCACGCTGACCAGCTCGGACAGCGGCACCAGGCCGCCGGCGGCGGTGCGCACGCGGTAGGAGGCGAGGTCGTCCGGGGTGAGCCGATCGGCATCGAGCAGGCGGGCGCGGATGTCGACCCGGCGGGTACCCTGGCTGAACTTGCCGACCTTGACCCCGCCGACCAGGACGTTGATCGCGGTCGCGACCTCGGCCACCGGCACGCCCAGATCGGTGCAGCGGGCGCGGTCCGGACGCACCGCGATCTCCGGCCGGCCGAGCTGGTAGTCGGTGTCGATGTCGCGGAACAAGCCGCTGCTGGCCATGCGTGCGGTCAGATCCTCGGCGGCCCCGACCACGCCGTCCCAGGCGTTGCCGCGCAAACTGTATTCGATGGTGTAGCCGCGGCTGCCCGGACCCGGATCCTCCTGCACCACCGCCTTGAGCCCAGGAATGCGGTTGAACTCCTCGGTGACGATGTCCTTCAACTCGTACTTGCCCATGCGTCCGCTGTCGGCCGGAGTCAGGGTGACGAACTGCACGGCGGTGTTGGTGCCGGTGCCGCCGAAGCCGCCGATGATCGAGTAGAAGCGCTTGATCTCAGGTCGGCCCTGCATCCAGCCCTCGACCTGGCGCATCAGCCGATCCATCTCCTGCAGGCTGGCGCCAGCCTGGGTCTCGTAGCGCACGAACAGCACGCCATCGTCGACCTGCGGCGTCGCCTCCTTCTTCAGCAGCGGGCTGGCCATCAGGCCGATCGCACCGGCGAAGATGAGCAGCGAGGCGAGCACGGTCTTCAATGGATGGCGCAGCGCCCACGGCAGCACGCGACGGTAGGCCCGGGCGAGGCGCTCGAAGGCGGCGTCGACTCGCGTGCCCAAGGCGCCGCGTTCCGGCCGGCCGGTCTTCATGAACTGGGCGCAGCGCGCCGGGGCCAGGGTCACCGCCTCGAGGTAGGACAGCGCTACCGCCACGCTCAGCGCGACGCCGAACTGGAGGAAGAACTGGCCGATGATGCCGGGCATGAACACCACCGGCAGGAAGATGGCGATGATCGCCACGCTGGCCGCCAGGGCGGCGAAGCGGATCTCGCGCGTGCCGCGGCTGGCGGCCTGGCGGATCTCCATCCCGGCCTCGGCGTGCCGGCTGATGTTCTCCTGCACCATGATCGCGTCGTCGACCACCACGCCGATGGCCAGGGCCAGGGCCAGCAGGGTGAAGGTGTTGAGGGTGAAGCCGCAGAAGTACAGCACCGCGATGGTGCCGAACACCGACATGGGGATGGCGAGGATGATGTTGAAGGCTGCGCGCAGGCTGCCGAGGAAGATCCAGCAGACGAGCGAGGTGAGCGCCACCGAGATGAGGAACTCGTACTGCAGCTCGTGCACCGAGGCGGAGATGTAGCGGGCGCCGTCGTAGTTGATGTCCAGCGACATGCCCTGGGGCAGGCTGGGGCGGATCTGCGCGATCGCCGCCTTCGCCGCGTCGGCGACCCGCACGGTGTTCTCGCCCGGCTGCTTCTTCACGCCGAGGGCCTGCGCGGGCTGGCCGGAGTTGCGGCCCATGGCGCGCTCGTCCTCGAAGCCGTCTTCGACCAGGGCGATGTCGGATAGGCGCACCGGCCGCTGCGTCGTGCCGCCGACCGCCAGGCCGCGCAGCTCGTCGAGGTTGACCGCCTCGCCGTAGACCCGCACGTCCATCTCGCGCGCGCCGGTCTCGATGCGGCCGCCGGGCAGTTCCTGGTGGTTGCGGCGGATCGCCGCCACCGCCTCGCCGGCAGTCAGGCCGTAGCTGTCGAGCTTGACCCGGTCGAACCAGATGCGCACGTTGCGCTCTAAGTACCCGCCCCACTGGATCTCGCCCACGCCCGGCACGCTCTGCAGCTTCGGTCGCACCACGTAACGCGCTGCATCGGCGAGCTCGGCGCGGCTGAACGGACCGCTGAGCGAGATCCACAGGATGGGGAACTCCTCGAAGTTCGCTTTCTGCACCACCGGCGGCTCGACGTCGCCGGGCAGCAGGAACTGCACCTGGGCCAGCTTGTTCTGCACGTCCTGCACCGCGGCGTCGATGTCGCGGCCGACGCGCAGCTCGAGCTGGACGGTGCCGGAGCCCTGCCGCGCCGTCGCGGTCATCGCCTTGAGTCCTTCGATCTGGGCCAGCGCCTCCTCGATCGGCTCGACCACGTCGTGCTCGACCATCTCTGGCGCAGCGCCCTCCCAGAAGGTCTGCACCGTGACGTAGGGGATGTCGACGTCGGGCAGCTCGGAGATGCCGATGCGCAGGTAGCCGATGACGCCGAAGACCAGCGTCGCCAGCATCAGCATCCACGCGACGACCGGCCGGCGGATGCAGGTGTCGGTGAAGGTCACGGCCTACTTCCCGGCAGGGGCGATGGCCAGCGGCGAACCGTCGCGCAGCGCCTCGGCGCCGCGCGCGACCACCACCTCGCCGGCCTTGACCCCATCGGCCACCGCGACGCGGTCATCGCGGGTGCGCCCCGCCATGGTGATGCGTCGCTCGCGCGCCACCGCCTGATCGCCGCTGCCCTCGACGACGAAGACGAGGAAGCCGCGCGAACTCGGCTTCACCGCCAGGTCGGGTACCAGCACGCGCGCCGCGCCGGGCGGCAGGTCGATGCGCACGGCGGCGAACGAACCGGGTCGCACCGCCACGGCATCAGCATCAGCGACCTGGGCGACGATCGCGACCAGGCGGGTGGCGGGATCGGCCGCCTCGCCGACCAGGGTGATGACGGCAGCGCGATCGACCACTTCGCCCGGCACGCGGAAGGCGAGCGGCAGCCCGGTGCGCAGGAGAGCGGCATCGGCCACCGGCACGGTGGTGTGCAGGAGGATGCGGCTGCGGTCGGTGACGGTGGCGATCGCGGTACCGGGGTTGGCCATCTGTCCGGTCTCGGCCAGTCGCTCCTGGATGATGCCGGCGACCGGGCTGGTGACGCGAGCGTCGGCGAGGTCGAGCTGGGCGCGCTGGAGCGCGGTCTCGGCGCTGGCGACCTCGGCGGCGGCCTGGGCAGTGCGCGCGCGCACCTGGGCCAATTCGTCGTCGCTGATCAGCCCGGGCTGCTGCGCTGCGCCCTGCTCGCGCCGGCGCTGCTGCAGCCAGCAGC
>JALHRW010000099.1 GCA_022841245.1 Planctomycetota bacterium
GGCAAGTGCCGGCGAGCATGGCCGCGGCTTCGCGGTGGTCGCCGACGAGGTGCGTAAGCTGGCGGAGCGCAGCGCGCAGGCAGCGCAGGAGATCGCCCAGCTCATCGAGGAATCGGGCAAGCGGGTCGGCGAGGGGACGCAACTGTCGCAGGAGGTGTCGAAGAGCCTGCAGGCCATCCTCGACGGGGTCGGCCAGACGACCCAGGGCATGGCCGGGATCAGTGCCAGCGCCGAAGAGCAGGCTGCCTCGGCCAAGGATGTGGCCAAAAACGTCGAAGGCATCTCTGCGGTCACCGAGGAGAACTCTGCCAGCGCCGAGGAGATGGCCGCCAGCGCCGAAGAGCTCTCGGCTCAGGCCCAGCGCCTGCAGGAGCTGGTCTCGCGCTTCCGCCTGGGCGGCGACACGCCTTCTCCGATGCGCAAGACCGATATGCGCAAGACCGCCGTCCAGCAGCCGATGCGCAAGACGGCCGTCCAGCAGCCGATGCGCAAGACGGCGGTGATCAGCAGTGACGAGGCAGGTGGTTCAGGCAAGGCCCTCTACCACGAGTGATGCCGAACCCATGCCCCCTGCACCCAGCATGAGATCAGGAGCGCTCGTGGTCGACGTCGGCGCCACCCTGCAACCGGGCGAGATGCGCCTGTTCCAGGAACTGATCTACCGCGAAGCGGGCATCCGCCTCGCCGATGTGAAGGCCAATCTGGTGCAGGGCCGTCTGCGCAAGCGCCTGGAGGCGTTGGGCCTGGACAGCTTCCGCGCCTACCATGACCTGGTCACCAGCCCCGGGCATGACGACGAGTTCCAACGCTGCCTGGAGGCTCTGACCACCAACGAGACGTTCTTTTTCAGGCATAAGCAGCACTGGGACTTCATCCTCGACGACCTGCTGCCGGAGTGGAAGCGGTCTACCGGCCGCGGAACGTTCCGGGCCTGGAGCGCGGCCAGCTCTACTGGCGAGGAGCCCTATTCGCTCGCCATCGCCCTGGATGCCGGCCTGTCCCAAAGCGGGTGCAAAGCCACGGTTGAAGCCACCGACATCAACACCCAGGTCCTGGCCAGGGCCAAGGCCGGCATCTACGGCACCTACGCCCTGCAGAAGCTCACTCCGCACTGTCTGGCCCGGTATTTCACTCCGGCCGGTGACGAATGCCATCAGGTCCAAGGGCGCATCCGCAGCATGGTCGAGTACCACCAGCACAACCTGCAAGAGCCGTCCCGCGGGCAACCCTGCGATCTGGTGCTGGTGCGCAACGTGCTGATCTACTTCGATACCGCCAGCAAGGCGAAGGTGGTGACGCACGTCGCCGCCCGCATCCGTCCCGGCGGATATCTCATCCTCGGCGGGGCGGAGAGTCTCAGTGATCCCAAGGGCCTGTTCGAGTACGTCCGCCCGACCATCTACCGGAAGCGGTCGCCATGAACGAGTTCGGCATCGATCAGGACACGGTCAATGGCTTCCTCGACGAAGCGGGGAAGCACGTCGCAACGCTCAACGAACGCCTGCTCGGCGTCGAACAGGGCCAAACCGGCCCCGAGATCGTCGCCGAGATGTTCCGTGCCGCGCACTCGCTGAAGGGCGCTGCCGGCTTCCTCAAGCTGAATGACATCGCCACCGTCACCCATCGCATGGAATCCGTGCTCGACGCGGTACGACATGGCAAACTCGACTTCTCTGCGCCCATTGTCGAGGCGCTGTTCGAGTCGTTCGATACGGTTTCCTCGTTGCTCGCCGGGGTCGCTGGGGGCGGTTCCAGCGGCATCGACATAGCGCCAGTGCAGGCCCGCCTGGAGGCGGCGCTGCACCAGACCCATGCTGCGCCACGTGCCGCCACCGCCCCGCCGCCACCCCCACCACCGACTGCCGCACCGGCGAGCGCCGAGGATCCGTTCGAACGCCATCTCGGCCGCCTGCCCGACTGGCTCCGCGGGCACCTGGATGAGGAGGACGCCTGCGAGGCCCTCGTCGCCAGCGCCTCCGGTGAACACGTGGTGGTGGTGCGCTTCGCCGCCGGCGATCTGCTCGGTTTCTCGCGCGGCCCATCGGCTGGCATGCAGACCCTGGCCGGAGCCATGCGCGTGCGCCGCATCATCCAGGTCGTCAGCGGCCCCGAGGATCTGTGGGCCCCGCTCAAGGAGTATCGCCTCGACTTCGCGGTGTTCGGATTCCTCGCCGGCGATCCCGGCCAGGTCCTCGGTGCCCTGGAGATTCCGCCCGGAGAGGCGCAGCTGTTCAACCCCGGTCAGGTTGCGAGCGCACCATTCCGCGTCGGCCGCGATCCTGCTGCCGCCGGAATCCCTCATGACCGCCTGGTGATCAAGCCGGAGATGGAGCGGCATCGCGCCCTGTGGCTGGCCACCACCCGCGACACGCTCGCCGAACTGGATGGAGGACTGCTCAGCCTGGAGCAGCAGGGCGACGACCAGCCGAGCATCGACGCCGTCTTCCGGCACCTGCATTCGATCAAGGGCGCCTGTGCCAGCATGGGGCTGATCGAGATGGCGCGACTGGCGCACCAGGGGGAAAGCCTGCTGGCAGCGGTGCGCGACGGCAGGCTGCGTCTCGACGCGGAAGCCATCGCAGATCTCTTCGCGACCAAAGACGCCTTGCAGACCTGCCTCGACAAGGTCGAAGCCCGCGATGAGGTTTCGCCGGATACCGCCGCCCTCGATGCTTCGCTACGCCAGCGTCTCGTAGGGGTCGCGGCCAACCAGCCCTCGCTGCCGGCGTGGACGCCGAACGAGGTCGAGCTGGCCTCGGCCCGGACGGCCGCCGATGGCCGGCAGCTGTGGCGACTCCGCCTGCTGCTGACCAGCAGCGCGCCGCTGGCCGACCTGCGCTACGGCGTGGTGCTGACCAACCTTGGCCGCGTAGCCACGGTCGTCGCCTCACGCCCGACCCTCGCCGAACTGGAGCGCGGACTGCCCGATCCGCCGCCGCTGTGCGTGCTGTTCGCGAGTAGCGCAGCGCTGAAGGAACTGATCGATGTGGTCTCCATCGACCATGTGCGCGACTGGTCGATCGATCCGATCGCGGCTGGCGACGAGCGGCAGGCCGCCAACGCCGGCCGGGCAGCCGTCGGGCCCGCCACCGCCGCCGCCTCAGACACGGTTCGCGTCGATACCGCCCGGCTCGACCACCTGCTCAACACCGCTGGCGAGCTGGTCATCACCAAGGCGCGCCTCACCCAGCAGATCGACCAGGTCGGGCGTCTGCTCCGCGGCATCGATCTGCGGCTGCTGGAACTGGCGGCAGCTGCGTTGCCACCTGCCCAGGCCGCTCGCTCGACGGCTGCCATCGCCGCCCTGCGCCAGGCCCAGGACGAGTCCGGTCGCGCCCGCGACACGACCCTGGAGCTGCACCGGCACACCAGCGCCATGCAAAACAGCGTCATGCAGGCGCGCATGGTTCCGATCGGACCGCTCTTCCAGCGCTTCCACCGCTTGATCCGCGACCTGTGCAAGGAGCGTGGCCGCGAGGCCAAGCTGGTGACCGCAGGCGAGGCCACCGAGCTGGACAAGAAGCTCATCGACGAGATCGGCGACCCGCTGACGCACCTGCTGCGCAACGGCGTCGACCACGGCCTGGAGTCACCCGATGACCGCCAGGCGGCCGGCAAGCCCAGGCAGGGCACCGTCCACCTCGAGGCCTTCCATCGCTCGGGCATGGTGTGCATCCAGGTGCGTGACGACGGGCGCGGACTGGTCGTCGACAGGATCCGCGCCAAGGCGGTGGAACGCGGCCTGATCGATGCCGAGGCCGCCGCTCGTCTGCCGCCGCACGAGGTTTTCCAGTTCATCTTCCTGCCCGGCTTCTCCACCGCCGCCCAGGTGACCAACATCAGCGGCCGGGGCGTCGGCATGGATATCGTCAAGAGCAAGGTCACGGCGCTGAAGGGGCGCATCGACATCGAGTCGGAGCCGGGTCGCGGCGCAACCTTCACCATCTCCCTGCCTCTGACCCTGGCGATGATCGACTCGCTGCTGGTGCGCATCGGCGGCGCGCGCTACGCCTTTCCGCTGGAGTGCGTACGCGAGATCGTCGAGGTGCGCGACGACGAGGTGCGCAGCGTCGAAGGCCGTGGCCGGGTGATCTACCTGCGCGAGCAGGCGATCAGCCTGATCGATCTCGGCCGGGCCATGGGCATCCAGCCGGCCGCCACCGGAGGTGGCACCATCCGCGCCGTCATCACCAAGGGTGGATCCGAGACCATGGCAATCATCGTCGATCAGGTGCTGAGCGACGAGGAGATCGTAGTCAAGCCGTTGTCGGACGACTTCCGCGGAGTCCGCGGCCTCAGCGGCGCAACCGTGCTCGGAGACGGCGGCGTCGCCCTGATCCTCGACATCCATGGCATCCACGAACTCAGCCGCGGCCCGCGCAAGGCCGTCCGCAGCACGGGAGCCTGACATGCTTGAACAGAAGACCCTGGAAGAATTCGCGATGGTCGCCCGCCGGGGGGCCGAAAACGCCGGCGAGACGCTGTCCCGATGGCTGCACCGGCCGGTCTCCATCGAGGTTTCATCGGTAGATCTGATCCGTCTCGACCTCATCCCCGACCAAGCAGACGACCTTGGCGCTACCACGGTCACTCTCGCATCGCGCGTGAACGGCGAACTGCCGGGCAATGTCGTGGTGCAGCTGTCTCTCGCCGATGCCGCATCCCTGGTCGGCGCTCTCGGAGGCAAGCTGTCGCTGAACGACGGGGCGATCGGCGACATGGAGCGGTCGATGCTCCAGGAGACGGCCAACATCCTGTTCAGCTCGCTGATGAACAGCCTGGCGCATCACCTCGGCCTGAATGCCGTCCCCTACGCGCCGGCAGTCATGGTCGACATCGGCACCGCCGCCTGGGACATGCTGCTTCTGGAGGCCGCCGAGGAGGCGGACGAAGCCGTGGTGGTCACCGCGCGGCTGGTCTGCCCCGGCTGCGGGCCGACCGTCCGCCTGGTGTTCCTGCCCGCTCCGCACGCGCTCGACGTCATCCGTCAGGAACTCGGCGATGATCGCTGACATCAAGGAGATCAAGGTATTGATCGGCCAGGTCCATCTGACCAGGCCTCCCCACGTGCTGCAGTCGGTGCTCGGCAGCTGCATCGGCCTGGTGATCTACGACCCCGAGATCCATCTGGCTGGCATGGCCCATGTGCTGCTGCCCGATTCCGGCGGCAAGCCGCGTGGCGCCCTGGGCGGCAAGTACGGCGACCATGCCGTCGAGACGCTCCTCGAAGGACTGCTTGGCCACGGCGCGGCGCGGCGACGGCTGCGCGCCAAGATGGCCGGAGGCGCACGCATGTTCGACCATGCCCTGGACTACCGACGCGACATCGGCGCCGGCAATGTCGCTGCCGTCGAGGAAGCGTTGCGCCGGGCCGAGATCCCGATCATCGGCAAGCACGTCGGCGGTACCCTCGGCCGCCGCATTGATTTCCTGCCTGAGTCGCTCCAGCTCACCGTCGAAGACTTCGCCCAGGCGCGCCATGTGCTCTGAACCCGCAGCCCGAGGTGCCGCATGAACGATGCCCCGACCATACTCAGACTGCACGGCGTGGTCGATCACGCCAGGGCCGAAGCCTTCGCCGCACGCATCCGCGCAGCGGTGCGCAATGGCAGAACCGCGATCACCATCTCCTGCGAGCCGGGAGCTGTGGTCGCCTCGCCGAATCTGCTCGCCTTCATGCTGCGCGCAGCCGACCATCTGCGTCGGCACGGCGGTCGGCTGGAGCTGACCGGCGACGCAGCGGTACTCGACCAGCTCGGAGGATTGGGCATCCTCGGGCGCATCAACACGCCCGCGGGAGTGACACCATGACCAGCGTCCTGATCGTCGATGACGCCATCTTCATGCGCAAGCTGATCCGCGATGCCCTGGAACCGATCGGATTCGCCATCTGCGGCGAGGCCGGCGATGGGGACCAGGCGATCGAACTCTACCGCCAGCTGAAGCCCGACATCACCACCCTCGACATCGTCATGCCCAGAGCCGACGGCCTGGCAGCCCTGGCCGGCATCCGCGAGATCAACCCCACCGCCAAGGTCATCATGGTCACGGCGGTCGATCAGCGCGAGGCGATGCTGCGCGCCATGCACCTCGGCGTATCCGACTTCATCGTCAAGCCCTTCGATGCCGACCGCATCGTCGCCGCCGTCGAGAAGGCTCTCAGCGGCGTGGTCATCCGCGACCAGGCTGGGACACGGCCGTGATCGACCTCGCTACCCGCGACCAGAATGGACTCACAGTTGTCCTGCTGCCGCCGAAGCTCAACCAGGAGGATTGGCTGGTCTTCCGCAGCCACATGGTCCGCCAGTTCATCGAACAGGGCGTCGTCGATCTGGTCATCGACTGCGAAAGCTGTCCCGAGCTGCCCAGCATCGCCTTCGGAGCCTTCACCAGCCTGTCGCGCGACCTGCGACGAGCGGGCGGCACGCTGCACCTGGTGCATGTCTCGGAACGCATCCGTCAGGTCCTGACCCGGACGCGCCTGGATGAATATCTGCCCATCCGCGGTACGCTCACCGAGGTCATCCGCCGTCCGCGCCCCGCTGATACGAAAAGCTGAGTTCCCGGTTACCCGGCGAACGTCTTCTCCAGCAGCGCCTTGAGCGCCGCCGCATCGCGGGCCGGGTGCTCGACCCCGTCGATCAGCACATTCGGGCCGCTGACGCAGGCGGTGCCGCAGCGGTGGCCGCGCACGTCAGCGGTCAACCCTTGCGCGGCCAGCCAGGCCTGGACCAGCGCGGGGTAGCTGGATGCCCCCCGCGCGTAGCACGATGATCCCAGGCAGATCTCTATCGTGTGCACCGGCTCAGCTCCGCGCCGATCACGGTCATCACCTTCTCCAGCGTCGCGCCGGTGACGATCTGCTCGCCGACCCGGACGTTCGGACCTTCGCCGCAGCGCTCGAGGCAGAAGGTGGCGCGGACATCGACCTGGGTCGTCAGGCCGCGCTCCTGCACTGCCTGGACCAGGGCGTTGACCAGGTTCTGCGACTTGCGCAGGTGGCAGGCGGTGCCGAGGCAGGCCATGACCAGCAGCTTCTCGCGTCCGGATGCGGCCTCGCCGGTGGTCAGCAGCAGGTCGAGGTCGCCGATACGCTTGCGCGGATGATAATGGGTGTGCAGAACCTCGTGCGCGGTGTGGCTGCCGGGATCGCCAAGGCTGTCGCGGTAGAGCTGACGCACCTGGTCGTTGTCGGCGGCGTTGCGCAGCACCTCGGCGCGGTCGGCGGTGACGATGCCCTTGGCGCGGTGGGCGCGCACCGACGCGTCGTGGCTGATCGGCTGGCCGGCGCCGCCGATGCAGCCGCCCGGGCAGGCCATCACCTCGACCAGGTCGTACTGCGCGGTGCCGGCCTTGATCTCGGCCAGCAGCTTGCCGGCCTCGCCCAGCCCGCTGACCACCGCGACGCGGACGTCGCGTCCACTGATGCGCGCCGTCAGCTCGCGCCGGCCGTCGCAATCGTGCAGCTTGGGGAACTCGGCCTGGCGCAGGCGGCCGTCGCCGAGCACCGCGTCGGCGTAGCGCAGCACCGCTTCGGTGACACCGCCGCTGTTGCCGAACAGCACACCCGCGCCGGTCTTGTAGCCGAACGGCATGTCGGGGGCCTCGGGCTCGAGGTTGCGGATGTCGAGGCCGCCGGCGCGGATCAGCTTGGCCACCTCCTGGGTGGTCAGCACGATGTCGACGTCGCGCTGGCCGTCCTGGCTGAACTCGGCGCGTCCGGCCTCGAACTTCTTGGCCGTGCACGGCATCAGCGACACCACCACCAGGCGCTTGCCGTCGACGCCGAGCTTCTCCGGCAGGATGCGCCGGGCGAGCGAGCCGAACATCTGCTGCGGGCTGCGGCAGGTGCTGAGCTGCGGCAGCAGATCGGAGTTGAACTTCTCGGCGTAGGCGACCCAGGCCGGGCAGCAGCTGGTGAACATCGGCAGTTTGCCGCCGTCCTTCAGCCGCTTGACGAACTCGTTGGCCTCCTCGACCACGGTCAGGTCGGCGGTGAACGAGGTGTCGTACACCTGCGCGAAGCCGAGGCGCTTGAGCGCCGCGACCAGCTGGCCGAAGCTCTGCGTGCCGGCGGGCAGGCCGAACTCCTCGCCCAGGGCGACGCGCACCGCCGGAGCGATCTGCGCCACCACGGTGGTCTTCGGATCGGCCAGGGCCTGCCAGGCCGCTTCGATGTCGCTGGCCGGGGTCAGCGCCCCGGTCGGGCAGACGCGGCTGCACTGGCCGCAGTGCACGCAGTCGGCATCGCCGAGGCCGACGCCGAAGGCGGGCTGGACCACGGTGCCGGCGCCGCGGTTGGCGAAGTCGATCGCGCCGACCCCCTGCACCTCGCCGCACATGCGCACGCAGTCGCCGCAGAGGATGCACTTGCCGGGCTCGCGGTGCACCGCCGGGCTGGTGCGATCGTGCGGCATCGGCTTGGCCGTACGCTTGAAGCGGACCTGCTCGACGCCGACGCGGGCGGCGAGGTCCTGCAGCCGGCAGTCGTTGTTCTTGCTGCAGGTCGGGCACGAGCCCTCGTGGTTGGCCAGCAGCAGCTCGAGGGTCAGCTTGCGCATCTGGCGGATCTCGCGCGTGGCGGTCTTCACCACCATGCCGGCCTCGGGCACGATCGAGCAGGAGGAGTGGATGCCCTTCCCCTCGATCTCGACCAGGCACAGGCGGCAGCTGCCGTAGACCGACAGCTCGCTGTGGTAGCAGAAGGTCGGCAGGTCGACGCCGCTGGCGCGGATCGCCTCGAGCAGGTTGCGTTCGCTGCCGTCGATCACGACTTCGCGGCCGTCGACGTGGATGGTCTTGGTCGTGGTGTGGGTGCTCATGCGATGGCTTTCAACTTGCAGGAGGTGATGCAGGCGCCGCACTTGATGCACTTCTCCTCGTCGATGAGGTGCGGCTGCTTCTTCTCGCCGGTGATCGCGCCGACCGGGCAGGCCTTGAGGCAGAGGCCGCAGCCCTTGCACTTCTCGGCGATGACCGCCGGTGGACTCAGCGCCTTGCACTGCTTGGTCGGGCAGCGCTTGTGCAGGACGTGGGCCTCGTACTCGTCGCGGAAATGGCGCAGGGTCGAGAGCACCGGGTTCGGCGCGGTCTTGCCCAGGCCGCACAGCGAGGCGACGCCGACCGTCTTGGCCACCACCTCGAGCAGGTCGAGGGTCTCCTCGGTGGCGCGGCCTTCGCACACGTCGTCGAGCAGGGCCAGCATCTGGCGGGTGCCTTCGCGGCAGGGCACGCACTTGCCGCATGACTCGTGCTGGGTGAAGCCCATGAAGAAGCGCGCGACGCTGACCATGCAGGTGCGGTTGTTCATCACCACCATGCCGCCGGAGCCGACCATGGCGCCGACGCCGCGCAGCGAGTCGTAGTCGATCGGCAGGTCGAGGTGGGCGCGGGTCAGGCAGCCGCCGGAGGGGCCGCCGATCTGCACCGCCTTGAGCCCCTCTTCGCCGAGGATGCGATCGCCGTCGGTGACGCCGCCGCCGATCTCGAAGACGATCTGGCGCAGGGTGGCGCCGAACGGGACCTCGATCAGGCCGGTGTTGGCGACGTGGCCGGTGAGGGCGAAGGTCTTGGTGCCGGGGCTGCTCTTGGTGCCGAGGCGGCGGAAGGTCTGCGCGCCCATGCGCAGGATCAGCACCGACAGGGCCAGCGTCTCGACGTTGTTGATCACCGTCGGCTTGCCCCACAGCCCGGACTGAGCGGGGAAGGGCGGCTTGGGCCGCGGCATGCCGCGGTGGCCCTCGACCGAGGCCATCAGCGCGGTCTCCTCGCCGCAGACGAAGGCGCCGGCGCCTTCCATCACCTCGATGCGCAGGCCGCGGCCGCTGCCGAAGACATCGTCGCCGAGGATGCCGGCGGCGGCGGCGTCGGCGACGGCCTTGCGCACGCGCTTGACCGCCAGCGGATACTCGGCGCGCACGTAGACGTAGCCGACATCGGCGCCGATGGCGCGGGCGGCGACCATCATGCCCTCGATCACGGCGTGCGGGTTGCCTTCCATCACCGAGCGGTTCATGAACGCGCCGGGATCGCCCTCGTCGGCGTTGCAGACGATGTACTTGCCCTCCTTGTCGGGCTGCTGGCGGGCGATGTCCCACTTCTTGCCGGTGGGGAAGCCGCCGCCGCCGCGTCCGCGCAGGCCGCTGGCGAGGATCTCGGCGCAGACATCCTCAGGCTTCATCGCGGTCCACGCCTTGCGCGCCATCTGGTAGCCGCTGCGGTGCAGGTAGGCGCGCAGATCGTCGGGATCGATCACGCCGCATTCGGCGAGGACCAGGCGCTCCTGGCGGTTGTAGAACGGGATGTCGGCCTGGCCGGCGCAGCGCTTGCCGTCGACACCGGTGTAGAGCAGCCGCTCGACCCGGCGCCTGGCGACCATGGTCTCGGCCACGATCTCGGGCACGTCGGCGACCGTCACCTTGCAGTAGAGCAGGCCGTCAGGCGAGATGGTGACCAGCGGCCCCTGCTGGCAGAAGCCCTGGCAGCCGCTGGCGGCGACGCCGACCCCGGCCTTGGGTTCCTCGGATTTCAATTCGACCACCACATCCAGGCCAACGGCCTCGAGCTGGCGGACGAAGGCGTCGCGCACCTGCAGAGCGCCGGCGCTGACGCAGCCGGTGCCGGCGCAGATGACGATGCGGCGGGTGATCGCGTCGAATGCCTTGCCGTAGGCGATGCCGACGGCGTCGATGTCGATGGTCTTCACTTGGCTGCCTCCTTGCTGCGGATCGCGTCGACCAGCGCCGCGCCCTTCTCGGGCGTCATGCCGCCGTGGACCTCCTCATCGCAGACCACGACGGGCGCGAGTCCGCAGGCGCCGAGGCAGCTCACCGTCTCGACGGTGAACTGCATGTCGTCGCTGGTCACCTGGCCGTCCTTGAGCCCGACGCGCTTGCGGATCGCATCGAGGATGGGGATGGAATCCTTGACGTGGCAGGCGGTGCCGTCGCACAGGCGGATCACGTGCCGGCCCTTGGGCACCAGGGCGAAGTGCGCGTAGAAGCTGGCGACTCCGTAGACCTTGGCCGGCGACAGGCCGAGCGAGGTGGCGACATACGCCATCACTTCGCGCGGCAGGAAGCGGTATTCCTCCTGCACCTCCTGGAGGATCGGGATGAGCCGGGCCGGGTCGCGGCCATGCTTATCGAGGATGGCGCAAACGCGGACGAAGCGTTCGGGCGCCGTCGCGGCCGGAGCCGCCGGGGAGGTGCAGGTTGCGGTCATGTGGTCCTCGGAGGTCGTTTCTTGTGCTGAGACGCAAGTCGATGCGACAGCACGGCGAGGCTCTGGGCCAGGTCGACGTGCTCGATGATGATGCCCTCGGCGGCGTCGGGCCGCACCGAGGCGAAGCTCCACACCGCCTCGATGCCGGCCTCGACGCAGGCGCGCAGGCCGTCGTTGGCCTGGGCCGAGGGCAGGGCGAGGACGCCGAGGCTGATATGCATGCGCCGCGCCAGTTCGGGCAGCTTGGACATCGGCAGCACCGGCTTGCCGGCGACCAGGTTGCCGGCGATGGCCGGATCGGGATCGAAGGCGGCGACGATGGAGAGACCGCGCTCGGCGAAACCCTCGTAGGCCATCAGCGCGGCGCCCAGTGGGCCGGCGCCGATGAGGAAGGCCTCGCCTGGGTTGTCCCAGCCGAGGAAGCGCGCCACGCCGGCGGCCAGCTCGCGCAGGTCATAGCCGACCTTGGGCCGTCCGGGGACGCCGCACACCGCCAGGTCCTTGCGCACTTGCGTCGGATCGAAGCCGAGCGCGTCGGCGAAGTGCGTGCAGCTGACCGTGGTGCGGCCTTCGCTCTGCCACTTGTCGAGCAGGCGCAGGTAGAGGGGCAGCCGGCGCAGGGTCGGGACGGAAATGGCCGTGGTCATGTGCTCTCCAGTGGGCGCTATGGCGCGCGCCACCGGGATCGCATGCCCCGAGCCTGGCCGCAAGTCCGCCCTCGCCCCGTACAGGCGACTCTCGGTAGGCACTGCGATGTGGCTGGTGGGGGGCATGAAGGCTTATCGGTATGTTTTTCTCTATATCACAGACGACGCACTCCTCCATACGTATGGGGATATTTTTCTCTATATATGCGCGAGTTGGCCCCGGAACGCCTGCGTGGCATGCATGCCGCTCGCTGGCCAGACTCAACCTCGAGGATGCCAGATATCATCGTAAGTAATTATAGAAACAATATATTATGATTTTTACTATAGCCATGCGAGTCTACTATTATCCAGTTATTTTATAGGCGCCATAATTCGCACTTTGCATCCATGGTCACTCGCGGCCCTCATTGCGACATCACCTAGGGGAGTAGGAGGACCTCCTAGAAGATATCTGGATACGAAGGTCTTCAGAAGCATTCGAGAAGCCGCCCAAGCCGCGAGGGACCCACGTGACCATCCTGCTGTTCCTCATCCTCTTCCCCCTCCTGC
Source organism: Planctomycetota bacterium (assembly GCA_022841245.1). Taxonomy (GTDB): domain Bacteria; phylum Planctomycetota; class UBA11346; order UBA11346; family UBA11346; genus UBA11346. The sequence continues at coordinate 12,423 of JALHRW010000099.1, forward strand.
CGGCCGTCCTGCTAGCGGTGGTCGGCAACGACACCCTGCGCGGCCTGATCATCCGGGCCTCGGCCCTGGTCATCGGCGCAGCCTCGATCGCCGCCGCGGTGCAGTTCCTCGGCAAGCCGGCCCAGGGCTTCGACCTGGCCACGGTGGGCATCTCGACCCACGCGGTCGACCTGACGCTGTTCGGGGTCGAGGCGGTCCTCGCCCTCGCCATGGTCGCGATGTGTTTCGTGTGGAAGACCAGGCAGTGGTGGATCCCAGCCCTGATCCTCGGCCAGCTCGCCATCGTCGCGGCGGTCGAGTTCGGCGGCAAGGCCGCCCCGGTAATGCAACAGCTGCGCGTCGACGACCTCGCCATCATCATGGTGCTGATCATCGGCATCATCGGCTCGGCCATCGCCGTCTTCGGCGTCGGCTACATGCGCGACTGGGTCCACCACCACCACCACGACCCGGACCGCCGCCGCGAGTTCTTCTCGGTGATGTTCCTCTTCCTCTCGGCGATGTTCGCCATCGTCCTGGTCAACAACCTGGCGTGGATGTTCCTCTTCTGGGAGATCACCACCCTCGCCTCGTTCCTGCTCATCGGCCACAGCCGCAGCGAGGAGGCCACCGGCAACGCCTTCAAGGCCCTCGGCCTCAATACCCTCGGCGGCATCGGCTTCGCCGTCGCCCTGCTCTGGCTGACCATGCTGGCACCGGCAGGCAACCGCACCCTCGAGCTGACCGTGCTGCTGGCTCAGGGCCAGGCCGCCATGATCCCGGCCTGCCTGATCGCCTTCGCCGGCCTGGCCAAGTCCGCGCAGCTGCCGTTCTCGCGCTGGCTGCTGGGCGCGATGGTCGCGCCGACCCCGGTCTCGGCCCTGCTCCACTCCAGCACCATGGTCAAGGCCGGCGTCTTCATCATCCTGAAGTTCGCCGTCGTCTTCCACCACACCCTGCCCGGCTACATCCTCGCTCTCCTCGGCGGCCTGACCTTCCTGATGACCTCGCTGGTGGCGATGACCCAGAGCAACGCCAAGCGCGTGCTGGCCTACTCGACCATCGCCAACCTCGGCCTGATCGTCATGTGCGCCGGCGTCGGCTCGGCCGAGGCCGTGTGGGCCGGCATCATGCTGCTGATCTTCCACGCCGTGGCCAAAGCGCTGCTGTTCCTCACCGTCGGCTCGGTCGAGCATCGCATCGGCTCGCGCGACATCGAGGACATGAGCGGCCTGCTCGGCTCGCGCCGCGGCCTCGCCCTGTGTCTGATCATCGGCATCTGCGGCATGTTCCTCGCCCCCTTCGGCATGCTCATCTCGAAGTGGAGCTGCCTCGAAGCCCTGGCCGTGGTCGGCGACTTCCCGCCCATCCTCGCCATCCTGCTCGCCTTCGGCTCGGCCCCGACCCTGGTCTTCTGGACCCAGTGGCTGGGCAAGGTCATCACCGTGGCGCCGGGCAAGATCGGCGAAGGCGACGTCCCACGCGACGAGGCCTTCACCCTCGGCCTGCTCGCCATCCTCACGCTGGCCGCCAGCCTGTGCTTCCCCATCTTCGCCACCCACGGCGTCGAAACCTACCTGGCCGGCGTCTACGGCACGGTGCGCAGCATGCCCGGCAGCATCCTGCTGATCATGTTCATCATGCTCGGCATGATGCTGGCCCTGCCGCTGTTCTACCTCCTGCTGCCCAAGAAGCAGACCCTGGTCGCGCCCTACCTGGCCGGCGCCAACCTGCCCGGCAACCTCAGCTTCCGCGGCTCGCTGGCCGAGCAGCCGATCACCAACTCCAACTACTACCTGCACAACCTGCTGCCTGAGCAGAAGACGATGGACAAGTCGATCATCGTCGGCGTCGCGCTGCTGGTGGTTCTGGCCGGCACCACCTTCGCCTTCACCCCGTCGCTCTCCGGGGCGATCGCCGCCGTCTCCGCCGCGGTCGCGCCGGCCGGCCGGCTCGAACTGTGGCAGGTGATCGCCGCCTGCGCCGGCTTCGTCATCGGCGCGCCGATCCTCGGAGGCCTGCTCGCCGGCGCCGACCGCATCCTCACCGCGCGCATGCAGGGCCGGGTCGGCCCGCCGCTGCTGCAGCCCTTCTGGGACGTGTCCAAGCTGCTGCAGAAGCGCCACGTCGCGGTCAACCTGCACCAGAACTTCTACGTCCTCGGCTTCCTCGCCTTCACCGTCGCCTCGGGCTGCATCTTCTTCGCCGGCGGCGACCTGCTGCTGACCATCTTCGCCTTCACCGTCGGCGGCATCTTCCTGGTCCTCGGCGCCTACGCCCCGAACAGCCCGTACAGCCACATCGGCGCCCAGCGCGAACTGATGCAGATGCTGGCCTGCGAACCGATGCTGATCCTCGGCGCCCTCGGCCTGTTCTACGTCACCGGCAGCTTCAACGTCTACGACCTGATGCTGACCGGGAAGCAGTCGGTGGTGTGGCTGCCGGGCGTGCTGATCGGCATCCTCTTCATCCTGACGATCAAGCTGCGCAAGTCGCCCTTCGACCTCTCGACCTCGCACCACGGCCACCAGGAGCTGGTCAAGGGTTTGACCACCGAGTTCTCCGGCCCCTCGCTGGCGCTGATCGAACTGGCGCACTGGTACGAGAACGTCTTCATGCTCGGCCTGATCTGGGTGTTCTTCGCCTGGAACCCGTGGATCGCCGGCGCCGCTGTCGTGATCACCTACCTCGCCGAGGTCCTGGTCGACAACAGCAGCGCCCGTCTGACCGTCGTCACGATGATCCGCTCGTCGTGGGCCACGACCCTGGTCTTCGGCGCGCTGAACATCGTCGCCCTGCCCTACATCATCCGCGCCATCGCCCGCTGAGATCCCACCATGAGCGCCTTCGCCAAATCGCCCTGGATCCTCCACTACGCCGCCACCAGCTGCAACGGCTGCGACATCGAGGTGCTGGCCTGCCTGACCCCGGTCTATGACGTCGAACGCTTCGGCATCATCAACACCGGCAACCCCAAGCACGCCGACATCCTGCTCATCACCGGCTCGGTGAACGAGCAGAACCGCGAGGTGGTCAAGAGCCTCTACGACCAGATGCCCGACCCCAAGGTGGTGGTCGCGATCGGCATCTGCGCCACCAGCGGCGGCATCTTCCGCGAGTGCTACAACGTCCACGGCGGCGTCGACTCGACCATCCCGGTCGACGTCTACGTCCCGGGCTGCGCCTGCCGCCCCGAGGCGATCATCGACGGCGTGGTCAAGGCTCTCGGCGTGCTCGAAGCGAAGGCCACCGCCCTCAAACTCAAGAAGAGCGCCTAACCCATGGCACAAGTTATCGAACAACAAGATGTCGTCGCCATCCTCCGCGAGGAGCTGCCGGCCCGTGCCGCGCAGCTGGCCAAGGACGGCTGGCGCATCGTCCACGTCGCCTGCATCGTGCAGGGCGACCAGCTCGAACTGCTCTACGCCTTCGACAAGGCCTACAAGCTGGTCAACTACCGCGTGCTGGTGCCGAAGACCGATCCGGTGGTGCCGAGCATCAGCGCCACCTACCTCGCCGCCTTCGCCTACGAGAACGAGCTGCAGGACCTCTTCGGCATGAAGGTCGAAGGCCTGGTCCTCGACTTCAAAGGCAAGTTCTACCGCAAGCGCCACGAGGCGCCGTTCAACCCGCCGGCCTGCGCCGCGACGCCCGCCCCGGCGGCAGGGAAATAAGCCATGGCCCAGCGCACCATCGTCCCGTTCGGCCCGCAGCACCCCGTCCTGCCCGAGCCCATCCACCTCGACCTCGTGCTCGAGGACGAGCAGGTCGTCCAGGCCATCCCCTCGATCGGCTACGTCCACCGCGGCCTCGAAGGCCTGGCGCAGAAGAAGGACTACCACGAGATGGTCTACGTCGCAGAGCGCATCTGCGGCATCTGCAGCTTCATCCACGGCATGGGCTACTGCACCGGCGTCGAAGCGCTGATGCAGCTCGACATCCCCAAGCGCGCCAACCGCCTGCGCGTCATCCTCGGCGAGCTCTCGCGTATCCACAGCCACATCCTGTGGGCCGGCCTGCTCGCCGACGCCTTCGGCTTCGAGAGCCTGTTCATGCACTCGTGGCGCGTGCGCGAACTGGTCCTCGACCTGCTGGAAGAGGCGACTGGCGGACGCGTCATCTTCGGCATCTGCAAGGTCGGCGGCATGCGCCGCGACGTCGACGACGAGCAGATCAAGCGCATGTCGGACAAGCTGGCCGCGGTCGAGCGCGAGTGCCACGTCATCACCGACCCGCTGATCAACGACAGCACGGTGCGGAAGCGCACCGTCGGGGTCGGCGTCCTGCCGCAGGAGACCGCCCACATCCTCGGCGCCGTCGGCCCGACCGCCCGCGCCAGCGGCATCGCCATGGATGCGCGCATGATCGGCTACGCCGGCTACAACAAGCTGAACTTCGAGCCGATCGTCGAGACCGGCTCCGACTGCCACGCCCGCAGCATGGTGCGCGTGCGCGAGATCTACCAGAGCTTCGACCTGATCCGCCAGGCCATCGCCGACATGCAGGGCGGCGAGGTCGACCTCAAGATCAAGCCCGGCACCAACCCCAAGGGCCACTACGCCGCCCGCCTGGAGCAGCCGCGCGGCGAGGTCATCTACTACCTCGAAGGCAACGGCACGCCCAACCTGCACCGCTTCCGCGTACGCACCCCCACCTTCGCCAACGTCGCCCCGCTGGTGAAGATGCTGGAAGGCTGTCAGCTCGCCGACGTGCCGGTTATCGTCCTGACCATCGACCCCTGCATCTCCTGCACGGAGCGCTGACATGCCCTTCTTCTCCTTCGCCGGCCTGGTCTCGAAGGCCGCCGTCAGCAAGCCGGCCACCCGCCTGTATCCGTTCGCCAAGCGCGAGCCGTACGCCGCCACCCGCGGCCACGTCGTCATCCAGATGAGTTCGTGCAACTTCTGCACCTTGTGCGCCAAGAAGTGCCCGACCGACGCGATCGAGGTCGACCGCGCCGGCCGCGTCTGGCGCATCGACCGCCTGCGCTGCATCCAGTGCCGCGCCTGCGTCGACGCCTGCAACAAGAAGAGTTTGACCCTCGACCCGCGTTACAGCCCGGCGATGACCGCCAAGGACGTCGAATCGTTCAAGGGCGAACCGCTGCCGCCGAAGCAGGAGACGCCGGCTGCCGCGCCGGCCTGAGCAGATAGCGGCCAGCGGCCAGCGGCCAGCAGCCAGCGGCCAGCGGCCAGCGGCCAGCGGCCAGCAGCCAGCGGCCAGCGGCCAGCGGCCAGCAGCCAGCG
>JALHRW010000100.1 GCA_022841245.1 Planctomycetota bacterium
CCGCGGCCAGCGCGGCCAGCGGCCAGCCGCCAGCGACCGCCGCTTCGAGCACCTCGTTGTGGACGAATCGCGTCGGCTCGTCGCCGATGTGCATGACTCGCGGCTGATGCGCGGCGAACCCGCCGAGGCCATGCCCGCCTTCTCCGGCCAGCGTGACCGCCGAGCGCCAGTAGCCGGCACGCACATCAATGCTCGCCTGGGCTACGCCAGTCGCGAGCACGACTGCCAGACCGAGCCCAGCCAATGGCAGCGGCAGCCAGCGCCACCAGCGTCCGGGGAAGGCCAGCCACCAGCCGAGCCCGCAGCCGGTGGCCAGGGCAAGGACTGCGCCTTTTGCCCCGGTCAGGGCCAGGGCAATGAGGGCGAGCAGTCCGAGCAGGATGCTGACGCCAAGCACCGCACCGCGGCTGCCTGCACGCCATGAGGCCCACGCCATACCGACCACCACCGGCAGCAGCAGCGCCAGATAGGCGCCGAACTGGTTGGCCAGGGTGAAGGTCGAGAAAGCCCCGCCGTTGGCGATGCGCTCGCTCAGTGCCGCGGGATCCCCAGCCAAGGCGGCGAAGACGCTGGAACCAGCCTGCTGCGCCGCGGTCATCGCCGGCAGCACCCACAGCGGCTGGGCGAGGCCAAACACGACGGTGACCGCGAGTCCGGCGCCGAAGCCGGCCAGGGCGAGGCGCTGTCGGCCTGGCAGCACCTGCATGAGGTAGGCGGCAGCAGCGAGGCAGGCGAGCCAGCCGGTCCAGCGGCACCACGACGGAGCCGGTTCGGCCGCGCCGAACGCTGCCGGCAGCAGGGCGAAGACGAGACCGACGGCGAGGATGCCGCGCCAGCTCCACGCCCAGGCCGGACGCAGGTTGGCGGCCCGTTCGAGCGCCGCGATGCCCAGGGCGCCGACCGCCAGCGCCTGCCATACCATATCTGCGGGCTGGCCGGGCATCCCGTCCCAGCACCAGGGCCGCACAGCGACCAGCAGCAGCACGAGGATGTCATGGACGCGGTCGAGGACCGGCGGGCGGGCCTCACCCATGGTCGCGCGCGGTCTCGAACAGCACCAGGGCCACGCACACCGCCGCGGCCTGGGCCAGGGCGACGACGGCGGCGATCGGATCAGCGTTGCGCAGCTGGAAGCTGGATGCGGCCAGCGCCACCTGCAACGCGACGACCGCGCCGAGGCTGGCCTTGGGACCGATGCCGAGGCGGGTCAGGCGATGGCTGATGTGGTTGCGGTCACCACGCATGATCGGCGCGCCACGGCGCACGCGCTTGACCACCACGGCGATCGAATCGAACAGCGGGATGGCACAGATCAGCAGCGGTGAGAGCAGGGCGAGCGGGCTGCCGCCCTCGGCGCTCGGCCAGAAGGTGGTGCCGAGCGTGCCACAGCCGATGAGGAAGCCGACCGCCAGGCTGCCGGCATCGCCCATATAGACGCGCGCAGGCGGCCGGTTGAGCACCAGGAAGCCGCCCAGAGCCGCAGCCAGGCACAGCCACACCCGCGCCATCGCCGCGTCGCCGCCGAGCATCGCCCCGCCAGCAAGCGCCGCGCAGCCGATCAGCGCCACCGCGCCGGACAGGCCGTCGGCATGGTCGAGCAGGTTGTAGGCGTTGGTCACCACCACGAGCCAGGCGAAGGCGGCGAGCCAGGCCAGCACCGGATGCCATTGCCGGAGGAAGTCGACCGGCAGGTCGGCGAGCGACACGGCGGCGGCGCAGACCAGCGCCTGCAATGCCAGCTTGAGCCGCGCCGGCAGCGGCCGCGCGTCGTCGACCAAGCCGACGAGCAGCAGCGCGGCGGCCCCGGCCAGCACCGCCCAGGGCATGGCCGAGCCGGCGTCGGGCAGCGGCAGCAGCCAGGCGACCCCAAGGGCCAGCGCCAGTGCCAGGGCCATCGCCGGTCCGCCACCGTAAGGCACGGTACGGGCGTGCTGCTTGTGCGCCTCGCTGCCAGGACGGTCGATGAAACCGAGCCGTGGGGCGAGCCGGATGGCCAGCAGGCTGCAGACGAACGCTCCGAGCAGCGCGGCGAGCGGCGGCAGCAGCCAGGCGAGGATCAGCACGGGGCCGGCCCGGACGGCATCGGCTCAGTGACCTGCCAGGGCCTTGGCGAAGTTCTTGGGGTCGACCTTGCCGAAGCCGCCGGCGGCATCGACCACCGTGCCCTTGAGCACGGCGGCGGCGGACGTGCCGCACAACGTAGCGACGTCGGCGGTGTCCTGGGTCTCGAACACCTTCAGGCCCTGGGCCTTGGCCCCGGCCACCCCGGCGTCGAGCTGGCTCATCAGCGCCGAGCGCGTCCACGCGATCGACACGCCGGTGTAGCAGCCGTTCTTGCGCTCGCCGACTTCGTTCTGGCCCTGCACCACGATCGGCAGCAGCGCCTGCTTGGTCGACGGGTAGAGGCCCGATCCCTGCAAACGGCCGTCGTTGGGCGACAGCGGCACGACCACGTACCAGGCCTTGTCGCGCGGGCAGCGGCGGGCGTGTTGGCTGCACAGGTGGTAGACGCCGAAGACGTTCACCTGGAACACCCGCACGTAGTCCTCGGGCTTGATCCCGACGAACAGGCAGGGGTGGTTGATCGCAGCGAAGGGGTAGATGTGGGTGGCGGCGAGATTGTCCTGCTTCAGTCGGTCGAGCAGCGCGTCGACCTGGGCGAACTCGCCCTGGTTGACCTGGGCCGGCAGCACGCGCCCGGCGCCAGCCTCCTTGGCCAGCTGCTCGGCGGTGGCGGTGATCTTGGCCAGGTCGCGCGAGCCGGTGATGACCACGCTGGCGCCGCCCTGCATCAGGTTCCGGGCGATGGCGTAGCCGATCGAGTGCGGATCGGAGGCGCCGGTGACGATGGCGACCGCGCCGGCGAAGCTGACCCCGGCCTTGGCCGCGGCGAGCAGGGCGGGGAAGCGCGGATCGTCGACCAGGGCGGGATCGAGCCGCGGGGTCCAGGTGCCGGGCTTGCCGTCGCCGATCCAGGTGCCGAATGCTGCGCTCATGGGGTCTCCAGGGTAAAACGGCATGGTGACCCGGCGCAAGGGTTGCTCAAGCGTCCGCAGCCGCAGGATCCGTCGCATGATCCGCCCGTGCGCCACCCTGCTGCTTGCCACCGCTGTGCTCTGCGCCGTCGACGACGAGGCCCCGCCGGTGGGCATGGACATCGTTCCGCTGATCAAGGCTGCCGCCGACGCGATGACGCCCAAGGCCCAACCGCTGCCTGGCCGGCCGTGGTCGGATGACCTCGCCGCCCTGACCGACACCGATCCGGCGGTCAACGGCCCCGCCGTCGGCCGTCTGGCGCGGCGCGGCGCCGTCGTCCTGCCCGACCTCGCCATCCTCGCCGGCGAACGCGACTGGCAGCTGCGCGGGCGCATCGTGCGCGTTGCCGCCGGCATTGGCGGGGCCGAGGGGGCCGAATTGACCCTGCGCCTGTCACGCGACAGCGACGCCCGCGTGCGCCGCCTCGCCATCGTCGGCCTCGGCCGCTGCCGCGGTGACACCGTGCTCGCCCGCCTGCTCGAACTGGTCGTCTCGCTCGACGCCGACGAGCGCAGCGCGGCCGCCGGCTCGCTCTCCGCCATGGGCGACGTGCGCGCGATCGAGCCGCTGACCCGGCTGCGCGGCGATCCCGACGGGCCGTCGCGTTCGGCCCAGGCCAGTGCGTTGCGCAGCCTGTGCGCGATGGAGCGCGCAGCCGGGACCATCGCCGGGCTGCTCGGCAGCCTGGCCGGCGAACAGCGTCGCGCCTTGCTTGAAGCGCTCGAGGGCTGCGTCGATGTGCGGCTCTGCCCTGCCCTGATCCGGCTGTGCGACGAGCAGGAGGCGCTGACCGCCCTGCTGGCGGTGCGCGCCCTGGCCACGGCCGGCGATGCTCGGGCCGTCGGGCCGCTGGCCCGCCTCGCCGCGTCCGAGCGCCGGCCCGAACTGCGCGAGACGGCTGCCACCACGCTGCATGCCCTGACCCCCTACCGCGCCCGCGCCGGCAAGGCCTGGGCGTTGTGGTGGGACGAGAACAGCGCGCACTACGCCAGGCTCGCAGAACGCGACACGCTGATCGCCCAGCTCGCCGACCTCGACGTACCGATCCCGGCCGGGCTCGCCGGCTTCACCCCCGACGAACTGCTGCCGCTGATCGACGCCGCCCTGGTCACCAGAGTCGTGCCATCGTGGCTGCCGCCCCGCGCCCTCGCGGCGCTGCGCGCCCAGGCCGGCGAGCGCTGGGTACAACCGCTCGCCCAGCTCATCGACACCGCCCCCGACGGCGAGACCCGCCTCGACCTCGTGCTGCTGCTCGACGAGATCGGCGGCCCCGCCGCGACCGGCGAACTGAAGCGCCAGCAGGAGCTGCTGAGCAAGCGCGAGGAGGCAGCGTTGGAGAAGTGGAAGACAGACGGGGTCATCCCGCCCGACATGGGGGCGGAGCGGGCGCTGCTGGCGATCGCCCTGCGCCACCGCTAGTGTCCTGACACCGAAATTCGCTGAATAGCCTGCGTTCTCGAACCCACGGAGTGGAGACGGAGCCTGCTTCGCCTCCGTCTCACCTCCGTCTCTCCGTCCCTCCGTGGCCTGCCCGTGGCACTAGCGCGGCTCCCGGTCCGTCAGAATCCGAACGAGTAGAACACGCCGGCCGAGGCGCCGAGGTCGAAGTCGTGGGCATCGCGGTCGCGGACGACGCCCAACGCGGCAAGGGCTCCGACGGCGTGACGCCAGGCACGGACGTCGCCTGACAGCTCATAGGACCAGGTCGCCAATGCATCGGCCTCCCAGCCGTCGTCGTCAGCGTTGTGGTAGACCACACGCGGGCCGATGGCGATAGCCTGCCGGGCGGGCAGGTCCAGGTGCCGATCCAGGACCAGCAGCAGCGCGCCGCCGCCACCGAGTCGGCCATCCTCGCTGATCAGCAGTTCCGGGCGCACGATGACATCGGGGTTGGCCGGGCCGCGCCATTCCAGCGCGAGCCCAGGCTCGAAGCCGGACGTTCCGACCATCAGTTGCGGCACGATCCGCACATCGTTGCCGTGGTCGAGCGCGCCGGCACTGGTCGCCAGGCCGATGGTCAGCACCACGGCCTGGGCGACCCGGTTGATGGAGGTATGGGAGGTGATGGTCATGTTGTTCATCCTGTGTGATCGCAGGCAGCGTCGGACCGGCCGCTGACGAGGCGATGGGGTGAACTCCCCATCGCGACCGCTGCGGGGCTTCCGCATAATGCCGCCCGACCGGCCACCTCCGCAGGACGCGATCCGCATGACCACGACAGCCAGGCATCGCCTGCATCCCATGATCGCGGCCACCGGGCTGCTCTTCACCGCCGCGTTCATCGCCGGGTGCGGTGCGCAGAGCGCGGACTTCGGCAAGCATGCGGCAACCCCGGCGAAACCGGTCGCCGCCAGACCGCTCGCCAAGCACTACCGCTTCGCCGAGAAGGCCGCGTTCATCACCGACATGTCGGCTGAACTGGCGGGCATCACCCGCGAGTTCGACCGTCTCTTCCCCAGGGTCGATGCGGCAAGCACGCGGATGCAGAGCGATGTGGTGCCGACCATCGAAACGCTGCGCGGCCTGTCGGGCACCCTGTACCGCCGCCTGGACGAGGCGCGGACTGCGACCGAGTCCGAGTGGCCGGCCATGACCGCCGACTTCCGGCGGGATCTCGGCAGGCTCAACGCCGGGCTCGAACAGTCGCGCCAGAAGCTCAGCGGACCCGACCTCCGATGACCAGTCTCCGTTCCCAGCTTACCCAGCTCACATCAGGATGAACCCCATGCGTCTCCCGTCCCGCCTCCTCGCCACGGCAGCTGTGCTGTCCATGGCGACCATCCCCCTCACCGCCGCCGACATGACCGTCGCCGACCTGCGCCTCGGCGTCGGCGTCCTCTCGCCGGAATTCAAGGGTGAATCGTCCACCACGATCACCGATCAGGCCGGCAACGTGGTCAGCACCAGCTCGGATTCGGACAGCCGCGATGCCGACCGGAACGGACGCGTCCAGCTGCAGTACGTCGCCGGCAGCCTCGGGGCGGGCGGCGGCCTGATCTGGGGCGTCGGTGTGGCGGTGAACAACGCCACCTGGCACGACGGCGGCCAGGACGCCCATGTCACCACCCCGGTCGTCGACGTGATGCTGGGCTACGGCTACGCCTTCACCCCGAACTGGCATTTCGAAGTGACGCCATTCGCCGGCTATGGACGCGGCTACTTCAGCGTCAGCGACGACGGTTCGACCGACACCAGCAAGGAGTGGGTCGACTACCTCGAGTATGGCATCAAGGTCGGCACCTATGCGGCCCTCAACGACAGCCTGGTGCTAGGCGTCGAGGTGCCGTACCTGGTCGGACGGCTCGATCCGGAGTACGACTACACCGACAGCGGCAACCAGCAGGTGACGGTCAGCGACGAACGCCGCAACCAAGGCTTCGGCCTGCTGGTGACCCTCGGCTGCCGGTTCTAGCCGATCCCGCCGCACCGCTCCAGGTCCGCTGCGGACCTGGAGCGGACCGGCCCCACATCACGCCAGGAACTCCACATGCTCCAGAGCATCAACCAGCTCTACGATGACCGGATCGGCGCACTCGACGGCGACGTCGGCCATGTCGAAGACCTCTACTTCGACGACCGGAGCTGGGCCGTCCGCTACCTGGTGACCGACACCGGCTCGTGGCTGGCCGGCCGAAAAGTCCTCATATCGCCGCACGCCTTTGGCGGGCTCGATCGGGTCGGCAAGCGCATGTTGGTGCAGCTGACGCTGAAGCAGATCGAGGAGTGCCCCCCGGTCGAGACGCGCAAGCCTGTTTCCCGGCAATACGAGGAGCGCTACAATCGGCACTACGGTTTCCCGTTCTACTGGCAGGGCGATGGCCTGTGGGGGATGAGCGGCTTTCCCATCACCAATCTCGCCGTGGATGGCGCCCCGGCGGATGAGGTCACCGCGCCCGTCTCCGACACCGACGATCCGCATCTGCGCAGCGCGCAGGCGGTGAACGGCTACCAGATCAGGGCGACCGACGGCACGATCGGCCATGTCTGCGACTTCATCATGGATGACAAGTCCTGGGGCATCCAGCAACTGGTCATCAAGACGGGTGGCTGGTTGTCTGAAACCAAGGTGCTGCTCAACACCGCCGATGTGGTACGGATTTCCTACGAAGAATCCTTGGTTTACGTCAGCGCCACCAGGGAGGCGATCAGGCAGGCCCCGCCGCTGCCCCCCGAATGAGGTCCGCTCAGGGCTGAACACCCCATGGCAGGGTGACCCGGAGGAATGCATCGTCATGATGTCAACCAACCTGCTCAAGGAGTCCCCTATGACCACCTCACCATCTCCGGCCAAGACTGTCGCGAAGAGCAGGAGTGATGCTCAGATCAAGGCTGACGTCCTCTCTGAGCTCGCCTACGAACCATCCGTGAAGGTGACGGACATCGGCGTTCTGGTGAAGGACGGTGTGGTCACCCTGGTCGGTACGACTGCTGACCATGGGAAGAAGTGGCAGGCCGTGCGCGCCGCCAAGCGCGTGTCCGGGGTCAAGGCGATCGCCGATGAAATCAACGTCTCGCTGGCCGGACCGCATCTGCGCAGCGACGCCGAGATCGCCACCGCCGCGGTGCACCAGCTCGAATGGTCGACCACCATCCCCAGGGGCTCGACCACGGTGACGGTCCGAGACGGCCTGGTCACCTTGGAGGGTGAGGTGGAGTGGTGGTACCAGAAGAACGCCGCTGAAGACGTGATGCAGTACATGATCGGAATCAAGGGGATCCGCAACCAGATCACCATCAAACCGCTGATCTCGGCGACTGATGTCGAGGAGGCGATCAGGGCAGCCTTCGACCGCAACGCCATGCTCGATGCCAAGAAGATCCAGGTCTTGACCTACGGCAGCAAGGTCGAGCTCACCGGCAAGGTGGCGAACAATTCCGAACGCGAAGAGGCGGAACGCGTCGCCTGGGCCGCTCCCGGGGTGCTGTCGGTCGATAATAAGATCACGTTGGAATGGGGTTGGGGTGCTTTCGGCTTTTAGCTTCTCGGGGGATCACGATCCCCCGAGAACCGGAGCGAGGGCATCCGCGTAGCAGACGCGACTCCCCGTTGGGGAGTCGGCGCCGAGCGACTCGAGCGGCTCTGCCGCGAGAACGTCCAGGGCCAGCCCTGGACCCGCAGGCACGGCTCACTGACGTTCGCCGATCGGGACCACGCACTCGGACACAGATTCGCTGCGCGCTCGCGACATCTACCACACGGTGTCGCTCTGATCGTTCGTCGCTCGCTTGGGCGCTCACCTACGGCGGTTATGCGCAGCCTGAACGCCGCAGTTCTCGGAAGACGAGGGGCGGATCGCTGCAGCGGGATGTCTCGGTCCAGGCGTGCTCGTCGAGGTCGGGGAAGCGGACGCTGCCGGCGTGGGGCTCGTGGACTTCGGTCAGGTGCAGGACGGTGGCTAAGGGCAGGGCCTGGGCGTAGACCGTGCCGCCACCGATGACCATCGGGCAGGCGTCGCCGCCGGCGCGGGCGGCGGCGATCGCGGTGGCGAGGTCGGCGAAGACTTCGGCACCCTCAGCGCGGAAGAGCGGATCACGCGAGAGCACGAGGTTGCGGCGCTTCGGCAACGGCCGGCCGATCGAGACCCAGGTCTTGCGACCCATGATCACGGCGTGGCCGGTGGTGATGGCGCGGAAATGCTTGAGGTCCGCCGGATGGTGCCACGGCATATGCTCGCCATCGCCGATGACGCGGCCAGGGACGGCGTAAGCGACGATGAGAGCGAGGTCCATCATCAGAGATTCGGGTACAGGCCTTCGGCGACCGCCGACAGGCGCTGCGGATCGGTCACGATGATCGCCTCGCGTTCGGCGCTGATGCAGCCGTCCTGGTCGAGGCGGCGCAGCGTGCGCGACAGCGTCTCCGGAGTCAGGTTGAGCTGCCCGGCGAGGTGCTTGCGCATCGACGGCAGTTCGACCCGGCCACCTTCGCCAGCGTGCTGGATGAGGTGCCGCGCGAGGCGTCCGGCGGCGTCGCGCAGGGTCAGGTCCTCGAGCAGATCGACGACATGATGCAGCCAGCCAGCCAGGCCGGCGAGCAGGTCGATGCAGGCCTGGTGGTCGCTCTTGAGGAAGGCCTGGAACGCCGCGCTCGGGATCACCGCCACCGCGCTGGGTTCGACCGCTTCGGCGAAGGCCGGGCAGGCGAAACCGCCGATCACCGCCGCTTCGGCGAAGGTCGCTCCCGGCCCGGCGAGGTGCAGGACCTGCTCCTTGCCCGACGGGGCGAGCTTGAACACCCGCACCATGCCGCTCCCGACGATGTACATCCCCGGACACGGATCGCCCTGGCGGAAGATCGTAGTGCCGGCCGGCAGCTCACGCAACTCGGCCTGGGCTGCGATCCTGGAGCGGGCTGCGGGCTGCAGGCGGGCGAACAGTCGGCAGCGCTGGACGATATCGGAGGCGGTCACGCCGGGCATGGTCGGATAGAGGATGGGGGTGCAACGGGAACACAAACACGGCCGACGCTTGTGGACCAGCGGCCAGCGGCCAGCAGCCAGCGGCCAGCGGCCAGCAGCCAGCAGCCAGCAGCCAGCAGCCAGCAGCTAGCGGCCAGCAGCCAGCAGCACAATGGCGTTCACTTACGGGATGACGGCTAGGGAACACGGAGGGCTGGGAGGGAGCATGTGGGGACATACCCATTCTGGCCCATCTCCATGCTCCGCGCCCTCCGTGCCCTCCGTGTTCAAAGGTCTGATTCTTAAGTAAACGCCATTGACCAGCAGCCAGCGGCCATCTTGGGCACAGGCAACTTGACCAAGATCAAGGAATCCCCGATCCCGGCCCCCTACAAGGGTCGCACAACCCCCGAGGATCCATGAGCATCTGCAATCAATGCGAGCAGGCCCACCGTTGCACCGGCTGCGACATCAAAGGCGACAATACCGGCATCTGCGGCAAGAGCGAAGACATCCAGAGCCTGCAGGAGATCCTGCTCTACGGCCTGAAGGGCATGAGCGCCTACGCCTGCCACGCCCGTCGCCTCGGCCGCACCGACCCGGAAGTCGACGCCTTCGTCCAGGAAGCGCTATTCTCGACCATGACCAACGTCAATTTCGACCTCGGCGCGACGCTCGGCTACGTGCTGAAGTGCGGCGAGATGAATCTGCGCGTGATGAAGATGCTCGACGAGGCGCACGGCGCCGTGCTCGGCACGCCCGGCATCGTCGAGGTCCAGGAAGGCACCCAGGCCGGCCCCGGCATCCTCATCACCGGCCACGACATGGTCGACCTGGTCAAGCTGCTCAAGGCCTGCGAAGGCACCCCGGTCAAGGTCTACACCCACGGCGAGATGATGCCGGCGCACATGTACCCCAAGCTGCGCAACCACCCCAACCTCGCCGGCCACTACGGCGACGCCTGGCAGAAGCAGCGCGGCGAATTCGACGCCTTCCCCGGCGCCATCCTCGCCTCGACCAACTGCGTGGTCATCCCCAAGGAGAGCTATCGCGAGCGCATGTTCACCACCCGCGAGGTGGCGCTGCCCAACGTCGTGCGCATCACCGACGAGAACTATGCGCCGGTCGTGGCCAAGGCCCTGGCCAGCAAGCCCTGCGTGCAGAACCTGACCAAGAAGTCGACCGTCGGCTTCCATCACGGCGCCATCCTGGCGCACGCCCCGGCCATCGTCGAGGCGGTGAAGAAGGGCCAGATCAGCCGCTTCTTCGTCGTCGGCGGCTGCGACGGCGCCGAGCCGGGCCGCAACTACTTCAGCGACTTCGCCCAGGCCGCTCCGGCCGACTCGTTCATCCTCACCCTCGGCTGCGGCAAGTACCGCATCCGCGGCCACGACTACGGCACCCACCTCGGCCTGCCGCGCCTGATGGACATGGGCCAGTGCAACGACGCCTACGGCGCCATCGTCGTGGCGGTGAAGCTCGCCGAGGCCTTCAAGTGCGGGGTCAACGACCTGCCGCTGACGCTGTGCATCAGCTGGTTCGAGCAGAAGGCGGTCGCCGTCCTGCTGACCCTGCTGCACCTGGGCGTGAAGAACATCGCCATCGGCCCCAACCCGCCGGCCTTCGTCAGCCCGAACGTGTTCAAGATCCTGCAGGACACCTACGGCCTGAAGCTGACCAGCGGCGATGCGAAAAAGGACATGGCGATCGCACTGGGACGCGTGGCCTAGGATGGCAGGCTGGCCGCCGGAAGCTGACCAGCGACCAGCGACCAGCGACCAGCGACCAGCGACCAGCGACCAGCGACCAGCGACACAACGGAGACCATCCATGCTGCGCGATGTCATCATCATCGATGAACAGAAGTGCGATGGCTGCGGCGATTGCGTCACAGCCTGCGCCGAAGGCGCCCTCGCCGTCATCGACGGCAAGGCGAAACTGGTCTCCGACGTCTACTGCGATGGTCTGGGGGCGTGCCTTGGGCACTGCCCCCAGGGCGCCATCACCGTCGTGAAGCGCGATGTCGCGGCCTTTGACCAGAAGGCCGTCGACGTCCATCTCCGGAAGCTCGGACGGGCCCCGGCAGCCATCAGCATCCACACCCAGTCCCACGGCGGACATGTCTGCCCCGGCTCGCAGATGCGCGCCATGGCGCCGCATCCCGCTGCGACCCCGGTGGAAGCCCGATCCTCCCAGCTCGGCCACTGGCCGATCCAGCTCGCGCTGCTCAATCCAGCGGCGCCCTATCTGCAAGGCTGCGACCTCGTGCTGACCGCGCACTGCGCGCCGGTCGCCATTCCCGACTACCACGCCCGCTATCTCGCCGGCAAGTGCGTCGCGCTGGCATGCCCTAAGCTCGATGATCTCGCCCGCCACACCGCCAAGCTGACCGCCATCCTGGCGCAGGCCAACCCCGCCTCGCTGACCGTGCTGAAGATGGAGGTGCCGTGCTGCGGCGGCCTCGCCTTCGCCGCCAAGCAGGCGGCCGAGGCCGCAGGCTGGCGCGGCCGCTTCGACGTGGTGACTGCGGCTATCGCGGGTTGACTCCGCGGGGTCCCTGCCGCGGAGCATCGGCTGGCGCATCGAGCGGCTTCGGCGGCAACACGATCTCCTTGCCGTTGCGCAGGATGGTGATTTTGGGGAACTGCACGCCGGTGAGCATCCGCCGCAACTGCACCAGATCGGATGATGTGCCGCGTGCGCCGGGCACCTGCACTGCATCGCCAGGGATGATGCCCCAATCCAACCCGCGGCCGGAGCCGACGTCGCCGATGATCACCCCGTGCGGACCGCCCCAGTAGACGCTGACGCCCAGTTCAGGCAGGGCGATGAAGTCGTCGACGCCAAGCTGGTCGCGTGCGCCAGCCAGCGGGGCGAGTGCGACCTCGATCGAGCGCGACGCACCCTTCTCGACCACCGAGAGGCTGACGCGCTCGCCGACCCGGCGCTCTGCCAGGCGCGATCGCAACTGCATTAGGCTGAGCAGGCGGAAGTCGTTGATGCCGGTGATGAAGGAGCCGGGAGCCAGACCAGCGACACCAGCCGGCCCGTTGGGCGAGACGCGTACGGCGCGCAGCGCCGGAGCGTAAGGCAGGCCGCAATCACGAGCGTGCTCGGGCGACAGCTCGATCACATCCATGGACAGGCCGGCCCAGCGCACCTGACCGCTCTCGAGGATGTCGTCGATGACGCGACGAGCGAGATTGGAGGAGATGGCGAAGCCGAGGCCCTCGCTGCCGCCCGACTGGGTGATGATGGCGGCGTTGACCCCGAGCACCTCGCCGCGGGAGCTGACCAGCGGTCCGCCGCTGTTGCCCGGGTTGATCGAGGCGTCGGTCTGCACGAAGGACTCGACGCCCTGCACATCGCGGTAGATGCCGAACGAACGCTCGGTGGCACTGACAATGCCGACCGAGGCGCTGTAGCCGAGGCCACGCGGATAACCGAGTGACATGACCCATTCGCCAACCCGTGCAGCGTTGCTGTCCGCCCATTTCACCGCCGGGACGTTGGGACATGCGGCAAGCAGCACGGCGAGGTCGGCCTCGACCGACAAGCCAACCACCTCGGCATCGAAGAACTCGCCCGAGGGGAAGCTGATGACCAGGTGGTCGAATTGCTTGGGCGACCCGCCATCGCGTGGACGCATGTCCTTGAGCACGACGTGGGCGTTGGTGACGATGTAGGATTCGCGCTCGTTCGAACGCACGACGAAGCCGGTGCCGGAAGCGGCAGCCTCCTCGCCAGCGGCCCCGGGTCGCCAAGAGCGGACGCGGGAGACAGTACGAGCGTGCACGCAGACGACGCTGCGTCCGACCGTCTCCTGCACCGTGGCGAAGTCGACCGGCGCCTGCCCGGCGGCAAGATGCGCCGTCAGCAGCAGCGCAGCGAGGGCGAAGCAGTTCCTCACAGGCGCATGCGACTGAATTCGTTGTCGACCTCGATCTTGGGATCGAACGCGCCGATGTCGCCCGGCACGCTATCGACGAACTCGCGATAGTCGGTGATCACCGAGCGGAAGTCCTGCGGTGGCGTCTGCTTGATCGCCGGGAAGTAGACCTTGGCCACGCCGACGAAGACGTCGAGGATACGCGGGTCGACATTCTTCTGATTGGTGCGGCAATAGTCGACGATACGGCGGTGGAACCCGACATAGTCGTTGATGATCATGGTGGTGTCCGGCGTCAGCTCCATGAGATCCTTGGGCAGCGCCGCCATCTTGCTGTTGATGAACAGATTCGAGTAGTAGTCGTAGTAGATCGAAACCAGTTCGTTGTTGATCACCTTCTGCTGTTCGGCGGTGCGACGCACGGTCTGGCTGTTCCAACGCCTGACGCCCTGCTGCGCCTGGGCCTGCTGCTGCGCCTCGGCCTCCTGCTGCGCCACGCGCTCCTTTTCGAGGACGCCGCCGAAGCGTTCACGCGCGGCATCGGCGACGGTGGTGAAGGTGGCTTTGGGATCATCGCGCCAGACCAGAGCCGGCGACTGCAACAGCCGCTCGTGCAGGCTCGAGTACTTCTGCAGGCTGGCGCGCATGGCGCGGGCAAAGGCCCAGCGTTTGCCCAGCACCCTGACCTCCTGCAGGCGCTGCTCGCGGACCTTCTGCAACTGCTCGCCCTGCTCGCCCAGGCGCCGCTGCTCGGCCTGGTACTTCTCCCATTCCTTGGTCGTGGTTGTGTTGCTGCCGACCATGCGCTTCTCGCGGTTCTCGACGATCGCCTTATCGGTGGCGGCGAGGGCCGTCAGCTTGACCTTGCGCTCGGCCTCGATCGCACGCTCGAAATCGGCAAGAACCAGAACGCTGAACTCCTGTGCGGACTCGGCGGACTTGCCTCCCTTCTGGGCCTGCTCGGACTGCGCCTGGGCCGGTCCGGCGCTGGCTGCCAGCAACTCGGTCTTGAGGATCTGATCGGGCTTCACCGAGAGCTCCATGCGGATCTTGCCGGTGAGCACGATGACCCCGCGCTCCTTGTCGTAGATGCCGTCGATCTTCCGACCATCGGCAAGGGTGTAGCGCGATACCGCCGGTTCACCGGCGGGAGCGGCTTCGGCGGCGCCCAGGGGTAGGGCGGCAACCGCGAGCAGAGTGAGGGCGATGATGCGCATGAGCGGCCTCGTATCGGTACGATGTGCGGAATAGCTAAAGGAAGGACGGTAGCGCCCTCCTGTAGGTTTCAATCCCGCAAAGTGTCTGCTTGTCGAGACAGGGTCCGTTCGAAGCGCAGGTTCATGATGGTGCAGCCCTCAGCGCGCTTGTGCCGTTCGAACACCGTCTCGAAGCGCACTGGCACGTCGACCATATAGCCGGCCGGGTGCAGGCTGCGCCACAGTCCCGGGATGGTGCTGACGTTGGCCAGCACCTGCATGGCGTAGTTGTGGGTGTCGCTGGCGAAGACGAAGATGCAGCCGGGCGCGGCGACCCGGGCCAGCTCGAGCAGGAAGGCGCGGTTGACCAGACGACGGCGGCGGTGCGCCAGCTTCGGCCAGGGATCCGAGAAGAGGATGTAGATGCGGCGGAACGCGGCATCGGGCAGACGCGCGACCAGGCTCTCGGCCTCGCCGGCGTACATGCGCACGTTCGTCGCGCCGAGTTTCAGGCACTTGTGCGCGCACTTGTTGACCCGCAGATGATCGAGTTCGAAGCCGACGAAGTCCTCGTCGGGATGCGCCTGGGCCATCTGCGAGATGAACTCGCCGTGGCCGCAGCCGATCTCCAGCCGGCGCGGCGCAGCGCGGCCGAACAGGACATCGAGGTCGAGGCGGTCCGTGCCGCGATCGCCGATCAGGTCCTCCTGCGCCGCCGTGGTCTGGCGGTAGCGTCGCATCGCCGAGGTGCTCATCGATGGAGCGTCCTCGACGGCAACCTGTTCCGCATCAGCGCTGAGCGGGCTGCCAGGCCGGCACGCCGTCCCAGCCCTGGCCGCCGTAGAGGGCGTTCCAGGCCGGAGCCTTGCCGGTGTACGGCGCTTCGTAGACGACGCCGGTCTGGTCGACGGCGAACGAGCGCGAGCCGCCGGCGGCCTCGACCGGCCAGGCGTAGACGACGAAGGCGCGTTCCTGGGCGTCGGCTGCGGCCTTGTCCGCCTTGCGACCGCCCGCGCCATCGAGCGCAGCGCCCTTGGCATCGGGCAGGTAGATGGAGTAGTGGAAGCCGTCGCGGGTGCCATCATCGGCAAAGCCCTCGGCGAGCATTTCGCCCTGGGCGCGGCCGGG
Organism: Planctomycetota bacterium; assembly: GCA_022841245.1. GTDB lineage: Bacteria > Planctomycetota > UBA11346 > UBA11346 > UBA11346 > UBA11346. The sequence goes on from JALHRW010000100.1 coordinate 15,648, forward strand.
GGCCGGGCGCTTGCCCATCAGCTCGGCCAGGGTCGCGTACTCGCCAACGCCGTCGCCATCCTGGTCCGCGTAGGTGCCGCCCTGGAACTGGAACTGGGCCGGGAACAGCACCGAGCCGAGGGTTTCGATGGCGCGGCCATCGGGCGTTTCGGCCCTGCCCTCATCCATCTCGATCGCGTCTCCGCCCCCCATCCGGTCCTTCATCACCATGCCGAAGGTGGCAGCACCGATCAGCACCGGGACGAGGCCCGAACCGACCAGGCCGCGGACCTCGGTGCGCGAGTTCTTGGCGTCATTGGCAGCGAAGACGTAGCCGGTCGAGGCGGCGGCGGCGAGTCGGATGAGCGCGCCGTTGATCGACTGCTTCTGCTCGGGGGTCAGATCATCGTTGCCGGCGAGGACCATGCCGAGGTAGCCCTGGATGGTGCGCAGCACCGCCGGGGTGTCGCTGGCGCCGAGCAGGGCGGCGTCCTTGGGCGCCACCGCGTACAGCGTCTTGGCCATCGGCGTGTCGGCGAAGCCGCCGGGCGCGCCGCTGCTCCAGGTCGAGGACAGCACCGCGTCGGTGGTCAGGACCCAGTGCGTCTTGTCGCGCAGCAGAGTGATGGCCACCGGCACGCCGGGGAGTACCACCGGCGCAGCCTGGCCCTCTTCGGGCAGGGCGCCGCCGATCTGGGCGATGCCGAAGCCGAGCAGCTGGTCCATCGGCTTCGAACGCGGCACCGCGATGGTCACGGCGGGGAACGGCGCCGACTGGGTCAGGGCGAGCAGGCTGGTGCCGCTCAGGCCCTCGACGATCTGCTGCAGCGAGGCCTCGATGCCCATGGCCTGGAGGTAGCCCTGGAGCTCCTGCGCGGTGGCGGCGGCGCCGGCCGGAGCGCCAGGATGCATCGCCTCGTCGATCTGCTGCATCATGCTCTGGCCGTCGGTCTTCCAGTAGGCCTTGCCGTCGAAGCCGTAGGACGCCGCCATCAGCGTGGTGGCAGGCAGGCGGGCGAGCAGGCTACGATCGACCGGCATGGTGCCGGGGGTCGGCACATTTGCGTCGAGACGTTCGCGCACGCCTTCCGGCACGATGTCGCCACGGTACTTCCACAGCCCGAGATAGTGGCCAAGATTCTTGACCATCTTGTCGAAGTCGGCCTTCTTGTCGGCCGGAATGCCGCCGGCGATCGAGTCGACCAGAAGCTTGGCGTCGAGATCGACGGCGACGGCGGCAGGCGAGACGCCGGCCGGCGCGGCCGGCACCGGTTCGGTGTTCGCGGCGAAGACCACCACGGTACCGAAACGGGCGAGGGTGCCCTTCTCATCGCCGAAGGCCTCGTCGGCGCCGGCGACCTGCTTCTTCTTGTTCGCCATCTCATCTTTGCCGAGCATGGCGAAGAGCGGCGCGGCGGCGGCGCCGAGGTCGACGCGGACATGCAGGCGCGGCTTGTCCTCGGCCGCCATGCCGAGGAAGCGCACTTCGCAGCCCTTTATTCCGGCAACGGCGGCGACCGGATCGAAGCCGAGCTCGCCCTGGATCTCCTTGAGGCTCTCAGCCCACTTGGCGCGCAGGGCGGCAGCGGCCGGGTCGCCCCACACCTTGGCGTAGATCGACGAGTCCCAGGCCTTGACCAGCTCGGCACCGTCGGCGACGCGCAGGGTCACGGGAACCGGGGCGGCCTCGCCGGCGCAGATGGCGACGGCAGCGAGCGTGGGGGCGATGAGGATGCGGGAGAGATGCATGCAGGCCTTTCTCGAGCTTGCGGAAGCGCTGGCACTGTGTCGCCCGCGTGCGGCGATGCCAGCCCCGGCTTGCCCCATACCGTACATGCCCAAGTTTGTTTCCCATGCCCCCCATCGCGATCACCATGGGCGACCCGGCCGGCGTCGGCCCCGAGGTCCTGCTGCGCGCCTGCGCCGACCCCGCGCTGGCCGGCATCCCCGTCGCCGCCGTTGCCTCGCGCGCCCTG
>JALHRW010000101.1 GCA_022841245.1 Planctomycetota bacterium
CCGCCGGCGATCCGGGTGACGTCGCGGAAGCCGCCGGCGCACAGCGGAGCGGCCTCGGACGTCAGCCGGCGGGCGGCGACGTTGGCCAGCACGTGCGGCAGGTGGCTGGCGACGGCGACGGCGGCGTCGTGCGCCTCGGGCGTCAGGCGCACGAGGCGGCAGCCGAGCGCGGTCCACAGCCGCTCGACCAGGGCGACCGCCGACGGCGGATTGCCCGGTTGCGGCGTGATGATGCAGGTGGCGCCGCGGTAGAGCTGCGCGTCGGCATGCGCGATGCCCTGACGATGGCTGCCGCACATCGGATGCGAGCCGACGAAGCCGGGCACACCGGCGAGCTCGCGGCAGAGCACGCCCTTGACCGAACCGACGTCGGTGACCACCGGTACACCGGGGCCGATCGCGCGCACCGCGGCGGCGAGGTGCTCGACCGGGGTGCAGACGACAGCGAGATCGGCCTGGGCGGTGGCCAGATCGGTGACCGCCTGGCCCCAGCCGCGAGCGACCGCCTCGGCCACCGGCTCGGGCCGGCGGTGGTGCAGCAGGACGCGCCAGCCGGCGGCGCTGGCGGCGGCAGCCAGGCTGCCGCCCATGAGGCCGAGGCCGGAGACGAGGACGGTGCCGGTGGGCATGGGCGGGCAGGGTCGGCCACACGGCTGCGCGGGCAAGCCGTTTGACGCCGTGTCCGTTCCACTACCGTGCCGGTCCACCCCGCACGGAGCGCCACATGGCCCGCCAGAAGTTCATCGCCGGCAATTGGAAACTGAACCTCACCATCGCTGAGGGCACCGCTCTCGTCGCCGCCCTGGCCAAGGGTCTGGCCGAGAAGCCGACCAAGGCCGAAGTCGCGGTGTGCCCGGTCGCCCTGGCCGTCGCCGCGGTCGCCGCCGCCGCCAAGGGCAGCCCGATCGGGGTCGGCGCGCAGAACACCCACTGGGAGGACAAGGGCGCCTTCACCGGCGAACTGTCCCCCGTGCTGATCAAGGACGCTGGCGCCAAGTACGTCATCCTCGGCCACTCCGAGCGCCGCCAGTACTACGGCGACACCGACGCGCTGATCAACAAGCGCCTCGGCGCTGCGCTCAAGCACGGCCTCGTCCCCATCGTCTGCATCGGCGAGACGCTGGCCGAGCGCCAGGGCGGCAAGCTGGAGCAGGTGCTGAAGACCCAGATCACCGGCGCCCTCGCCGGCTTCACCGCCGACCAGCTCAAGACCCTGGTCATCGCCTACGAGCCGGTGTGGGCGATCGGCACCGGTGTCACCGCCACCACCGCCCAGGCCCAGGAGACCCACGCCTACGTCCGCAGCGTGCTCAAGGGCGTGGTCGGCGGCCTGGCCGACAGCATCCGCATCCAGTACGGCGGCTCGGTCAAGGCCGACAACGCCAAGGAGATCCTGTCGCAGCCCGACGTCGACGGCGCCTTGGTCGGCGGCGCGGCTTTGAAGGCCCCCTATTTCCTGGCCATCATCGCCGGCGCGGGGTGACCAGGAGCGCGGGCTTCAGCCCGCGTCGAGACCGCTTCGCGGGCTGAAGCCCGCGGTCCTGGACGGGGGGCTGGCCTTTGGCCGGCCCCCCGTTAACGTTTCGCCCCCCTCCTACAGGCCATCCATGGACACTGTCGTCTACGTCATCTCGATCCTCATGTGGATCCTCTGCCCGGCTATCATCGGGCTCATCCTGCTGCAGGGCGCGGCTGGCGATATCAGCAGCGCGTTCGGCGGCGGCGGCCAGCTCGACGCCTCGCTCGGCGTCGGCGCGCACCGCAAGATGGCGCAGGTGACCGGCGCCCTTGCCGTGCTCTTCTTCATCATGGTGCTGTTCATGGCCTACCCGCACCGCGGGTCGTTCCAGAACGTCAAGAACGCCCCGGCGCCCGTCGCCCCGCCCAGCGAGCAGGCCAAGCCTGGTCCGGCTCCTGCGCCTGCCGTTCCGGCCAAGCCCGAGGCCGCCAAGCCCAGCGAAGCTGCGCCGGCCCCGGTCGTGCTGCCTGAGGCGGCCAAGCCCGCCGAAGCCGCCCCAGCGGCCCCGGTCCAAGTCCAGGCCCAGCCCCAAGCTCAGGTCCAGCCCGAAGCGGCCAAGCCGGTCGAGGCGGCACCCGCCCAGCCCGAGGCCGCCAAGCCTGAAGCCAAGCCGGTCGAGCCGCTGCCGGTCACCGTGCCGACGCTCGCTCCGGCGCCGGTTCCGGCCGAGCCAGCCAAGCCCTAGCACGACGCGCGTTCGCGTCTGCAACTCCATGATCGCCCTTCCGGTCCCGCGCCGGAAGGGCGATGTCGTTGCACGGAGCTGCACAACTAGTCCCTGCTGAAATGGGAAATACCCCGATGTCGCGCGTCCGTGCGGCAAGTTCGCCGCCCGGCGCTTGCGGGACCCAGCCGGGCCTCCATGGTCGCGGCGCGCGGTCAGAACCGCGCAGGAACCCTGATGCCCGCCCAGCTCTACCAGGTCGATACCGCCTCCGTGCGCGCCGAGATCGGCCGCGAACGCCTGCTCGCCATGTGGCGCCAGATGCTGACGATACGCCGCTTCGAAGAGCGCGCTGAACTGGCCTACAAAGCCAAGTCGATCGCCGGCTTCCTCCACCTCTACATCGGCCAGGAGGCGGTCGCCACCGGCTGGTTCGCCCATCTCAATCCGGGCATCGACGCCAGCGTCACCAGCTACCGCTGCCATGCCCAGGCCATCCTCGCCGGCGTCGGCGTCGACGAGCTGATGGCCGAGCTGTACGGCAAGGCCGGCGGCAACGTCAAGGGCAAGGGCGGCTCGATGCACTTCTTCTCCAAGGAGAAGGCGATGCTCGGCGGCCACGGCATCGTCGGCGGCCAGATCCCGGTCGGCACCGGCGCCGCATTCAGCGCCAAGTACAAGAAGACCGGTGGCGTGTCGGTGACCTTCCTCGGCGACGGCGCTTCGCCCCAAGGCACCTTCCATGAGTCGCTCAACATGGCCTCGCTGTGGGGCCTGCCCGCGATCTACATCATCGAGAACAACCAGTACGGCATGGGCACGGCGACCTGCCGTTCGAACGCGGTCGAGAGCCTGGCCGAGGCCAAGGCGGTCGGCTACGGCATGAAGTCGTACACCTTCGACGGGCTCAACCTGTGCGCCTCATGGAAGTGCGCGCAGGAGGCCATCGCCTACGTGCGCCGCGAGTCGAAGCCGGTGCTGGTCGAGGCCAAGACCTACCGCTACCGCGGCCACTCGGTCTCCGACGCCGGCCTCTACCGCAGCAAGGAGGAGGTCGACCGCTACAAGGAGCTCGATCCGATCGGCCGCGTGCAGGCCGCGCTGCAGGAGGAGAAGTGGATCACCGACGCCGAGATCGAGGCGGTCGAGGAGGAGGTGCGCGAGCGCATCGCCGCCTGCGTGAAATTCGCCGAGGCCAGCCCCGAGCCGGCGCTGTCCGAACTCGCCACCCATGTCTACGCCGCGAGCTGATCCGATGACCACGCCCCTCGCGCATCCCCTCGCCATCCGCCGCGCCCTCAACCCCAAGACCGACCCGATCAACGGCCACAAGGGCGTCGATCTCGGCGACGGCACGCAGCTGCTCTCGGTGCGCATGGCGATCTGCCAGGCGCTCTACGAGGAGATGCAGCGCGACCCGACCATCTTCGTCATGGGCGAGGAGGTCGCGCAGTACAACGGCGCCTACAAGGTGACCAAGGGCCTGCTCGACATCTTCGGCGCCGAGCGCGTCATCGACACCCCGATCACCGAGGGCGGCTTCACCGGCCTGGCGGTCGGCGCGGCGATGACCGGCCTGCGTCCGGTGATCGAATACATGAGCTGGAACTTCAGCTTCGTCGCCTTCGACCAGATCATCTCGAACGCCTCGAAGATGAACTACATGACCGGCGGCATGTTCCCCATCCCGCTGGTCATGCGCGGCCCCAACGGCGCCGGCCCGCGGGTCAGCTCGCAGCACTCGCACGCGGTCGAGGCGCTCTACGCCCACTTCCCCGGCCTGATCGTGGTGTCGCCTGCGACGCCCTACGACGCCAAGGGCCTGATGAAGACCGCGCTGCGCCAGAACAACCCGGTCTGCTTCCTGGAAAACGAGATGATCTACAATCTCGAACAGGAGATCCCCAAGGCCGACTACGCCATCCCCTTCGGCCAGGCCGATCTGAAGCGCGAAGGCGGCGACTGCACCATCGTGGCGATCAGCCGCAGCGTGCACTGGTCGCTGGAGGCCGCCGCCGAGCTGGCCAAGGAAGGCATCGAGTGCGAGGTGCTCGACCCGCGCACGGTCAAGCCGCTCGACATCGACGCCATCGTGCGCTCGGTGAAGAAGACCAACCGCTGCGTCGTGGTCGAGGAGTGCTACCGCACCGGCGGCCTCGGCGCCGAGATCGCCGCCCAGCTGATGGAACTGGCCTTCGACGACCTCGACGCGCCGGTCGGCCGCGTGACGACGACGGAGAATCCGATGCCGTACGCCGCCAACCTCGAACACGAGACCCTGCCCAAGCCCCACCGCATCATCGCCGCGGTCCGCGCCGCCTGCTACCGGTAAGCCACCATGATCACTGAACTGACCTTCCCCGCCCTGTCGCCGACCATGTCCGAGGGCACCCTCGTGGCGTGGCGCGTCAAAGCCGGCGATGTCATCAAGCCCGGCCAGGTGGTGGCCGAGATCCAGACCGACAAGGCGGTCGCCGAGTGGGAGTCGCCCGAGGGCGGCACCATCCGCGAGCTGCTGACCGCCGCCGGCACGGTGGTGAAGGTCAACACCATCGCCGCCATCCTCACCAGCAAGGGCGAGGACATCGCCGCCACCCTGGCCGAGGCCAAGAAGAAGAACGAGGCCCTGGCCGCCGGCGGGGCAGTCGCCGCGCCTGTCGCCACCGCCAGCGGAGCGCCCAAGCCGGCGCTGAACTTCGCCGCCGTCCCGGCCCCGGCCAAGGCCGCCCCGGTGAAGAAGGGCCCGCGCGTCTCGCCGGTCGCGGCGCGCATCGCGGCCGAAAACGCCCTCGACCTGACCCGCATCAGCGGCAGCGGCCCCGACGGGCGCATCGTCCGCGCCGACGTCGAGCGCGCGATCAAGGACGGCTCGGCCAAGGCTGCCGCCGGTCCGGCCGCCCCGCTCAAGCCCAAGCTGAAGGTGCTGCGCGCCGACGCCGGCGACAAGGCGATCGCGATGTCGCCGATGCGCAGCATCATCGCGAGCCGCCTGCAGGCCTCGAAGCAGCAGATCCCGCACTTCTATGTCGAGGAGCAGGTCGACGCCGGCCAGCTCGACCTGGTGCGCGAGCAGCTCAACCGCCTCGACGGCGTGCGCGTGACGATCAATGATCTGATCGTGCGCGCCAGCGCCCTGGCCCTGCGCGCCCACCCGCGCCTCAACGCCACCTTCGACGGCAAGACCGTCACCCAGCTCGACAGCTCGGACATCTCGGTCGCGGTCTCCCTGCCGGACGGCCTGATCACCCCGATCGTGACCAAGGCGCACAGCAAGAGCGTGCGCGCGATCGGCGAGGAGATCCGCATCCTGGCCAAGAAGGCGCAGGACGGGAAGCTGGCCCCGGCCGAGTTCCAGGGCGGCAGCTTCACCATCAGCAACCTCGGCAGCACCGGCATCGCCGCCTTCAGCGCGATCATCAATCCGCCGCAGGTCGCGATCCTGGCCGTCGCCGCGATCCGCGACGAGCCGGTGGTCAGGAACGGCGCCGTGGTGCCCGGCCGGCTGGTCCGCCTGACCCTCAGCGCCGACCACCGCGCGGTCGACGGCGCTGACGCGGCGGCGTTCATGAAGACGCTGCGCGAACTGCTCGAGAACCCGGCCACCCTGCTCATCTGAACGGAACATCATGGCTGATTACGACGTCCTGGTCATCGGCGCCGGTCCCGGCGGCTACGTCGCGGCGATCAAGGCTGCGCAGCACGGCAAGAAGACCGCCGTGGTCGAGCGCGAGCATCTCGGCGGCATCTGCCTCAACTGGGGCTGCATCCCGACCAAGGCCCTGCTCAAGAGCGCCGAGATGCTCGAAAGCATGCGCCACGCCAAGGATTTCGGCCTGGTCGCCAGCGAGGTGAAGGCCGACTTCCCCATGGTGATGAAGCGCTCGCGCGACGTCGCCAACGGCATGTCGAAGGGCATCGATTTCCTGATGAAGAAGAACAAGATCACCGTGCTCACCGGCACGGCCTCGTTCGCCGGCCCCAAGTCGCTGACCCTGACCAAGCCCGACGGCAGCACCCAGACCGTCACCGCCGACAACATCATCATCGCCACCGGCCATAAGCCGCGCACCTTCCCGCACCTGCCGGTCGACGGCAAGAAGGTCATCAACTATCGCCACGCCCTCTCGCTGGAGGCGCTGCCGAAGTCGATCCTGTGCATCGGCGCCGGCGCCATCGGCATGGAGTTCGGCTTCTTCCTGCGCTCGATGGGCACCGCCGTCACCGTCGTCGAGGTGATGGACCAGGTCCTGCCGGTCGAGGACGCCGAGATCGCCAAGTTCGTCGAGCGCCAGTTCACCAAGCAGGGCGTGACGGTGAAGACGGGCACCAAGGTGACCAAGCTGGAGGACAGCGCCGGTGGCGTGAAGGTGCACCTGGAGAAGGGCGGCGTCGCCGAGGTCGTCGAGGTCGAGAAGGTGCTGGTCGCGGTCGGCTTCCTCGCCAACACCGAGGGCCTCAACCTCGACACCGCCGGGGTCAAGCTCGACGAGCGCGGCTTCATCGCGGTGGACGCCAACCAGCTGACCAGCGCGCCAGGCATCTACGCCATCGGCGACGTCGCCGGCAAGCAGCTGCTGGCGCACAAGGCCAGCTTCGAGGGCGAGGCCGCGGTCGGCCACATCGCCGGCCATCCGGCCCCGGTCGACTACCGCCAGATCCCCGGCTGCACCTACTGCCAGCCGCAGGTCGCCTCGATCGGGCTGACCGAGAAGAAGGCGCTGGAGGCCGGCAAGAAGCTCAAGATCGGCCGCTTCCAGTTCGTCGCCTCGGGCAAGGCCAAGGCCATCGGCCACCCCGAGGGCATGGTCAAGCTGATCTTCGACGCCGAGTACGAGCAGCTGATCGGCGCCCACATCGTCGGCGTCGACGCCACCGAGATGCTCGGCGAGCTGTGCCTGGCCCTGCGCCTGGAATGCACCGCGCGGGAGATCGCCGAGACGGTGCACGCGCATCCGACGCTGGCTGAGGCGGTGATGGAGGCGGCTGCGGACGCTCTCGGCCACGCCGTCCATTGTTAGCCCGGGGGCCGCAGGCCCCCGAACCCCCGCCCAGGGCCTTGGCCCTGGACCCGCTCGACACGCTGCGCTGACGCTGGCGATTCGCCAAGCGATACACAAGACAGGCTCGCTGGGCGCATGCCGGCCAGAGCCACACCGACAACGCGGCTCAAGTCCGGCACGCTTCGGCGCTCGCTCCACGGTCGGTTTCCCGCGAGTCCGGAGAACGACGAACGGCAGGCACGGACACGGGACGTACCGGTCTCTATTTCTTGCACGGCGACTGATGCGGCAGTAGACTGGCGCGGCAACCCTCCGGAGAACAGACATGCGCACCAGTCCCCTCCTCGTCGCTCTGCTCGCCTGCGCCGCCCTGGCGCCCGCTGCCGAGGTCGATCTCGACGCCATCGCCAAGGAGACCGAGGCCGCCTGCGCCGCCAGCGCCGCGACCAAGGCCACGCCCGAGGTGATCATGGCCAAGACCAAGGAGGCAGCCGCACTGCTGGCCAAGGAGGGTGACGCCGCGTTCGAGAAGTTCCGCGGCAAGGACAGCCCGTTCGTCTTCTGCGGCACCTATATGTCGGTCTATGACGCCAACAGCGTCGTGCTGTTCCAGCCGATCAAGTACAAGCTGGTCGGCAAGTCGCTGGCCGATCTGCGCGACGCCAACGGCAAGGCGTTCATGATCGACGTGATGAAGGTGGCCAAGGAGAAGGGCGAGGGCTGGGTCGACTACGTGTGGCCGAAGCCGGGCGAGAAGACCCCCTCCTACAAGGTCGGCTACATCCTCCAGGTCAAGCACGGCGACAAGGTCTATGTGCTCAATTGCGGCACCAACGACCTCACCCCCGAGCAGGGGGCCAAGCTCGTCGCGGGCAAGTAGTCCATGGGAAGCCTCCTGGCCCGCCTGAGCCTGCGCGCCCAGCTCGCACTGCTCTCAGCGCTGTGCGCTCTGCTCGTCGTCGCACCCCTCGGCCTGGCCTGGATGGCCTGGTCGCAGATCGGTGCGGCGCAGGCGCGCCAGGAGGATGCGCAGCGTCTCGTGCTGCTGTCGCGCGAGGCGGAAGCCCACCAGCAGGCCTGGCTGCGCCTGCTGCGTCCGGCGGATGCCACGGCTGTCACCTCCGCCGCCACCGAGGCGCAAGGCATCCTCGCCGCTGGTAGGCTTGACCCGGCGACGCGCAGCGCGATCGGCGACAGCCTGCAGTCCTATGCTGCCGCCTTCGCCAGCCTCAAGGAGGCGCGCGAGACCGAGGTCGCGATGGAGCAGAGCTTCACCGCTGCCAGCGTCGATGTCGGCGGCCGGGTGGCGAAGATGCTCAAGGATGTGCTTGGGCTGCGCGGCCAGCTGCAGACCGAGGGCGACGACTTCGGTCCGGCCGAGCTCGGCGTGCTCAACCTGATCCGCGAGTGCGACATCGGCGTCAGCAAGCTGACCGCGATCTACCAGCGCTTCCTGCGCAGCGAGGACACCGCACTGCTCGACCTGTTCTCCGCCACCCTGGCCAAGGACAGCGACTTCGGCAAGGCGATCTACGGCCTGCGCCTGAGCGCCCCGGTGGTCAAGGGCATCGACCTGCCGCCGGTGATCGCTGCCCTGGAGGGCGAACTGGAGCGCTGGAGCGGCATGCCGGCGCAGGCCAAGGCGCTGCTGGCGAAACGGCAGGCCGCGACCGCTGACGCCGGCAAGGCTGGTGACAGCGTCGCCGCATTGACCACCAAGGCGACCGCAGATGCGCGAGCCAACGCCAGCCGCACCGAGACCGGAGCCGGGCTCACCTGGCTGGGCCTGTGCCTCGCCGGCCTGGTCGTATTCGCGGTCATCGCCATCGGCGTGATGCGCTCGATCACCGGCCGGGTCGGCCGCGCCGCCACGCTCGCAGAGCAGGTTGGCCAGGGCGACCTCACCGCCCGCCTCGAAACCGGCGTCAGCGACGAGATCGGGCGCATGGCCGGCTCGCTCAATGACGCCCTCGCCGGCATGGCCGGGACGGTGCGTACGATCAGCGGCCACGCCGATGGCGTGCGCAGCGAGTCGAATAGCCTCAACACCCTGGCCGCGGATCTCGACAGCTCGGCGACTGCGACCACCGAACGGGCGATGAGCGCTTCGGCCGCCGCCCAGGAGGTCGCCACCAGCATGGGCACCGTCGCCTCGGCTGTGCAGGAGCTGGACGCCTCGATCGCCGAGCTCGCACGCTCCGCCCAGCAGAGCGCAGCCACCGCCGCCGAAGGCTCGCAGAGCGCCGCCGCCGCCTCGGCCGGTATGCAGCGCCTGGCCAAGACCAGCGAGGACATCGGCGGCATCCTGCAGCTTATCCAAGGCATCGCCGAGCAGGTCAACCTGCTCGCCCTCAACGCCACCATCGAGGCGGCGCGCGCCGGTGACGCCGGACGCGGCTTCGCCGTGGTCGCCAGCGAGGTCAAGGCCCTGGCCCGGCGCACCACCGAGGCCGCCGGCGAGGTCGCCAAGCTGGTCGCCGCCATCCAGGGCGACGTCACCGGCAACAGCCAGGCGATCAGCCAGGTGTCAGCGTTGATGAAGCGTATCGACGAGATGCAGCACACCTCGGCCTCCGCGGTCGAGGAGCAGGCCGCAACCACCCGCGAGATGGGCAATGCGGTGCAGCAGACCGCCACCGCCGCCAAGGAGATCGCCGCAGCGGCCAATGCCGTCGCCGACGGCGCCCGCTCCACCGGCACCTCGGCCGCCGAAGCCAAGCGCGCCGCCGCCGAGCTGTCGCGCATGGCCTCCGCCCTGACCGAATCGGTGCAGCACTTCAAGGTCTGACCGGCCGCCAGTGAGCCCGGGGGCCGCAGGCCCCCGAACCCCCGCCCAGGCCTTCGCCCTGGACCCGCTCGACACGCTGCGCTGACGCTGGCGATTCGCCAAGCGATACCGCTCGTTCCAGGCTCGCTGGGCTTACGCCTGCGCTCGCTCGGCGGAGCGTCGACGTCCACGTCGACGAGGGGTAATGGCCTGGGACCGATGAGATCCAGCTCGTCGGCGGGGCAATGGATTGCACCTGGCTTCGGCAAGGGAATATGAACTGATGACCACGAAGCTCGGCATCCTCCTCTCCGGCTCCGGCACGACCTACCAGAATCTCGCCGACCGCATCGCCGACGGGACGCTCCCGGCCACCATCGCCGTGGTCGTGGCCAGCCGCGCGGACGCATATGGCATCGAACGGGCGAAGAAACTCGGCCATCCCTGCGTCGTGGCCAAGGATCCGGCCGAGGCGCTGCGTGCGTACGGCGCCGAGTACGTGGCGATGTGCGGCTGGATGCGCTTCTGGGATCCGCCGGCGCCGTGGGCCGGCAGGACGGTGAACGTCCACCCCAGCCTGCTGCCGTCCTTCGGCGGCAAGGGCATGTACGGCCACCACGTGCACGAGGCGGTGCTGGCGCATGGCTGCCGGGTCAGCGGCTGCACCGTCCACCTCGTCCAGGGCGGCTACGACACCGGCCCGATCGTCGACCAGCTGGCGGTGCGGGTCGAGGACGGGGACACCCCCGATACCCTGGCGGCACGGGTCCAGGCGGCCGAACGCGAGCTGTACCCGCGTGCCATCGCCCGGCTGATCGGCTCCAAGGCGCATCGCACGACGTAGCGCACCAGCCTCTTGCGCTGCGCCGCTCCGGCCCACGTTCCAGGGGATGCCCCTCTCCCTGGACCCCAAGGCCCTCGAAGCCCACCTCCCGCACCGTGGCATCAACATGCTGCCTGATCTGGTCGAGTTGGACGACGGCGGCAAGATCGGCCGCTCCTACGCCAGCGTACCGCGCGGCGACGCGCGTGGCCGCGAGGTCATGGGCCGACTCGACGGCGCCGGCAACGCTTGCTGGTACGAACCCTTCGTCTTCGAGTTCCTCGCCTTGACCGGCGTCCCGCTGCTCACCCCGCGCCTGGCACCGAACGGGCAGGTGGCGGTGTTCAGCTCGATCTCGCGCGTGGTGTTCAACCGCCAGGTGCCGTTCAGCGGCAAACTGGTCGGGCACGCCGAGATCACCCGCGACCGCGCCCCCTTCACCGTCTTCAGCACCTGGGCCGAGGTGGACGGCCAGCGCGTGCTGGAGGCCGAGGTGATGAGCGGCGTGGCGACCATGGCCGAGGTCTCAGGCCGCCCGCCCCGGCCGCTGCCCCTGCCGCCGGCCACGCCGGTCGCCGAGTTCGGCTGGAAGGCGCGCCCGATCCGTTTCGTCGACGGCGTGGTCAGCTGGGATCCGGCGGCGAAGAAGATCGTCTGCTCGTACACCTACCCGCACGACCATCCCTTCGTGGCCGGCCACTTCCCCGGCGCGCCGCTGATGATGGGCGTGACCCAGTTCGCCTCGGTCGCCGACGCCGCCTGGGTCGCTGCGATGAAGCTCGGACTGAAGGCCTGCACCGCCTCGGGCAGCGTCAAGCGGCCCGACGGCAGCGAGGTCGCCGAGATCCGCGAACTCGCCCTGGTCGACGACGGCGGCGTGCCGCGCGTCGCCAGCCTGCGCCGCATCGCCTTCCGCGAGCCGGTCCGCCCGGGCGACACCCTGCTCATCGAGGCCACGCTCGGCTGATGCTCGCCAAGCCCGGCGAAGACAGCGACGAGAGGCTCGCCGAGCGCTGCCGCGACGGCGACCTCGAGGCGTTCGGTCTGCTCTACGAGCGCTACCGCCGGCCGATCCTCGCCTACCTCTACCAGATCGTGCGCGATTACGACCAGGCCGCCTGCATCGGCCAGGACGTCTTCCTCAAGGTGTTCCAGCGCGCCGACCGCTACGACCCGACGCGGCGCTTCTCGACCTGGTTCTACACCGTCGCGCGCAACACCGCTCTCGACTGGCTGCAGGCGCGGAACCGCCGGCCCCAGGTCAGCTTCGCCGACGCTGACGAGGACTCTCCTGGCGTGCCGCAACCGCCGGACAAGGCCCTGCCCGACGTCGACAATCCGCTACAGCGCGCCGAAGCGGCCGAGTTCGTGGCCAAAGCGCTCGCCGAGCTGCCGCAGATCTACCGCGAGATCATCGAACTGGTGGTCTACCAGGACATGACCTACGAAGCGGCCAGCGAGATCCTCGGCGGCATCAGCCTCGGCACCCTGCGTAGCCGCATGTTCCACGCACTGCGCCTCCTGCGGGCGAAGCTTGAAGGCATAGCGGGAACCGATGGCAAGAGGCTGTTCTAAGCCCACTTGAGGCACCCTCCGGGCGGCCAGCATACGGTCCATGACCACTGACCAGAGCCCCCCCTCGGGCTCGCGTCGGCAGCTCTCTGGACGGATCGCACTCGAACGCTCCGCTGGACGCAGCCCGCTGCGGCGGTTGCTCGCGCTGCTCCTTTCCGACCGGCGCATCGTCTGGCAGACGGCCACCTTCCAGGCCCTGCAGGCTGCCAGCTACGTCCCGTTCGCGGCCTCGATCACCTATCTGATCGACCATGTGATCAACGGCAGCTTCCCGCTGCTCACACCGGAGCAGGTCACCGCGCACAAGATCTGGCTGACAGCGACGTGGGCCGGCGCGCTGTTCGCCCTGTGGCCGCTGCATGCCTGGCTGACCGTGCGCGCCTTCTCCCTGTCGCAGCGCCTGATCCGCACCACCACCGCGCGCATGCGTCGCCTGGTCGTCGACCAGTTGCAGCGCATGTCCCTGTCCTTCTTCAGCCGCCGCGGGGCAGGCGCCCTGTCCAACCAGGTGACGGTCGACCTCGGTCGGGTCGAGGGCTTCCTCGGCAACGTCGCCGGCTCGATGGTGGTCGGCCTGTCGGTCGGGATGGTCTCGACGGCGTGGATCTTCTACCTCAACTGGAAGCTGGCGCTGATCGCGCTGATCGCCGTGCCGCTCCAGCTCGCCGTGATCCGCCTCACCTACAGGCGCGTCCGGGTGCTGAATCGACGCGTCCAGGCGACCAACGAGGATTTCTCCGCCCGCATCGTCGAGTTCATCGGCGGCATGCGCCTGACCAAGAGCCTGGGCAATGAGGAGCTCGCCGCCGACCGCATGGACGCCGCAATCGAGGAGGTGCGCTGCAGCGGCCTGCAGCAGAGCGTATTCATGCGTTGGATCGGCATGATCATCCAGTTCGTCGGCGAATACTCGACCACTCTGACCTGGTGCGCAGCGGCCTACCTGGTCTTTTCCAATCACGCGACGTTGGGCGAGGCGATCGGCTTCATGGGCGTGCTCGGACACGTGCGCAGCGGTTCCTACACCTGCATGAACGCCTACGACGCCTGGCAGTCGGCGCAGCCGGGCATGGCTTCGCTGCTCGAACTGATCGACTCGCGCGAGCTGGAGGGATTCCAGCAGCCGCCGAAGAACATCCCGGTGGTCGGCACGTTGCGCTTCAACAACGTCCAATTCCACTATCCGGGAGCCGAGCACACCCCCGTCCTGGCCGACATCGACCTGACCATCCCGTGCGGGCAGCGCATCGGCCTGGTCGGCGAGACCGGCGCCGGCAAGAGCACCTTCCTCGACCTCGTCCTCGGCTTCTACCGGCCGCAGCGCGGCGAGCTGCGCTACGACGGCCACACCATCGACGAGATCGGGCTGCTCACCCTGCGCCGGGCCTGCGCCATCATGGGCCAGGACGCCTTCCTATGGAACGCCTCGGTGCGCGAGAACATCCGCTACGGCCGGCCGCTGGCGAGCGATGCCGAGGTCGAGGCGGCGGCACGGCGGGCGCAAGCCTACGACTTCATCAGCGCCCTGGAGCTCGGCTTCGACACCCTCTGCGGCGAGCGCGGCAGCAAGCTGTCAGGCGGGCAGCGCCAGCGCATCGCCCTGGCCCGCCTGTTCCTGCGCGAGCCGCGCATCGTCATCCTCGACGAACCGACCTCGGCGCTCGACCTCGAGACCGAGGCCAAGCTGCAGCACGACCTCGACCTGTTCTGCGTCGGCCGCACCACCTTCATCGTCGCGCACCGCCTCTCGACCCTGCGCGGCGTCGACCGCATCCTGGTGTTCAACAAGGGTCGCATCGTCGAGGACGGTGCGCCGGCCGAGCTGATCGCGCGGCCGGACGGCCGCTACGCGCGCCTGCACGCCCTGACCATGCGCCAGGAGGCGCGGGCTGGTTAGCGCAGGGGCTCCGCCCCTGCGGCCCTGCGGCCAGGGCTTCGCCCTGGACCCTTACGCGCCGAGCAACTGCTCCGCGATCGTCCGGTCCGGCCACGCCTGGGGCACCTTGTGCTGGCCGCCGAGCTTGCCCTTGGCTTCGAGCCAGCGCTCGACCGTGCCGTCGGGCAGCGTGGTGATGATCGGGGCGGTCAGCTGCACGATGCGGTGGGCATCGTAGTCGGCGCTGTTGGCGCGCAGGTGGCGGTCGATCGCCTCGCCGAAGGCGGCGGCGTCGAGAGCGGAGCCAGGCTCGGGCTGCACCAGCCACTCGTGCGAGCCGCGCTGCTCGCCGGGCTTCGGCAGCACCGGGGCGACGTGGCTGTGGCGGATGCGCGCGCCGGTGGCGGCGCAGGCGGTGGCGAGCGCAGCGGCGAGGAGGTCGCCCTCGACGTGCTCGCCGAAGACGCTGATGCGGGTCTTGCTGCGACCGGCGAAGCGGATCACGCCCGGTCCTTCGCCGCGCACCAGGTCGCCCATCTGCCAGCGCACCAGGCCGCCAGGCGTGGTGATGGTGACGCGGTAGACGCGACCGGCCTCCAGCGCCTCGGGGCCGACGCAGGCCTCGGCGCGCGGATCGTCGTCGGGACAGAACTCCAGCAGCACGCCATGATCGCACAGCAGGTCCATCGCCGAGACCTTGCCGTCTCCGAGGCGCCAGGGCGTCCGTCCGACCGCGATGAACGCCTCGCTGGCGGGATAGACCTCCTGCATCCAGGTGTCGCCGGGCAGGTGGTGCTGGAACTGGCCGATCAGCGGCTCCATGGCGTGGCCGCCGTGGATGACCGCGCGCAGCCGCGGCCACACCTGCTGCGCCCGCTCGACCCCGCGCTCGCGGCAGCAGGCGGCGAACAAGGTCAGCAGCCACGAGCCGATGCCGCTGGCCAGGCGCAGGTCGGCGCGCGAGACGCGGCCGGTCATCGCCGCCAGCTTCTTCTCCCAGTCGCCCATCAGGGCGATGTCGCGGCCTGGCTCGTAGAGGCTCCACAGCAGCCTGGGGATGAGCGAAACGATGATGCCGGAGAGGTCGCCGGCCGGCACGCCGTGGGCGTTGGCCTTGAGATCGGTCGAGCCGCCCATGAGCAGCAGGCGGCCACCGAGCAGTTCGGGCCCGATCCAGTCGGCGAGGCGGACGAAGGCGGCGGCGCCTCCTGCCTGATGGTGGGCGAGCAGCGCCTTGTTCTGCGGGATGAAGCGCTCGCCAGCCTGGCCGCTGCTGGTCGTGCCGCTGGTGATGGCCAGGGCGGTGGCGCGGCCGGGGAACATCACGTCCGGCTCGTTGCGCGCGACGCGTTCGAGCAGCGGCAGGTAGTCCTCGTAGCGCGCCAGCGGCACCTGCGCACGGAAGGCGTCGCACAGCCGTCCATCGAGCGGCAGGTGGTCGAGACCGCGGGCATGGCCGACCGGCAGGCGCGCCAGATCGCTGACCAGCCGGGCACGGATGCGGTCCTGCGCCGCGCGCATCGCCGCCGGCGTCGGCGTGCGGCGGTCCTTCAGCCGGAGGAACGGCAGGGCGAGGCGGGCGAGCATCTCAGGCCTTCGCCGCCACTCCGACCGAGGCCTTGGCCCGCGCCAGACGCGCGCACAGCTCGTCGCACTCCTGCGAGGTGATGATCAGCGGCGGGGCCAGGCGGATGACGTTGCCGCCAGCGGGACCGACGACCACGCCGTGGTCGAAACCGGCCTTGATGATCGGCGCGGGATCGCACGGCAGCTGCACGCCGATGAGCAGACCCTGGCCGCGCACCTGGACCGCTTCGGGGAAGATGGTGCGCAGGTTGGCCTGCAGTCGCGAGCCGAGGGTCGCGACCTGGTCGAGGCAGCCGGGCTGGCTGACGACGTCGAGCACCGCGTTGGCGGCGGCGCAGGCGAGCTGGTTGCCGCCGAACGTCGTGCCGTGCAGGCCGGGCTTGAGCAGCGCCGCCACCGCCTCGGTCATGACCACGGCGCCGATCGGCACGCCGCCGCCCAGCGCCTTGGCCAGGCACAGCACATCGGGCAGCACGTCCTCGTGCTGGCAGGCGAACATGCGCCCGGTGCGGCCGATGCCGGTCTGCACCTCGTCGGCGACGAGCAGGGCGCCGTGCCGCGAGCACAGCTCGCGCACCTGGCGCAGGTAGCCGGGCGGCGGCACCACCACGCCGCTCTCGCCCTGCACCGGCTCGATGAACACGCCGGCGACATCGTCGCGCATGGTCTTCGCCAGCGCCGCGGCGTCGCCGAAGGGCACGAACTCGACGTCGATCAGCGGCAGGAACGGCTCGCGGTACTTCGGCGTGTGGGTCAGCGCCAACGAGCCGAGGGTACGGCCGTGGAAGGAGCCCTCGCAGGCGATCAGCCGCGGCTTCTTCCCGCCATGCGCGCCGCTCCACAACCGAGCGAGCTTCACCGCCGCCTCATTGGCCTCGGTGCCGGTGTTGCAGAAGAAGGCGCGCGGCAGGCCGGACAGCCGGCTCAGCCGGGTAGCGAGCACCTCTTGCAGCGGGTGGTGGTAGTGGTTGCTGGTGTGCAGCAGGGTGGCGGCCTGGCCGGCGATCGCCGCGACCAGGGCGGGATGGGCATGGCCGAGCGCGCTGACCGCCACGCCGGCGAAGCCGTCCAGGTAGCGGCGACCGGCCTCGTCGAACAGCCAGCAGCCCTGGCCGCGCACGAAGCGGACGTCCTGGCGACCGTAGTTCTGGACCAGATGCGGACAGGCGGGGACGGGATCGGGCATGGCGGCGCGGATATTCGTGTGAGTGGGGGTGGGGGCAAGCGGGGGCAGGTCGGCGGATGGCGGAGAAACCATGGCCCCCCAAGGCAGCCGCACAGG